>NZ_JBRIQO010000116.1:0-503 GCF_052983175.1 Streptosporangium sp. G12 | reverse complement strand
CCACCCGCCGCTGGGCAAGTGGATGATCGGCCTGGGCGAGCAGATCTTCGGCATGACCCCCTTCGGGTGGAGGTTCGCCGGGGCGGTGGTCGGGGTCTTGTCGATCCTGATCCTGGCCCGGGTGGCCCGCCGGATGACCCGCTCGACCATGCTGGGCTGCCTGGCCGGGCTGCTGCTCGCGCTGGACGGCCTGCACTTCGTGCTGTCGCGGACGGCGCTGCTGGACATCTTCCTGATGTTCTGGGTGCTGGCCGGTTTCGCCTGCCTGGTGGTCGATCGTGACCGGGCGCGGGAGCGGCTGGTGACCTGGTACGAGACCTCGCCGCTCAGTGACCAGGGGCCGGGGCTGGGGGCGCGGCCGTGGCGGATCGCCGCCGGGTTGTGCCTGGGCGCGGCCTGCGCGGTGAAGTGGTCGGGGGTGTTCTTCCTGGTCGCCTTCGCGGTGATGTCCCTGGTCTGGGACGCCGGGGCCCGCCGCGCGATCGGCCTGCGCAAGCCGTACG
>NZ_JBRIQO010000115.1:0-524 GCF_052983175.1 Streptosporangium sp. G12 | reverse complement strand
GCGCCCAGGCCGCCGGTGCCGCCGGTGACCAGCACCGTGCCCTCCGGCCCGAACACCGGAGCGCGATCCTCCTCCACCGGCGCCACCACCGTGCGCACCAACCGCGGCACCCACACCGCACCGGCCCGCACCGCGACCTGCGCCTCACCCGAGGCCAGCGCCCGATCGACCGCGTCCGCCTCCAGCGGCCCGGCCTCCACGTCCAGCAGCACGAACCGGCCCGGCTGCTCGGCCTGCGCCGCCCGCACCAGACCCCACACCGCCGCCTGCGCCGGATCCACATCCTCCGCCTGAGCGACCGCCACCGCGCCCCGCGTCACCACCACCAGCCGCGAAGAGGCGAACCGCTCCTCGGCCAACCACCCCTGCACCACACCCAACGCCTCGTGCACCCCGGCCGACACCTCGACCAGCACACACTCCGCAACCTCACCATCCAGCGAACCGGCCAGAGAACCGGCCACCACCCACCCGGGCACCCCCGCAGGAGCGGAAACGGAACCGGCCGGAGCCTCACTCCACTC
>NZ_JBRIQO010000114.1:0-567 GCF_052983175.1 Streptosporangium sp. G12 | reverse complement strand
GCCCTTGTCGAAGCGCATGCCCTCGGTGAGCTCGAGCTCGAGACCGAAGGTGTTGCTCTCCTCGACGGTGATGACGCCTTCCTTGCCGACCTTGTCCATCGCCTCGGCGATCATCTCGCCGATCTGCGGGTCGCCCGCGGAGATGGAGGCCGTGGAGGCGATCTGCGCCTTCGTCTCCACGTCCTTGGCGAGCTTGGACAGCTCCTCCGACACGCGCTCGACGGCGGCCTCGATGCCCTTCTTCAGCGACATCGGGTTGGCGCCGGCGGCGACGTTGCGAAGACCCTCACGGACGAGAGCCTGGGCGAGCACGGTGGCGGTGGTGGTGCCGTCACCCGCGACGTCGTCGGTCTTCTTGGCGACTTCCTTGACGAGCTCGGCCCCGATCTTCTCCCACGGGTCCTCGAGCTCGATCTCCTTGGCGATGGAGACACCATCGTTGGTGATGGTGGGGGCGCCCCACTTCTTCTCCAGCACGACGTTACGGCCCTTGGGGCCGAGGGTCACCTTGACGGCGTCCGCGAGCTGGTTCATGCCGCGCTCGAGACCGCGCCGGGCGTCCTCGTT
>NZ_JBRIQO010000113.1:0-574 GCF_052983175.1 Streptosporangium sp. G12 | reverse complement strand
CGCCGTCGAGGTCTTCGCCTACATCGGCGCCCGTGCCGTGGGCGTGCCGCTGCTCGTGCTGGTGTGGCCGATCGGCACCTGTCTGCTCTTCCTGGCCGTCCCCCGGCTGCGCCGGCACTGGAGGGCCTCGCCCCGCCGGGAGCGGGCGCCGCTGTGGTGGTCGTGGTCCGTCGCGTCGATCTTCACATACCTGCTGCTCTGGAGCGCGGTCTCCTTCTTCGGGACCCACGCCCTCGTCTGGCCCGCGCTCGGGTCGTCCTCGGTCGACATGCCGTTCCATCTGGCCCTGGTCGGCGAGCTGAGGCACCACATGCCGCCCACGGTGCCGATGGTCGCCGGCGAGCCGCTCTTCTACCACTGGTTCGTCTACGCGCACCTGGCCGCGGTGAGCTGGGTGACCGGGGTGGAGCCGCTGGTCCTGCTGCTCCGCCTGGGCGCGCTGCCCATGCTGGCCGCCTTCGTCGTCCTGGTGGGGATGACCGGCCGGCGCGTGACGGGCTCGTGGGCGGGCGCCCTCCTGGCCGTCGGCGGTACGGTCTTCGTCGCGGCGCCGAGCCTCTACCTCGGCGCGAAC
>NZ_JBRIQO010000112.1:0-584 GCF_052983175.1 Streptosporangium sp. G12 | reverse complement strand
CTGGAGGCGGTGCTGGCCACCCGCGACCGGGTGCACGCGCTGCTGGAGGCCGTGGTCGCGGTGGGCAGCGACCTGGACCTGGAGACCGTGCTGCGCCGGATCGTGGAGACCGCCACCACCCTCGTCGACGCCACCTACGGCGCGCTGGGCGTGGCCGGAGACCACAGCACGCTGGTGCAGTTCGTCCCGGTGGGGCTGAGCGAGGAGGAGATCGCGCGGATCGAGCACTGGCCGCACGGGCTCGGCCTGCTCGGTTTGCTGATCAAGGAGCCGCAGACCCTGCGGCTGGCCCACATCTCCGACCATCCGGCGTCCTACGGTTTTCCGCCCGGCCATCCGCCGATGGGGTCGTTTCTGGGGGTGCCGGTCCGGGTGCGCGAGGAGGTGTTCGGCAACCTCTACCTCACCGAGAAGCGCGGTGGCGGCGAGTTCGACGAGGAGGACGAGGCGATCGTGACCGCGCTGGCCGCCGCGGCCGGCGTCGCCATCGAGAACGCCCGCCTGTACGAGGAGAGCCGGCGCAGGGAGATGTGGCTGCAGGCCTCGGCGGAGGTCACCACCAGCCTGCTGTCGGGCGCCGAACC
>NZ_JBRIQO010000111.1:0-590 GCF_052983175.1 Streptosporangium sp. G12 | reverse complement strand
GCAGTTATGGAGGCTCAGGCATGGGCACAAACGCCATACCCCCGCCCGGCACCCGGCGACCTCTCGGCGGCCTTCGCCGGGCCCTGGTCGCCGGCGCCCTCGGCACCCTCGTGCTCGGCACGCTCACGGCGGTGACCGGCCCGGTCTCCGCCGGTGCCGCTTCCGCCGGTGCCGCGGCCACCACGCTCGGCGCGGCGGCCCAGCAGAGCGGGCGCTACTTCGGCACCGCGATCAGCGCCGGCAAGCTCGGCGACTCGCAGTACACGACGATCGCCAACCGTGAGTTCGACATGATCACGGCCGAGAACGAGATGAAGATCGACGCCACCGAGCCCAACCAGAACCAGTTCAACTTCTCCGGCGGCGACCGGGTCTACAACTGGGCGGTGCAGAACGGCAAGCGGGTGCGCGGCCACACGCTGGCCTGGCACAACCAGCAGCCGAACTGGATGCGGTCGATGGAGGGCAACGCGCTGCGCCAGGCGATGATCAACCACATCAACGGCGTGATGAACCACTACAAGGGCAAGATCTACGCCTGGGACGTGGTCAACGAGGCCTTCGCCGACGGCAACTCCGGCGGCCGGCGC
>NZ_JBRIQO010000110.1:0-618 GCF_052983175.1 Streptosporangium sp. G12 | reverse complement strand
CGTCGGGCTCTACCACAACCCGCCCGAGAAAGCCGTCGTGCTTTGTGTCGACGAGAAGTCCCAGATCCAAGCTCTGGACCGGTCTCAGCCGATCCTGCCGATGATGCCGGGCATGCCCGAACGCCGCACCCACGACTACCTGCGGCACGGCATCACCAGCCTGTTTGCGGCCTTCAACATCGCCGACGGCACCGTCATCGGTGAACTCCACAGGCGCCACCGAGCCCTTGAGTTCAAGAAGTTCCTGGTCACCATAGACAAGGCCGTCCCCGCCGAACTCGACGTGCACCTGGTGTGCGACAACTACGCCACCCACAACACCGCCGAGATCAGAACCTGGCTGAGCCGGCACCCGCGCTTCCACGTCCACTTCACCCCGACCGGCTCGTCATGGATCAACCAGGTCGAGCGCTGGTTCGGACTACTGACCGACAAACTCCTCCGCCGCGGAGTCCACACCTCCGTCCAAGCCCTCGAAGACGACATCAAGGCCTGGATCGACACCTGGAACCAGGACCCCAGACCGTTCACCTGGACCAAGACCGCCGACGAGATCCTCAAGTCCCTCGCCGACTACCTCGCCAAGATCAACCCACCCAGCCAGCCATCAAAGAAATA
>NZ_JBRIQO010000109.1:0-673 GCF_052983175.1 Streptosporangium sp. G12 | reverse complement strand
GTGATGGTGTAGGTGAAGGTGTCGGTGCCGACGAAGCCCGGAGCGGGGGTGTAGACCACGTTGGTGCCGGAGATGGTCGCGGTGCCGTTGCCGGGCTTGGTGACGTTGCTGATCGCCGGTGCGGTCGCGGTGTCGTTGGCCAGGACGGGCACGCTGACGGCCTTGCCCTGGGTGGTGGCGGTGTCGGCGGCGGCGTTGGTGGGTGAGATGGACTGCCCGCCCACGATCTGGATCGGGGGGGCGGCGGTGTTGTTTCCGAGCTGGCCCGGAGCGGCGAGGACGCTGCTGATCCCGGTCGGCCGGATGGTCATGCTGCGCCCGACGGTGCCCTGCTTGACCCGGAAGGTGATGGTCTTCGCAGGTGGGTCGGACTTGGTGCCCTGCGAGGGGATCGTCAGGGTGGTGCCGCCGATGGTGCCGGCCCCGGACTGGCCGATGACATCGGCGTTGGCCAGTAGCGATGACAGGTCCCAGGTGGTGGTGTAGCTCCTGACCAGAAATGGCCACTGGGCCGTGCGGTGCGCCAGGGTGAGGGTGAAGGTGCCGCCCGGTGTGATCTGCCCGCCCCACAGGGACGGGGCGGTGGTGACCGAGATCGACCCGCTGCCCAGCCGCATGCCGAAGGCGTTCTTCCAGTAGTACTCGACGGGGTAGGCCGCCTGCCCTTGCCGGA
>NZ_JBRIQO010000108.1:0-709 GCF_052983175.1 Streptosporangium sp. G12 | reverse complement strand
CGGTCGGTGTTCGGTCCGGAGGGCACGGTGCTGGTCACCGGCGGCACCGGCGGGCTGGGCGCGGTCGTGGCCAAACACCTCGCCACCACCCACCAGGTCAAACACCTGCTGCTGGCCAGCCGACGCGGCACCCAGGCACCCGGCGCCGCCGAACTGGCCGCCGAGCTGACCGAACTCGGCGCCACGGTCACGATCGAAGCCTGCGACGTCGGCGACCGCGAGCACCTGACACACCTGCTCGCCTCCGTACCGGCGAAACACCCCCTGACCGGTGTCATCCACACCGCCGGAATCCTGGACGACGGCATCGTGGCCTCCCTCACCCCCGAACGCATCGACGCCGTCCTGCGACCCAAGGCCGACGCCGCCCGCCACCTGCACGAACTGACCCAAGACCTGAACCTGTCGGCCTTCGTGCTGTTCTCCTCCCTGGCCGGAGTACTGGGCAGCGCCGGCCAGGCCGGCTACGGCGCCGCCAACGCCTACCTCGACGCCCTGGCCCACCACCGCCACGCCCAAGGACTCACCGCCACCTCACTGGCCTGGGGACTGTGGGCCTCCGGCGGCATGGCAGGCGACCTCAGCGAAGCCGACCTGCGACGGATGGAACGAGCGGGCGTCAAACCCCTGTCCATCCCCGAAGGACTCGCCCTGCTCGACGCCGCCCTGCACACCGACCACCCCGTCCTCGTCCCCGCACGATTCACCA
>NZ_JBRIQO010000107.1:0-716 GCF_052983175.1 Streptosporangium sp. G12 | reverse complement strand
AGGTCGGCCGACTGGACGCCGTAGGTGATGCTCACGCCCGCCCTGCGGTAGGCGGTGCGGCGGTGCTCCAGTGCGGCGTTGTACAGGGCGCGGTGGTCATCCAGGTACGCGGTGAGCGCGACCTGCTGGTGGACGGTCGCACGCAGCAGGAACTTAAACGACCTGCGCACGAGCACCTCCCCCCTTGGGGACGCGCTCGTATTGGATCTCGATGTAGCGCTGCACGGTATCGGCGGACACCGCGCCGGTCGTGGCCACGAAGTACGACCGCGACCACAGCGTCGGCAGTTGGGAGCGCAGGTGCGCAAACTCGGCGCGCAGGTGGTGGGAGGTGAAGCCCTTGAACTGGTTGGCCACGTACGACGGAGAGTTCTTCGGGTGCGGCTTGACGAACAGGCGCACGTGGTCGGGCATCACCTCAAGCGCCACGATCTCCCAGCCGTGCTCGTCGGCCTTGGCGCGAATCAACTCCTCAAGGCGGTCCTTGACCCGCCCGCCAAGAACCGGGCGGCGATACTTCGGACACCACACCACGTGGTATCCGAGGTCGTACGCCGCGCCGGGAGAGGTGCGCACCTGACGAGTCACACGATCAATATAAAAGCGCCGTCCATCTAATGCGCGACGATCGGAGATCCCACATGCGCAGACCTGACCGGCCAGGGCACGCTCGGGCCTTGACGGCCCTCCCGCTCCCGATTCCCCCGTCGCCTAAA
>NZ_JBRIQO010000106.1:0-788 GCF_052983175.1 Streptosporangium sp. G12 | reverse complement strand
CGGTTCTGGGTGGCGGCGCAGGCCGAGGCCGGGGACATGGACGCGGTTGGTTTGGAGGGGATCGATCACCCGCTGCTGAGTGCGGTGACGGAGGTCGCCGGTGGTGAGTCGGTGGTCTTCAGTGGCCGTCTGTCGGTGGCTGCGCAGCCGTGGCTGGCCGATCATGTGGTCAACGGGACGGTGATCGTGCCGGGGACGGCGTTGGTGGAGCTGGCGGGCCGGGCGGGTGAGGAGCTGGGTTGTGCGCTGGTGCGGGAGCTGACGTTGCAGGCTCCGCTGGTGCTGGCGGACGAGGGCGGCGTGCGGGTGCAGGTGCTGGTCGGTGCGGCGCAGGAGCCGGGGGTGCGGTCGGTGGCGATCCACTCGCGAGCCCACGACGCGCAGGACTGGACGCTGCACGCGCAAGGCGAGCTCGCCGAGCAGGTGGCCGAGCCGGGCTTCTCGGTGGCGGTGTGGCCGCCGGCCGATGCGGTGGCGGTGGCGGTGGATGACTTGTATGAGCGTCTGGCCGAGATCGGTCTGGAGTACGGGCCGGTCTTCCAGGGGCTGGCGCGGGCGTGGGTGCGACCGGGTGAGGTGCTGGCCGAGATCGTTCTGCCCGAGCAGGCGCATGCTGAGGCGGCGCGGTTCGGGGTGCATCCGGCGTTGCTGGACGCGGCGTTGCATGCCAGCGCGCTGGGTGATCTGCTGCCCGCCCCCGAGCCGGGGCGGCCGTATCTGCCGTTCGCCTGGAACGGGGTGTCGGTCCACGCGGTCGGCGCCACCACCCTGCGCGTCAGAGCGACCAG
>NZ_JBRIQO010000105.1:0-817 GCF_052983175.1 Streptosporangium sp. G12 | reverse complement strand
TTCCGCTCGGTCGCGGTCAAGGCGCCGGGCTTCGGCGACCGCCGCAAGGCCATGCTGGCCGACATCGGCGTCCTGACCGGCGCCCAGGTCATCAGCGAGGACCTCGGCCTGAAGCTGGAGTCCACCACCCTGGACCAGCTCGGCCGCGCCCGCCAGGTCATCGTCACCAAGGACGAGACCACCATCGTCGACGGTGCCGGCGACGCCGAGCAGATCGCCGGCCGGGTCAACCAGATCCGCGCCGAGATCGACAACACCGACTCCGACTACGACCGCGAGAAGCTCCAGGAGCGTCTGGCCAAGCTGGCCGGCGGCGTGGCCGTCATCAAGGCCGGCGCCGCCACCGAGGTCGAGCTCAAGGAGCGCAAGCACCGCATCGAGGACGCCGTGCGCAACGCCAAGGCGGCCGTCGAGGAGGGCATCGTCCCCGGCGGCGGCGTGGCGCTGCTGCAGGCCGGCGCCAAGGCCTTCGACAAGCTCGAGCTCTTCGGCGACGAGGCCACCGGCGCCGCGATCGTCAAGAAGGCGCTGGAGGAGCCCCTCAAGCAGATCGCCGTCAACGCCGGCCTCGAGGGCGGCGTCGTGGTGGAGAAGGTACGCAACCTTCCCCCGGGCGAAGGCCTCAACGCCGCCACCGGCGAGTACGTCAACCTGTTCGAGACGGGCATCATCGACCCGGCCAAGGTGACGCGTTCGGCGCTGCAGAACGCGGCGTCCATCGCGGCGCTGTTCCTCACCACCGAGGCCGTCATCGCCGAGAAGCCCGAGAAGGCCGGAGCCGCCCCCGCCATGCCCGGCGGCGGCGACATGGACTTCT
>NZ_JBRIQO010000104.1:0-824 GCF_052983175.1 Streptosporangium sp. G12 | reverse complement strand
GCCGAGCCGGGCAGGCCTTTCCTGCCCTTCTCCTGGTCGGGTGTGTCCCTGCACGCCACGGCGGCGACCAGCCTGCGCGTCAGGCTCACCATCGACGCGAACACCGGTGGCAACAGCGTCGCCCTGGTCATCGCCGATGAGACCGGTATGCCGGTGGCGGAGGTCGAGGCGCTCACGTTGCGTCCGTTGTCCACCTCCGACCTGGCCGTCTCGGGTGATCGGGGCTGGTTGCACCAGGTGGGTTGGACGGCCATCACGGCCGCGACGAGCACCGAGACACCTCGCTGGACGGTGCTGGAGACGGGAGCGCGTCTGGACTCGGTCGTCGAGCCGTCGGAGGCGGTGCTGGTCACCGTTCCGTCGGGTGGTGAGCTGGGCGCGGTGACGCGTGAGGTGCTGGCCCTGGCGCAGGAGTGGCTGGCCGGGGAGCGGTTCGCCTCCTCCCGATTGGTCGTCGTCACCCGTGGCGCGGTGGTGGCGGTCGCGGGCGAGGTGCCGGACCTGGCGCAGGCGGCGGTGTGGGGCCTGGTACGGGCCGCGCAGGCCGAGCAGCCGGGCCGACTCGTACTGCTGGACCTGGACACCGATCCCCTCGACGCGGACACGATCGCTCAGGCGCTGGCCACGGGCGAGCCACAGGTCGCGGTACGGGACGGGCACCTGCTGATGCCAGGGCTGAATCGGATGGCCGAGTCGGTGGGCATGGAGCCGGGGCTGCCGGACGATGCGGGGCTTTCGGGCAGCGTACGGTCGGTGTTCGGTCCGGAGGGCACGGTGCTGGTCACCGGCGGCACCGGCGGGCTGGGCGCGGTCGTGGCCAAACA
>NZ_JBRIQO010000103.1:0-827 GCF_052983175.1 Streptosporangium sp. G12 | reverse complement strand
CCGACCTGGTGGCGGAACTGTGGGAGCTGGGCGCCACGGTCACGGTCGCGGCCTGCGACGTCGGTGACCGGGACGCGCTGGCCGAGTTGATCGCGGGTATCCCGGCGGAGTATCCGCTCAAGGGTGTGGTGCACGCGGCCGGGGTCGCCGACAACGGGTTGATCGGCTCGCTCACCGTGGAGCGGTTCGAGGGGGTTTTGGGCTCGAAGGCGGATGCGGCGTGGCATCTGCACGAGCTGACGGCGGATCTGGATCTGTCGGCGTTCGTGTTGTTCTCCTCGGCCGGTGGGCTGGTGCTGGCGGCCGGGCAGGCGAGCTACGCGGCGGCGAATGTGTTCCTTGATGCGCTGGCGGCGCATCGGCGCTCGGCCGGGCTGGTGGCGACGTCGCTGGCTTACGGGCTGTGGGATGCCGACACCGGGTTGAGCGGCTGGCTGACCGAGGCCGACCGGGAGCGGATGCGCAGGCAGGGTCTGCCGGCACTGTCGGTGGAAGAGGGACTGGCGCTGTTCGACGCCGGTCTGGCCTCGGATGTGGCGGCGCTGGTGCCGCTGCGAGTGGATGTGGCGGCGCTGCGGACGCGGGGCGAGAGATTGCCGGCATTGCTGCGGGGTCTGGTGCGTGGTCCGGTGCGGCGTGCGGTGCGGTCGGGCGGGTCGGCGCTGGTGCAGCGGCTGGACGGGGTGGATGAGGCCCGGCGTCGTGAGGTCGTGCTGGAGGTGGTCCGCCAGGAAGTGGCGACGGTGCTGGGGCACGCCTCGGCGACGGCGGTTCAGGCGGATCGGGCTTTCCAGGAGCTGGGTTTCGACTCCTTGACCGCGGTCGAG
>NZ_JBRIQO010000102.1:0-849 GCF_052983175.1 Streptosporangium sp. G12 | reverse complement strand
GCAGTGAGTCGGTGCGGTGGGCGGTGGTGAGCTGGTCCGCTGATATCGGACGAGCGGCCAACGCCTCGATCGACACCACCGGCGCACCGGTGGAGTCGGCGATCGTCAAAGCGACCGTGTTCTCCCGCACCCGCGCGATCCGTGCCCGTACCTCGGTCGCCCCGGCCGAATACAGGCACACCCCCGCCCAGGAGAACGGCAACACCGTCTGCCCGTCACCGACCACCAACGGCGCGTGCAACACCGCGTCCAACAGGGCCGGATGCACCCCGAACCGCGCCGCGTCCCCATGCGCCTGCTCGGGCAACGCGACCTCGGCGAACACCTCCTCACCCCGCCGCCACAGCGCCCTCAGCCCCTGGAAGACCGGCCCGTACTCATACCCCATGCCCAGCAACACCTCGTAGGCATCGCCCACCTCCACCGCCACCGCATCCACCGGCGGCCACTGCGCCAGCTCAAACCCCGCCACCGGCAGCGGCTCCGCACCCAGCAGACCCTCGGCATGCCCCGTCCACGGCGCCATGGGGTCATCTTCCGGACGCGAGTGGATCGAGACCGCCCTGCCGCCGGACTCCTCCTGCGCGCCGACGACGACCTGGACCTGCACCCCGCCCCCGACCGGCAGCACCAGCGGAGCCTGCAACGTCAGCTCCCGCACCAGCGGCCAGCCCACCTCACCCCCGGCCCGCAACACCAGCTCCAGCAAACCGGTCCCCGGCAACAACACCGTCCCGTTCACCGCATGATCAGCCAGCCACGGCTGCACCGCAGGAGACAAGCGGCCACTGAAGACCACCGACCCACCACCGGCGACCTCCGTCACCGCACTCAACAACGGATGATCGA
>NZ_JBRIQO010000101.1:0-856 GCF_052983175.1 Streptosporangium sp. G12 | reverse complement strand
CCGAAGTCGGGCTGGGTCTCGCTCAAGGACTTCACCGTCGCCCCCTACGAGGGCAAGCAGCTCGTCTACGCCACCACCCACGACTTCGGCAGCAGCTGGGGGTCGATGAACTTCGGCCTGTTCACCAACTACTCGGAGATGGCCACGGCCAGCCAGAACACCATGTCCTCCGGCACCGTGGCACCCAGCCTGTTCTACTTCGCCCCCAAGAACATCTGGGTGCTGGCCTACCAGTGGGGCGGACCCGCCTTCTCCTACCGCACCTCCACCAACCCCACCAACCCCAACGGCTGGTCGGCACCCCAGACCCTGTTCTCCGGAAGCATCACCGGCTCCCAAACCGGCCCCATCGACCAGGCCGTCATCGGCGACGACACCAACATGTACCTGTTCTTCGCCGGCGACAACGGCAAGATCTACCGGGCCAGCATGCCCATCGGCAACTTCCCCGGCAGCTTCGGCTCCACCTCCACCGTCATCATGAGCGACACCACCAACAACCTCTTCGAAGCCGTCCAGGTCTACAAGCTCCAGGGCCAGAGCCGCTACCTCATGATCGTCGAGGCGATCGGCGCCCGGGGACGCTACTTCCGCTCCTTCACCGCCACCAGCCTCAACGGCTCCTGGACCCCGCAGGCCGCCACCGAGAGCAACCCCTTCGCCGGCAAGGTCAACAGCGGCGCCACCTGGACCAACGACATCAGCCACGGTGAGCTGCTGCGCACCAGCGCCGACCAGACCATGACCGTCGACCCCTGCAACCTGCAGCTGCTCTACCAGGGCCGCAACCCCAACTCCGACGGTGTCGAATACGGCCTCCTGCCCTACCGGCCGGGCCTGCTGACACTGCAGCGCT
>NZ_JBRIQO010000100.1:0-874 GCF_052983175.1 Streptosporangium sp. G12 | reverse complement strand
TGGTGCTGCTGGCCGTGGTGGGTCTGGTCACGGTGCCCGACACCTTCGCCACGACCTCCAACATGGTGAGCATCCTGTCGCTGGCCGCGACCATCGGGGTGATCACCGTCGGCATGACGTTTGTGATCATCGGTGGGGGCATCGACCTGTCGGTGGGCGCGATCATGGCGCTGGCGTCGGTGTGGGCGACCACGCTGGCCACCCAGTCCTACGGCCCGTTCGTGATGATCCTGTGCGCGGTGCTGGTCGGCACCGGCGCGGGCCTGGTCAACGGACTGCTGATCTCCTATGGGCGGATGGTGCCGTTCATCGCCACATTGGCGATGCTGGTGGCCGCCCGCGGTCTGGCGCAGCGGATGTCGGACCGGCGCACCCAGCTGGTGCAGCAGGGCAACGAGATGATCGTGGAGCTGTCGACCAGCCGGGTGCTGGGCATCCCGGTGCTGGTCTACATCTTCGCGCTGGTGGTGATCGCCGGGTGGGTGCTGTTGAACCGCACCACCTTCGGCCGGCGCACCTACGCGGTGGGCGGTAACCCCGAGGCGGCCCGGCTGGCCGGCATCGACGTGCGCCGCCACACCGTGATGCTGTACGCGCTGTCGGGGTTGTGCTGCGGCATCGCGGCGGTGCTGATCATGGCCAGGACCACGACGGGGTCCTCCACGCACGGGGATCTGTACGAGCTGGACGCGATCGCCGCGGTCATCATCGGCGGCACGCTGCTGACCGGCGGGCGCGGATCGATCATCGGGTCGATCCTGGGTCTGCTGATCTTCACCGTGATCACGAACCTGTTCATCCTCAACGGGCTCAACACCAGCGACCAGCTGGTGGCCAAGGGCCTGATCATCGTGGTGGCCGTGCTGCTCCAGCG
>NZ_JBRIQO010000099.1:0-947 GCF_052983175.1 Streptosporangium sp. G12 | reverse complement strand
ATGAGCAGGCCGATCACCTTGTTCACCGGCCAGTGGGCCGACCTGCCGTTCGAAGAGGTCTGCCGCCTGGCCTCGGGCTGGGGATACGACGGCTTGGAGATCGCCTGCTGGGGCGACCACTTCGAGGTCGACAAGGCCCTCAGCGACGACGACTACATCCCCCGCAAACAGGAACTGCTCGCCAAGCACAACCTGTCGGTCTACACCATCTCCAACCACCTGGTCGGCCAGGCCGTCTGCGACAACCCCATCGACGCCCGCCACCAGGGCATCCTGCCCGCCCGCATCTGGGGCAACGGCGACCCCGAACAGGTCCGCCGCAACGCCGCCGAAGAGATCAAGAACACCGCCCGCGCCGCCGCCAAACTCGGCGTCGACACCGTGGTCGGCTTCACCGGATCCTCCATCTGGCACACCGTGGCCATGTTCCCGCCCGTGCCCCCCCAGATGATCGAGGACGGCTACGCCGACTTCGCCGCGCGCTGGAACCCCATCCTGGACGTCTTCGACGAGGTCGGCGTCCGCTTCGCCCACGAGGTCCACCCCAGCGAGATCGCCTACGACTACCACACCACCGTGCGCACCCTGGAGGCCATCGGCCACCGCCCCGCGTTCGGCCTGAACTGGGACCCCTCCCACATGGTCTGGCAGGAGATCGACCCGGTCGCCTTCATCCTGGACTTCGCCGACCGCATCTACCACGTCGACTGCAAGGACGCCAAGGTCCGCACCGGCGACGGCCGCCGCGGCCGGCTCGCCTCCCACCTGCCCTGGGCCGACCTGCGCCGCGGCTGGGACTTCGTCTCCACCGGACGCGGCGACGTGCCCTGGGAGGACTGCTTCCGCGCCCTCAACGCCATCGGCTACGCCGGACCCATCTCCATCGAGTGGGAGGACGCCGGCATGGACCGCCTCGACGGCGCCCCCGACGCGCTGGCCGTCATCCG
>NZ_JBRIQO010000098.1:0-951 GCF_052983175.1 Streptosporangium sp. G12 | reverse complement strand
CGGCTCAGTACTGGCGGGTGGGCAGGGCTTCCTTGGCCTGCTCCTGGGTGAAGGTGGTCTCCTCGGTCACCACCCGAGCCGGCACCTGCTCACCGGCGACGACCTTCTTGGCCAGGTCCATCAGTTGAGGGCCGAGCAGCGGGCTGCACTCGACGATGTAGCTGATCTTCCCGTCGGCCAGGGCCTGCATCCCGTCCTTCACCGCGTCGATCGTGATGATCTTGATGTCCTTGCCCGGCACCTTGCCCGCGCCCTCGATCGCCTCGATCGCACCCAGCCCCATGTCGTCATTGTGCGCGTACAGCACATCGATGTCCGGAGTGGACTTCAAGAACGCCTCCATCACCTCCTTGCCCTTGGCCCGGGTGAAGTCACCGGTCTGCGAAGCGGCGATCTTGAACTTCGGATCGGCCGCGATCACCTCCGCGAAACCCGCCTTGCGGTCGTTGGCCGGCGCCGAACCCGTGGTGCCCTGCAGCTCCACGATGTTCACCGGATCCTTGGAGTCCTTGTACTCCTCCACCAGCCACTGACCGGCCTTCTTGCCCTCCTCCACGAAGTCCGAGCCCAGGAAGGTCTTGTACAGCGTCTTGTCGGCCGAATCCACCGCCCGGTCGGTGAGGATCACCGGGATCTTGGCGTTCTGCGCCTCCTTCAGCACCGTGTCCCAGCCCGACTCCACCACCGGCGAGAACGCGATGACGTCGACCTTCTGCTGGACGAAGGACCGGATCGCCTTGATCTGGTTCTCCTGCTTCTGCTGGGCGTCGGAGAACTTCAGCTCCACACCCGCCGTCTTCGCCGACTCCTGCACCGACTTGGTGTTGGCCGTACGCCAGCCGCTTTCCGCGCCGACCTGGGAGAAACCCATGACGATCTTGCCGTCGTCGGCGACCTTGCCACTGTCGGTGCCGGTGGCCGGCGTGCTCGTGCTACCGCAACCCGTCATCG
>NZ_JBRIQO010000097.1:0-979 GCF_052983175.1 Streptosporangium sp. G12 | reverse complement strand
GTGGTGGCGTAGACGAGCTGCTTGCCCTCGTAGGGGGCGACGGTGAAGTCCTTGAGCGAGACCCAGCCCGACTTCGGGTTCGCCAGCACGCCGGTGGAGTTCCACCGGTAGGTCGACGGAAGGTTGCACATACCGGTCGGCGTCACCGAGGGAGTCGGTGTCGGGTCAGGGGTTCCCGGGGTGCCGCTCCAGGTCCATTTCTGGTTGTTGCCGCCGTGGCAGGCGTAGATCTGGATCAGGGTGCCGTTGGCGGTGCCGTTGCCGGCGGCGTCCAGGCACAGTCCGGACTGCACGCCGGTGATGGTGCCGTCGGTGTTCAGGCGCCACTTCTGGTTGGTGCCGCCGTGGCAGGCGTAGATCTGGGCCTTGACGGCGTTGGCGGTGCCGGCGGCGTCCAGGCACTTGTTGCCGTAGACCCGCAGCTCCTGCGCGGAGGTGTAGGTCCACCGCTGGTTGGGGTTGGTGTGACAGTCCCACAGGGTCACCTGGGTGCCGTCGGTGGTGCTGGAGTTGGGCACGTCCACGCAGCGGCCGGAGGCTACGCCCTTGATCTGCCCGGTACCACCCGAGGTCGGGGTGACGGTGGGTGTGGGGGTCGGGGTGGGCGTGGGGCTGGGGGGCACGGCGTTGAGGGCGTTCAGGACCGAGGTGTAGGCCGGCTTCTTGTTGCCCGAGGTGTCGAACAGCAGGGGAGTGGTGTTGGCGCCGAGCCAGGAGTCGCTGTCGCGCACGCCCCACACGGTGATGCCGGTGCAGCGTGGCACCGCCAGGCAGTCGTTGACCACGTTGGCGTAGGTGGTGGCGGAGCCGCCCTGGATGTCCAGCTCGGTGATCTGCACGTCCACGCCCAGGGCGGCGAAACTCTGGATGGTGGTGCGGTAGTTGCTGTTGTAGGCGCTGTTGCTGTTGAAGTGCGACTGCAGGCCGACGCAGTCGATGGGCACGCCGCGCTGTTTGAAGTCGCGGACCATGTTGTAGA
>NZ_JBRIQO010000096.1:0-1020 GCF_052983175.1 Streptosporangium sp. G12 | reverse complement strand
CAGGGTGCCGGTGTAGGAGGAGCAGCGGGAGCCGTTGGAGCCGGACCAGAACTGGTTGGTGCCGTCGGCGTTGCCGATGATCCTGTCGTTGGACCCGCTGTCGCACGAGGTGTTGTTGCGGAATACCGAGGTTCCGGCGTCGAACTGGAAGTTGCGCTCTTCGTTGCCGACGCTGACATTGTCCGACACCGTCATCGTGCCGGGGTTGCGGTTGTAGGTGAACCCGTGTTTGCCGTTGTTGTAGGCGATGTTGCGCCGGATGACGTGATCGACCGCGATGTCCTCGCCGCCGAGCTTGTAGCCGTTGCGGTCCCCGTTGCCGGCCTGGCCGCCGTTGCTGAGCGTGCCGTTGTCGTAGGCGAGAGAGTCCTCGACGGTCACCGCGCCGATGGGTCCGGTGTCGGTCTTGGTGAACAGATCCCAGCCGTCGTCGATGTTGTTGTGGGCCACGGCGTGGCGGAAGACGTTGCCCGGACCTGAGGTGAGCTTGGCGGCGAAGCCGTCGGCGTCCTCGCCGTCGGAGTCGGCGTTGTCGTGCGACTCCACGCTCACGATGAGGTTGCGGGAGGGCCACTGCTCGCGGGGTGCCCCGGCCACCAGCCGCGAGAGCTGCAGCCCCGTGTCGCGGTTGAAGCGCGTCACCGTGCGCTCGATGATGTTGTCGTTGCCGGCCAGGAGGATCCCGTTGTCACCGGCGCGCTCGACGACGACGCCGTGGATGTGCCAGAACGAGCCGCCCACGGCGAGCCCGCGGTTGGCCGGGTCCTCGCTCTGGGCCGAGAAGTTCAGGATCGGGGTCTCACCGGGGTAGGCGGAGATCTTCTTGCGGGCGCTCGCGGTGCCGTTGTTGCCCGGCGCGATGGTGATCGTCTGCGAGAAGTCGTAGCGCCCGCCGCGCATGGAGATCGTCCCGCCGGGAGCGACACGGGTGATCGCGGAGGTGAGCGTCGTCGGGGCCGATTCCGTCCCGGCCGCACTGTCCGTGCCGTTCGGCGCCACGTACAGCGTGTCGCCCGGCGG
>NZ_JBRIQO010000095.1:0-1048 GCF_052983175.1 Streptosporangium sp. G12 | reverse complement strand
GGTAAGACGGTGTTCGTCTTTCCCGGTCAGGGGTCGCAGTGGCTGGGGATGGGGGTTGAGCTGCTGGAGTCGTCGGCGGTGTTCGCGGCGCGGATGGCGGAGTGCGAGGTGGCGCTGTCGGAGTTCGTGGACTGGTCGCTGACCGGGGTGTTGCGGGCCGAGGAGGGCCAGCCGGGCTTTGACCGGGTGGATGTGGTCCAGCCGGTGTTGTGGGCGATGATGGTCTCGCTCGCGCAGGTGTGGCGGTCGGTGGGGGTGGAGCCGGCGGCGGTGGTGGGCCATTCGCAGGGTGAGATCGCGGCTGCGGTGGTGGCCGGTGCGCTGTCCTTGGAGGATGGTGCGCGGGTGGTGGCGTTGCGTAGCCGGGCGATCGTGGCGCTGGCGGGTCAGGGTGGGATGGTGTCGGTTCCGCTGCCGTCGGCGCAGGTGGCCGAGCGGCTGGCGGGGTTGGACGGCCGGGTGTCGGTGGCGGCGGTCAACGGCCCGGCCTCGACGGTGATCTCCGGTGATGTGGACGCGCTGGACGGGTTGCTGGCCGAGTATGAGCTGGCGGGGGTGCGGGCCAAGCGGATCGAGGTGGATTACGCCTCGCATTCGGCGTATGTGGCCGCGATCGAGGGTGAGCTGGCCACCCTGCTGGCGCCGGTGGCGCCGCGTATCGGGCGTACTCCGTGGTATTCGACGGTGCGGGGGTGCTGGCTGGAGGGTGTGGAGGCCGGTGGCGCGTACTGGTATGAGAATCTGCGTGAGACGGTGGGGTTCGGTCCGGCGGTGGAGGTGCTGGCGGGCGAGGGGTTCCGGTTCTTCGTGGAGTGCAGTGCGCATCCGGTGTTGCGGATCGGGGTGCTGGAGAGTGTGGAGGCGGCCGGGCTCGCGGATGCCTGCGTGGTGGTGGGCACGTTGCGGCGTGATGACGGCGGGGTGCGCCGGTTGTGGACGAGCGCGGCCGAGGTGTGGGTACGCGGTGGAGAGGTGGACTGGGAGCGGGCCATCGCCCCGGCCGGGCCTCGCCGGGTGGATCTGCCCACCTACGCCTTCCAGCACCAGC
>NZ_JBRIQO010000094.1:0-1063 GCF_052983175.1 Streptosporangium sp. G12 | reverse complement strand
ACTTCTACGCCGCCGTGCGGGACCGCCAGGTGGAGCGGGCCTGCGCGCTGCTGGCTCCGGAGGCGGCCGAGAGCCTGCGAACCGGGAATCAAAGGTGTGAGACCTCTCTCGGCGGGCTCGACCTGCCCGGCGGGCAGGTGCTGGACGTCGAGGTCTGGGGGGATGAGGCCCGGGTGCGGCTGAGTGGCGACACCGTCTTCCTGCACCGTTTCCCGGCGGGCTGGCGGGTGCGCGGCGCGGGCTGCACGCCTCGCGGTGACCTGCCCTACGACTGTGAGGTGAGCACCTGACATGCGCCTCATGTTCACCGTCACCGCGGCGATCATCGCGATCGGGCTGGTCTGTTTCTTCGTCATCGGCCTGCTGCAACGCTGAAAAAGGGGGAGGAGAGGGTGAGACGCTTCGTCAAGGACAACGGCCTGAGTCTGTTCTTCCTGGTGGCGTTCGTGCTGTCCCTGGTCGGCCAGTCCTTCGCCGGTAACGCCGCCGCCAACGCCGACCGGCTCGCCGAGGGCGGGACGGCACTGTCGTGGCCGGCCTACGTCACCTCCTCCGACTTCGCCGTCGACGTGGCGGAGAACTGGCAGTCGGAGTACCTGCAGTTCCTGCTGTTCATCCTGGCCACGGTCTGGCTGGTGCAGCGGGGCTCGCCCGAGTCGAAGAAGCCGGGTAAGCAGGGAGAGGAAAGCGACGCCGAGCAGAAGATCGGCCGGCACGCGGACGCGGACAGTCCGGCCTGGGCCGGGGTGGGCGGAGTGCGCCAGGGCCTGTATGGCCGCTCCCTCGGCCTGCTCATGGGGTTGATCTTCGTGTTGTCGTGGCTGGCGCAGTCGGTGGCGGGCACGGCCGCCTACAACGCCCGCCAGCTCGCCCAGTTGCAGGACCCCCTCGGCTGGGGGGAGTACGTCGTGTCGGCCGACTTCTGGAACCGGACCCTGCAGAACTGGCAGTCGGAGTTCCTGGCCGTCCTGTCGATGGTCGTGCTCTCGGTCTACCTGCGCCAGCGTGGCTCCCCGGAGTCCAAACCCGTCGGCACCCCGCACGAGGAGACCGGCGTGGAAGG
>NZ_JBRIQO010000093.1:0-1072 GCF_052983175.1 Streptosporangium sp. G12 | reverse complement strand
CGCTGGGGCGTGGAGCCGAGGTCGGGCGTCTTGTAGGTGACCAGAGGGACCGTGGTGGCCACGGGCGTGGCCAGGTCGTGGTCGACGAGGTCGGAGATCACCTGCTCGATGCGCTTGTAGGCCGTCGGCGCCTCCTCGAAGAGCAGCTGGCGGTCTCCGCACACCACCAGCGACCCCACCGGCGTGCGGCGCAGCTCCTCGACCGTGTGCTTGGCCCGGCCCCGGCGCAGGGCGTCCGCACGCGACATCTTGCGGCCCGCGCCGTGCGCGACGGAATGGCCGGCGTCCGGCCCGGCGTGGGCGGCCACGAGGTAGGAAGGGGTGCCTCGCGTACCGGCGATGAGCACGTCGCGGCCGTCGCCCGGAGCGGCTCCCTTGCGGTGCAGGTAGGCCCCGTCACGGATCTCGACCAGGTTGTGGCACTGGTCGACGAGCGGCTCGGCGGGCTCGGCCCCCAGGGCATGGGCGACCCGGGCGGCCATCAGCCGCCGGTTGAGCGATCCCCAGCGTACGGCGTCGTCGTGCATCGCCAGGTAGGCGCCGGGATCAGGGGCGGGGCCCGCGCCGTGGACCTCGGTGTGCGCCCGCAGGATCCGCTCGCCCAGCCCCCGGGAACCGCTGTGGACGATGAGGACCAGGTCGCCGCCGGCGAGTCCGAGACGGCTCGCGTGGTCCGGCGCGAAGACGGTCCCGATCCGCGCCAGCTCGACGAAGTGATTGCCCCGGCCGACCGTCCCGAGGCCCTCGACGTGACCGGCGGGGATGTCGCCCTTCACCACGGCCCAGGCCGGGTCGCCGGCATCCCGTTCGGGATCCAGCGCGCGATCGAGGTCGGGGAAGCGGGCGGCGAGCTTCTCGGGTACGGCACGCTTGAGCTTCATGGGGAACACGGCGATGCCGCACCCGATGTCGGAGCCCACCAGGAACGGGTACAGCACGGTCGACGTCATGGCGGCGCCGATGGGGGCGCCCTTGCCGGGGTGCAGGTCGGGCATGGCGGCGACGTGCGTCATGCCGTCGAGCGCGGCCACCTGGTGGCACTGCGCGAGGGCGTCGGACTCGATCCAGCTCG
>NZ_JBRIQO010000092.1:0-1095 GCF_052983175.1 Streptosporangium sp. G12 | reverse complement strand
GGTGGACTGGGAGCGGGCCATCGCCCCGGCCGGGCCTCGCCGGGTGGATCTGCCCACCTACGCCTTCCAGCACCAGCGCTACTGGTTGCTGGAGACGGGCGGCGCGGGCGACGCGGAAAGCCTCGGGCTCTGGGCGACCGGGCACCCGCTGCTCGGCGCGTCCACCGGGCTCGCGGAGAGCGGAGCGGCGGTCCTCACCGGACGCGTGTCGATCGCCACACACCCGTGGCTGGCCGACCACGCGGTCAACGGGCAGGTGCTCCTGCCGGGAACCGGCCTCGTGGAGCTGGCCGTACGGGCGGGTGACGAGGTCGGCTGCGACCTGCTGGAGGAGCTGACGCTGCAGGCGCCGCTGTTCCTGCCCGAGCGCGGAGCCGTCCAGCTGCAGGTGGCCGTCGGCGCACCCGACGAGGACGGACGCAGGCAGCTGGGGATCTACTCCCGCCTGCACGAAGCGCAGGACGAGCCCTGGACCCAGAACGCCGCGGGCATATTGGCCCGCGTCGGCGTGGTCGTGCCGGAAGCCGAGGAGACCTGGCCACCGGAGGGCGCGCAGGCCGTCGGCATGGAGGGGCTGTACGAGAACTTCGCCGCCATCGGCCTGGACTACGGCCCCGCCTTCCGCGGGCTGCGGGCCGCGTGGCGCAAGGGCGACGAGGTCTTCGCCGAGCTGGCGCTGCCCGAGGACATGGCACGGGACGCCGCCAGATTCGGGCTGCATCCGGCGCTGTTCGACGTCGCCTTGCACGCCACAGCCCTCGGTGAGTTCGTGACCGACTCCGAGCCCGGCCGGCCCTCCCTGCCGTTCGCCTGGAGCGGGGTGGCGCTGCACGCCTCCGGAGCCACGAAACTCCGTATCAGGATCTCGCTGACCGCCCAGGGCGCGGTCTCGCTCAAGCTGACGGACACCGCGGGCCTGCCGGTGGCGACGGTCGCGTCGCTGGCCGTACGCCCGGTCTCCATCGGCGGGCCGGAGACCATTCGCACCACCGGGCTCAGGAACAAGCTGTTCCACGTCGAGTGGAGTGAGGCTCCGGCCGGTTCCGTTTCCGCTCCTGCGGGGGTGCCCGGGTGGGTGGTGGCCGGTTCTCTGGC
>NZ_JBRIQO010000091.1:0-1117 GCF_052983175.1 Streptosporangium sp. G12 | reverse complement strand
TAGGAGCTGTTTGGGGTTCGGATCTATGTGAGGCCCGGTAGTGGGCTGGTCGTGGCTGGTAAAACTCGGACGTGGCGCGTTTTGATGTGACCGATGCCGAGTGGGCGTTGATCGAGCCGTATCTGCCGGTGGCGGCTACCGGGCCGCTTCCTCGGCGGGTACGTGATCAGTTCAACGGGATCTTGTGGCGGTTTCGCACCGGGTCGGGCTGGCGTGACGTGCCAGAGCGGTATGGGCCATGGTCCACGCTCTACTCTCGGTTCAACGGCTGGGCCAAGGCCGGGGTGTTTCAAGATCTGATGGACGCGCTGATCGCCGAGGCCGCTTTGCGCGGGCAGGTCGGGCTGGAGGTGGTCAGCGTGGACTCCACGATCGTGCGGGCGCATCAGGAGTCGGCCGGGCTGGCGGTCGCCGGGGAGACCTTGGATGCGCTGGAGCAGGCACTGACCGAGGAAAAGGGGGCTCCGCTGGCAGAGCAGCCGCCGGTGCTGCGAGTGATGCGCCGCAGGTCACACCCAGCGCGGACAACGCGGACACGTCGCTTGCGCCGGATCGTGCCGCCACGCGGCGACGCCGAAAGGCCCGGGCGAAGGCTGCCGGGCTCGGCCGATCCCGGGGCGGGCTGAGCAGCAAGGTCCATGCTGCGGTCGATGCCGCCGGGCTGCCGCTGGCCTTCGTGCTCAGCCCCGGCCAAGCCGGCGACTGCCCGTGGTTCATCACCGTCCTGGACAAGATCCGCATCCCCGGCCGGGTCGGCCGGCCTCAGACCCGCCCTGCCGCGGTGGTCGCGGACAAGGCCTACTCCTCCAAGGCCAACCGCTCCTACCTGCGCCGCCGCAAGATCACTGCGGTCATCCCGGAGAAGACCGACCAGCAGGCCAACCGCAAGAAGAGAGGGTCAGCGGGCGGGCGGCCCGTCGGCTTCGATCCGGAGCGCTACCGGCAGCGCAACACCGTCGAACGTTGTTTCCAGAAGATCAAGGCCTGGCGCGGATTAGCCACCCGCTACGACAAAACCCCGGAAAGCTATGAGGCCGGACTCCACCTCCGAGGCTCGATCATGTGGCTGAAACTCCTCACTTCAACCACATGATCCGAACCTCGAACAGCTCCTAGG
>NZ_JBRIQO010000090.1:0-1165 GCF_052983175.1 Streptosporangium sp. G12 | reverse complement strand
GCGTCCCGGGTTGGGGGGTGTCGGTGTGGGGTGGGCTGGTTTCGGGTTGTGGGGGTGGGTCGCTGAGCTGGTCGCGGAGGTAGTTCCAGATGACGGCGATCAGGGCGGCGACGGGTACGGCGAGCAGGCTGCCCACGATGCCGGCGAGGTTGCCGCCCAGGGTGACGGCGAGGAGGATCACCGCGGCGTGCAGGCCCAGGCCGCGGCTTTGCACCATGGGCTGGAAGACGTTTCCCTCGAGTTGCTGGACGGCGATGATGATGGCGAGCACGATGAGGGCGTCGGTGGGGCCGTTGGAGACCAGGGTGATCAGGACGGCGACGAAGCCGGCGAACAGGGCGCCGATGATGGGGACGAAGGCCGCGACGAAGGTCAGGACGGCCAGGGGCAGGACGAGGGGGACGCCGACGATCCACAGGCCCAGGCCGATGAGCACGGCGTCGAGCAGGCCGACGAAGGCTTGGGAGCGGACGAAGGAGCCCAGGGTGTCCCAGCTGTGGGTGGCTATGGCCGGGAGGTCGGTGGCCAGGCGGCCGGGGAGCTGGCGGGTGAGCCAGGGCAGGAATCGTGGGCCGTCTTTGAGGAAGAAGAACATCAGGAACAGGGCCAGGACGGTGGTGACCAGGCCGTTGAGGATGGTGCCGACGCCGGTGACGGTGGCGGTGACGATGCTGCCGACGCTTGATTGGATGCGGGTGGTGGCGGTGTCGAGGGCGGTGCTGAGCTGGTCGGCGCCGATGTTGAGGGGTGGTCCGGCGGCCCAGTCGCGCAGGCGTTGGATGCCGTTGCCGACGCCGGTGGCCAGTTCGCCGGCTTGGGAGGCGACCGGGACGGCGATGAGGACCAGGGTGCCGGCGGCGATGAGCAGGAACAGGGCGGTCACGGCGGAGGCGGCCAGGGTGGGGTGCCAGCCGTGCCGGCGCAGGAAGCGGGTGATGGGCCAGGTCAAGGTGGTGAGCAGCAGGGCGATGACCAGGGGCCAGATGATCGACCACATCTGGCCCAGGGTCCACAGGATGACCGCGGCCATCAGCACGACGAGCAGCATCTGCACGGAGATCCGCGCCGAGGTGCGCAGCGCGGCGCGGGTCTTCGTGACGTTCAGCGGGGCAGACACGAGATCACCTTAGACACAGCCGGACCAGACCGCGCCACCACGGGAACC
>NZ_JBRIQO010000089.1:0-1277 GCF_052983175.1 Streptosporangium sp. G12 | reverse complement strand
GTCGCGGATGAGGGTCTCCGGGTTTTGTCGGTGGGCTTCGGTAGGTTGATTGACGTGTCCCGCTTTCGGCTTCGGCCCACGCGCGCCCAAGAGGCGGCACTGCTGGAGCACTGCGGACACGCCCGATACGTATGGAATTTGGCCGTTGAGCAGCACGCCCACTGGCAGCGAGGCCGTAAGCCGGCGCCGGGTTTCGCCGAGCAGTGCCGCCAGTTGACGGAGGCTCGCGCTGAGTTCGCGTGGCTGCGCGGCGGGTCGGTCATCGTCCGGCGACAGGCGCTCAAGGACTTCGCCCAGGCCATGGCGAACTTCTTCGGCAAGACCCACCGCAAGCCGACGTGGCGTCAACGTGGGCGGGGCGAAGGGTTCCGGATCGTCGCGTTCAAACCTGGTGACGTACGCCGCGTGTCGCGCAACGTCGGCGAGGTTCGGATCCCGAAGGTTGGTTGGGTGCGGTTTCGCTGGTCGCGGCCCGTAGGTGAGGACGTGAGGTCCTACCGCGTCACCCGTGACCGGGCGGGCCGTTGGCATGTGGCGTTCGCCGCGATCCCCGAACCGGTCCCCGCACCCGGTTGGGGTGAGGTCGTTGGCGTGGACCGTGGCGTGGCCGTGTCGGCGGCGCTGTCCACGGGCGAGTTGCTGAACGCGCCCACTCTGCGCGGCGCCGAGAAGACACGGCTGCTGAGGTTGCAGCGGAAACTCGCGCGAGCGAAGCGGGGGTCGAACCGGCGTGGCACGGTCAAGGCCGCCATCGCGAAGCTGAAAGCCCGCGAGGCCGACCGGCGCAACGACTGGGTCGAGAAGACCTCGACCGGCCTGGCCCGCCGTTTCGACGTGATCGCGGTCGAAGATCTGAAGATCAGCGGCATGACGCGGTCGGCCAAGGGCGCCGTCGAGGCACCGGGGCGGAACGTCCGTCAGAAAGCGGGCCTGAACCGCGGCATCCTCGCTGCGGGGTGGGGCCGGCTGGTGGAGCGGTTGGAGCAGAAAGCTCCGGGACGCGTTCAGAAGATCGACCCGCGTTACACGTCGCAGACCTGCAACGCCTGCAAGCACCTCGCCGGGGAGAGTCGCGAGAGCCAAGCTCTCTTCCTGTGCGTCGCCTGCGGGCACCAGGCGCACGCCGACGTGAACGCGGCGAAGAACGTTCGCGACACTGCCGCAGGGCATGCGGTGGCTGCACGGGGAGGCTTCGGGTTGCCGGAGCCTGTGAACCGTGAACCTCAACGCGACCTCCTCCTTGTGGGGTAGTTGCTGTTGGAATCCCCCGCCTTCAG
>NZ_JBRIQO010000088.1:0-1288 GCF_052983175.1 Streptosporangium sp. G12 | reverse complement strand
CGCTTCTGGCCCTTCCAGTGGATCGAGACCGGCATCTACGCCCTGCTCACCGCCGGCCTGACCTGGTTCTGCTTCTGGTGGGTCCGAAGGCGCCTGTCATGACCACCGTCAGAACCGCCGCCGCCGGGCTCGCCCTCCTGCTGGCGGCGGCCTGCACCGCGCCCGCGCCGCCGCGCGCCCAGGCGGGCACCGCGGGCCCGACGGTCTGCGCCCGCCCCCAAGGCCCACCCGCAGCGGAGACGCCCACCACGATCGACGTCATCGAGCAGGCGTACTTCTGCATCCTGGGCACCTACTACAGCGGCGCCACCCTGGACGCCCGCTCGCTGCTGACGGCCGGATTCGTCGCCCTGACCCAGGAGCTCAACCGCAACGGGCGCGAGGTGCCCGAGGCGACCATGCCGGCGCTGACCGGCGACCGCAAAGCCGACTGGGCCGCCTTCGAAAGCCTCTATCGAAAGGTCACCGACCAGGTCCCCGACCTGCGCGACCAGCTGGCCGTCGTCACCCTCGAGGCCATCGTGGCCGCCCTCGGCGACAACCACGCCCGCTGGACGCACGACGTCAAACGGCCGCCCGACTACTACGACGGCGACGGCTACGGCCTGGGCTTCGAGGCGAACGTCAACGGCGCGCAAGCCGACGCCAACCTCGGCACCGCCGTCGGCCCGCTGTTCGTCACCACCGTGCACGGCGGCGCCGCCCAGGCCGCCGGCCTGCGCCCCGGCGACATCATCGAGTCGATCAACGGCTCGGCGCCCTTCATCGACGCCAAGGCCACCCCCGCCCTCGCCGCCCTCTACCCGCAGTACCCCGACGCGCGGCCAGTGCGGCTGCGGCTACTGCGCCAGAGCACCGGCCGCCGCTGGACGGTCACGCTCAAACCCGGCCTCTACCAGCGCGACCTGGCCACCTTGCAGGTGGTGCGGTCAAAGCTGCTGGACGACGACGTCGCCTACGTGCGGATGACCGGGTTCGCGCCCGACTCCGCCAACCGGGTCCTCAAGGCCATCACCCGGCTGCGCACGGGCCGCACCCTGTCCGGCGTCGTGCTGGACCTGCGCGGCAACGGCGGCGGCAGCCCCACCGAGGCGATCCGGCTGCTGAGCGCCTTCACCCACGGCAAGGTCACCGCCCACCAGTGCACCGTGGACGGCACCTGCCAGACCATGCGGACCGACGACACCGTCGAGCTGCTCGGCCTGCCGCTGGTGGTGCTCACCGACCGCGGCTGCGCCTCGGCGTGTGAGCACTTCAGCTCCGCGGTCAAGGACCTGCGCCTCGGACA
>NZ_JBRIQO010000087.1:0-1406 GCF_052983175.1 Streptosporangium sp. G12 | reverse complement strand
CCTTCCATGATCATGTCGAGGACGGCGTGCTCGTCCAGCTCACCGGCACCGGCCTCACGAATGACCCGGCCCTCCCGCAGGACCAGCACCCGATCGGCCAGCCCCAGCACCTCGGGAACCTCGCTGGAGACCAGCAACACCCCGATCCCCTCATCGGCCAGCCGCCGCACCAGCGCGTACAACTCCGCCCGAGCCCCCACGTCCACCCCGCGGGTCGGCTCGTCAAGCAGCAGCAGCTTGCGGTCGTTCAGCAACCACCGGGCCAGCACCGCCTTCTGCTGGTTACCGCCCGACAACGTCTTGATCGGCCGCTCCGGATCGGAGGGACGGATGTCGAGGGCCTGCACCATCTCCCGCGCGTCGGCCGCCTCCCGGCGCCGGTCCATCCAGCCCAGCCGCGAGTACCGGCCCAAACTCGCCAGGCTGATGTTGCGCGACACGCTCTGGTCCAGCAGCAACGCCTGCGCCTTGCGCTCCTCGGGCGCCAATCCCATGCCCAGGCGCACCGCACCGGTCGTGCCACCGCCCCGGCGCACCGGCCTGCCCTCCAAGACCACCTGGCCGGAGAACCGCCGCGCCCCGTACACCGCCTCGATGATCTCCGAACGGCCCGAGCCGACCAGACCGGCCAGCCCCACGATCTCCCCCGCCCGCACCGAGAACGACACGCCCGAGACACGGCCGGGAATGCTCAGGTCACGCACCTGGAGCACCTCCGCCTTGCCGTCGTGGCTACCGGGGGCGGGTCGCTCGGGGAAGACGTACTCGACGTTGCGGCCGGTCATCAGCGACACCACCTGCGAGGTCGGGGTGTCCTTGGCCGGCAGGCCCACCGCGACCGTGCGGCCGTCCTTGAGCACCGTCACCCGGTCCCCGATCTCGCGGATCTCCTCCAGCCGGTGCGAGATGTAGACCACCGCCACCCCCTGGGCGGTCAGCTCCCGGATGATCCGGAACAGGTTGCCCACCTCGTCATGGGCCAGCGCCGCCGACGGCTCGTCCATGATGATCAACCGGGTGTCGTGCGACAGCGCCCGCGCCATGCTCACCACCTGCTTGGCCGCCGGAGACAACCGGCCCACCTCCGTCGACGGGCGGATCTCCGCGTGCCCCAGCCGCGCCAGCAACTCCCGCGTCGCCCGCGCCGCCTCCGAGCGGCCCACGAACCCCATCCGGGCCGGCTCATGACCCAAGAACACGTTCTCGGCCACGCTCAGCCCGTCGACCAGGTCCAGCTCCTGGTAGATCGTGGAGATCCCGAGCCGGATCGCCGCGATCGGGCTCGACAGCCGCACCTCCTCACCGTTGAGCGTGATCGTCCCCTCGTCGGGCTGGTGAGCGCCCGCCAGAGTCTTGATCAGCGTGGACTTCCCGGCGCCGTTCTGGCCGAGCAGGCAGTGCACCTC
>NZ_JBRIQO010000086.1:0-1522 GCF_052983175.1 Streptosporangium sp. G12 | reverse complement strand
TCCGGCGGCGAGCGCGCCCAGCTCGCCCTCACCCTCGGCCTGGCCAAACGGCCCGAACTGCTGATCCTGGACGAGCCCGTGGCCTCACTGGACCCGCTGGCCCGCCGCGAGTTCATGCAGGGGCTGATGGAGGCCACCGTCGAGCACGAGTTCAGCGTCGTGCTCTCCTCCCACCTGGTCTCCGACCTGGAACGGGTCTGCGACTTCCTGGTCGTGCTGGTCGACTCCCGCGTCCAGGTCGCCGGGGAGACCGAGAAGCTGCTGTCCACCCATCACCGGCTCACCGGCCCGCGCCGCGACCCCGACCGCCTCCCCGCCGACCAGCACGTGGTCTCCGCGCGCCACACCGACCGGCAGAGCACGTACGTGGTCCGTACCGACGCCCCGATCCACGACCCCGCCTGGACGGTCAGCCGGCTCGGCCTGGAGGACCTCGTCCTGGCCTACATGGAGAAGCGCACCGCCGAGAACCGGCGGGCCGCCCTGGAGGTGCGACGATGATCTGGCTGACCTGGCGCCAGTTCCGCGGCTCGGCCACGATGATGGCCGCCGCACTCCTGGTTCTCGTCGCCACTCTGGCCCTCACCGGGCCGGACCTGGCCTCCGGCTACTCCGCCGGGATCACCGCCTGCACGCAGGACAGCTCCTGCGACCGCTTCTACGACCGCTTCTTCGGCGAGTACGACCTCCCCTTCATGGCCCTCAGCCTCGTCGTGCTGATCCTGCCGGCACTGGTCGGGCTCTTCTGGGGAGCGCCGTTGATCACCCGTGAGCTGGAGACGGGCACGCACCTGCTGGTGTGGAACCAGAGCATCACCCGCGGCCGCTGGCTGGCGGTCAAGCTCGGGCTCACCGGCCTGACGGCCGTGGTCGCCGCCGGCGTGTGCGGCCTCGCGGTGACCTGGTGGTCCGCTCCCCTGGACAAGTCGGCCGCTCCGGACCTGGCCCTGATGGCTCCCCTGGTGTTCGGCGCGCGCGGCATCGCGCCGATGGGGTACGCGGCCTTCGCCTTCGTCCTGGGCGTGACCGTGGGCATGCTGGCGCGCCGCACCCTGGCCGCCATGGCCCTCACCCTGGCCGTCTTCGTCGCGATCCAGCTCGCCATGCCGCTGCTGGTCCGTCCCCACTTGATGCCCCCGGTCACCGGGACCTTCGAACTCAGCAAGACGAACGTGGATGGCATCGGCATAAACCGGGACGAAAACCAGTTCGTGCACGTCAGGCTGGATTCGGTCGTCCCCGGCCACGCCGGTGCCTGGGTCCTGTCCAGCGAGTTCATCGATCCGTCCGGGCGCGCGAGCGGCGTGGAAGCCGCCGTCAAGACCTCCACCACGTCGGGACCCTGCGCACCGCCGGGAGCGGGACCGGGACAGGGCATGGACTCGTGCTTGGCCGAGATCAACCGGCTTGGTTACCGGCAGCAGGCGACCTACCAGCCCCTGGAACGCTTCTGGCCCTTCCAGTGGATCGAGACCGGCATCTACGCCCTGCTCACCGCCGGCCTGACCTGGTTCTGCTTCTG
>NZ_JBRIQO010000085.1:0-1540 GCF_052983175.1 Streptosporangium sp. G12 | reverse complement strand
TCCGGCGGCGAGCGCGCCCAGCTCGCCCTCACCCTCGGCCTGGCCAAACGGCCCGAACTGCTGATCCTGGACGAGCCGGTCGCCGCGCTGGACCCGCTGGCCCGCCGCGAGTTCATGCAGGGGCTGATGGAGGCCGCCGTCGCGCACAAGCTGAGCGTCGTGCTCTCCTCTCACCTGGTCTCCGACCTGGAACGGACCTGCGACTACGTGATCGTGCTCGCCGACTCCCGCGTCCAGATGGCCGGTGAGGTCGACCGGTTACTGGCCGCCCATCACCGGCTCACCGGCCCGCGCCGCGATCCCGACCGCCTCCCCGCCGGCTGGCACGTCGTCTCCGCCGGCCACACCGACCGGCAGAGCACGTACGTGGTCCGTACCGACGCCCCGATCCACGACCCCGCCTGGACGGTCAGCCGGCTCGGCCTGGAGGACCTCGTCCTGGCCTACATGGAGAAGCGCACCGCGGAGAACCGGCGGGCCGCCGCGGAGGTGCGGCGATGATCTGGCTGACCTGGCGCCAGTTCCGCGGCTCGGCCGCGATGGTGGCCGCCGCCCTCGTGGTTCTCACCGCCACCCTGGCCCTGACCGGCCCGAATCTGGCCTCCGGCTACTCCGCCGGGATCGCGGACTGCACCCCGGACAACACCTGCCTCGACTTCTTCGACCGGTTCTTCGGCGAGTACGACCTCCTCTTCCTGGCCCTCACCCTCGTCGTGCTGATCCTGCCGGCACTGGTCGGGCTCTTCTGGGGAGCGCCGTTGATCACCCGTGAGCTGGAGACGGGCACGCACCTGCTGGTGTGGAACCAGAGCATCACCCGCGGCCGCTGGCTGGCGGTCAAGCTCGGGCTCACCGGCCTGGCGGCCGTGGTCGCCGCCGGCGTGTGCGGCCTCGCGGTGACCTGGTGGTCCGCTCCCCTGGACAAGTCGGCCGTTCCGGAAATGGCGCAGATGGCTCCCGTGGTGTTCGGCGCGCGCGGCATCGCGCCGATGGGGTACGCGGCCTTCGCCTTCGTCCTCGGGGTGACCGTGGGCATGCTGGTGCGCCGCACCCTGGCCGCCATGGCCCTCACCCTGGCCGTCTTCGTCGCGATCCAGCTCGCCATGCCGTTGCTGGTCCGTCCCCACCTGATGCCCCCGGTCGCCGGGACCTTCGAGCTGGGCCGGGAGAACATGGACGGCCTCGGCGCGCCGCAAGGCGGATCCCTGCACATCTTCCTGAGGACGTCGGCCGTTCCCGGCCACGCGGGCGCCTGGGTCCTGTCCAGCAAGCTGGTCGATCCGTCCGGACGTACGATCTCCAGCGGAGATGGAGGCTCGGGACCGTCGTCGACGATCGTGCGGGCCGTCCCGGTCTCCACGACGTCGGGCCCCTGCTCACCGCAGGGACTACCCGCAGGGGGGTGCATAGCCGAGATCAACCGGCTCGGTTACCGGCAGCAGGCGACCTACCAGCCCCTGGAGCGCTTCTGGCCCTTCCAGTGGATCGAGACCGGCATCTACGCCCTGCTCACCGCCGGCCTGACCTGGTTCTGCTTCTG
>NZ_JBRIQO010000084.1:0-1559 GCF_052983175.1 Streptosporangium sp. G12 | reverse complement strand
CTCCTTCACCGTGACCTTCTCCCCTGGCCTGACAGAAGGATGACCCTGATGCCCCCACCGCACGCGCGCCGCGCCCTGGTGACCGCCCTGGCCACACTGCTCGCCGTGATCGCCGGCCTGCTCTCACCGATCGCGGCCCACGCCTCGCCACCCGCCCAGTACACCAACCCCCTGGCCACCCAGCGCGCCGACCCGCACATCTTCCGCCACACCGACGGCTACTACTACCTCACCGCGACCGTCCCCGAGTACGACCGCATCGTGCTGCGCCGCGCCACCACCATCCAGGGCCTGGCCAGCGCCCCCGAGACGGTCATCTGGCGCAAACACACCAGCGGCGAGATGGGCGCCCACATCTGGGCACCAGAAATCCACTTCATCAACGGCAAGTGGTACATCTACTTCGCCGCCGGCCGGGCCGACGACATCTGGCGCATCCGCATGTACGCGCTCGAAAACTCCGCCGCCAACCCCCTGACCGGCACCTGGACCGAACGCGGCCGGATCACCACCCCCTGGGACACCTTCGCCCTGGACGCCACCACCTTCACCACCAACGGCGTGCGCTACCTGCTCTGGGCCCAGCAGGAGCCGAACATCGCCACCAACTCCAACCTCTACATCGCCCGCATGGGCGCCAACCCCTGGACCATCACCGGCGCCACCACCCGCCTGACCGTGCCCACCCTGGCGTGGGAGACCCGCGGCTACAAGGTCGCCGAGGGCCCGGCCGTGCTGCAGCGCAACGGGCGGCTCTTCCTCACCTACTCCGCCAGCGCCACCGACGCCAACTACTGCCTGGGCATGCTGACCGCCTCCGCCTCGGCCGACCCGCTCAACGCCTCCTCCTGGACCAAGAACACCAACCCCGTCTTCGCCAGCAACACCGCCACCGGCCAGTACGGCCCCGGCCACAACTCCTTCACCGTCTCCGAGGACGGCCACAGCGACATCCTCGTCTACCACGACCGCAACTACCGCGACATCACCGGCGACCCGCTGAATGACCCCAACCGCCGCACCCGCGTCCAGAAGATCTACTGGAGGGCCGACGGCACCCCCGACTTCGGCATCCCGGTCCCCGACGGCGCGACCCCCCTACGGCTGATGTCCCACGACACACCCGGCTCCGCGATACGCCACTGGGACTACCGGGCCCGCCTGGAGGCGAACGTCTCCCCGCTGGCCGACTCCCAGTTCAGGATCGTCACCGGCCTGTCCGGCTCGGGCACCGTGTCACTGGAGTCCACCAACTTCCCCGGCTACTACCTGCGACACCGCAACCACGAAGCCTGGGTCGAGCGCAACGACGGCACCACCCTGTTCAAAGCCGACGCCAGCTTCACCCGCCGCACCGGCCTCACCGGCTCCGGCACGATCTCCCTGGAATCGGTCAACTTCCCCGGCTACTACCTGCGCCACCGCGCCGGCCAGGCATGGGTCGAGCAAAACGACAGCACCACCACCTTCCAGGGAAACGCCAGCTTCGTCCTCGAATGAGACCCGGACGGAGAACGCGGACATGAGAAAGAGGGGTGACGGCGACGCACCCCTCTTTC
>NZ_JBRIQO010000083.1:0-1656 GCF_052983175.1 Streptosporangium sp. G12 | reverse complement strand
GCCACGTAGAGCGGGCAGGGGTCGGCCTCCGGCGGCGTGCACTTGACCAGGAAGTCGGTCTTCCCCGCGATGATCATCCGGTCGGCGACCGGGTCCTCCACGGTGCCGAGCGAGGCTCGCTCGACCCCGTAGTGGATCAGCGCCCAGGCGTCCTTGGCGTAGTACGTCTCGTCGAACACGACCGCGTGCGGCCGCCCGAGGTCGACGAACCGCAGGACCCCTCCGAACGCCGCGACCAGCAGCGGTCCCAGCCAGCCCCAGGCCACGCTTCCCTGCATGGGAGGCAAGAGGCGATCCCGTATTAATCCCATTCGGGCAATTATGGTGATAATTCAGCCGCGATGGACAGCATCATAAAGATCGCGTTTGGGGATTCCCGCCGCCTTCGCCACGTCCACGATCGCCTGTTTCCTCGGTATCCCCGTCTCCTCCCGGCGTGCCACCTCGTCGACCAGGTCCCCGATCACCGGCGGCAGGGCCTGCCCGGCGTACCCCGCGACGACGACCGTGATCTCCCCCTTGACGCCCCCGGCCGCCCACTCGGCCAGCTCCCCGAGGCCACCTCGCCGCACCTCCTCGTACGTCTTGGTGAGCTCCCGGCAGACCGCCGCCCGGCGGTCGGCGCCGAACGCCTCCGCCATCGCCGCCAGCGCGACCTGCAGCCGGTGCGGCGCCTCGAAGAAGACCATGGTGCGCTCCTCCTCCGCGAGGGCGGAGAGCCGGCGGGAGCGCTCACCGGACTTGCGCGGGGGGAAGCCCTCGAAGCAGAAGCGGTCGCTGGGCAGCCCCGAGACGGCCAGCGCCGTGGTGACCGCGGACGGTCCGGGCAGCGAGGTGACGGTGATCCCCGCCTCGACCGCCAGGTGGGTGAGGCGGTAGCCGGGGTCGGAGACGCCCGGCATGCCCGCGTCGGTGATGACCAGCACGGTCTTGCCGTCCTGGAGGGCCTGGAGGAGCTCGGCGGCCCGCCCGGCCTCGTTGGCGTCGTAGTAGGAGACGACCCGGCCGCCGATCTCCGCGCCCAGCTCCCCCGCCAGGCGGCGCAGCCTGCGGGTGTCCTCCGCCGCGACCACGTCGGCACTCTCCAGCGCCTGCCTCAGCCGGGGCGAGGCGTCGCCCACCTGCCCGATCGGAGCCCCTGCCAGCACAAGCCTGCCGTTGTCCGTCACCGTTCCATCCTCCCGCATTCCGGATGGGCGCCCAGCCTGGGAGGAAGTTCTCGAATTGGGCATCTAGGAATTTTTTTCCTGGGCTCAGGGGGGTGGGGGGACCGTACGATGTCCGGGTGGCCGTGACCGACTTCACCAACCAGGGACCGCAGCAGCCGGAGCCCCAGGAGCCCCAGACGCCCGGCGGGACGAAGGGCTCGGCGCGCGACCGACTGGTGCCGCCGATGCCCGGCGGCGCCATGTGGGGCTGGCTGGGACCGTTGCTGGTCGCGCTGTTCGGGGGGGTCCTGCGGTTCGTCGACCTCGGCCATCCGCGCGCGATCATGTTCGACGAGACGTACTACGCCAAGGACGCCTGGGCGCTGATCAACTTCGGCGCCGAACACAACGTCGTCAAGGACGCCGACAAGATCCTGATAGGGGGCGGCACCGGCATCTGGCAGGAGTGCGCGCCCGCCGAGCTCGACAAGTGCGCCTCCTTCGTGGT
>NZ_JBRIQO010000081.1:0-1762 GCF_052983175.1 Streptosporangium sp. G12 | reverse complement strand
GGCACGCCTCGGCGACGGCGGTTCAGGCGGATCGGGCTTTCCAGGAGCTGGGTTTCGACTCCTTGACCGCGGTCGAGCTGCGCAACCGGCTGATGGCGGTCTCCGGGCTGCGACTGCCCGCCACCCTCGTCTTTGACTACCCGACCGCCCAGGCGGTAGCGGATTACCTGGCGGCGGAGCTGGCCGGTGGTCAGGTCTCGCAGGCGGTGGTGGCTGATGTCTCGGTGGCCGACGAGCCGATCGCGATCGTGGGGATGGCCTGCCGGTTCCCCGGCGGGGTGTCCTCGCCCGAGGGTTTGTGGGACCTGGTGTCGTCCGGCACGGACGCCATCGGCGAGTTTCCCACCGACCGCGGCTGGGACCTGACGAAGGTATACGACCCGGATCCGGACAGCCGGGGCACTTCGTACTCCAGGCACGGCGGGTTCCTGTACGAGGCCGCCGAGTTCGACCCCGGCTTCTTCGGGATCTCGCCGCGTGAGGCGCTCTCGATGGATCCGCAGCAGCGGCTGCTGCTGGAGAGCTCGTGGGAGGCGATCGAGCGGGCGGGCCTGGATCCGGTGGGGTTGCGTGGCAGCCGTACGGGTGTCTTCGCGGGTGTGATGTACCACGACTACGGTCTGGGTACTCCTGCGAACACCAGTGGCGGCAGTCTGGTGTCCGGACGGGTGTCGTACACCCTGGGCCTGGAGGGTCCCGCGGTCACGGTGGACACGGCGTGCTCATCGTCGCTGGTGGCGCTGCACTGGGCGGCGCAGGCGTTGCGCTCGGGTGAGTGTGATCTGGCGCTGGCCGGTGGTGTGACGGTGATGTCGACGCCCGGCATGTTCATCGAGTTCTCCCGGCAGCGCGGTCTGGCGCCCGATGGCAGGTGCAAGGCATTCGGTGCCGCCGCGGATGGAGCCGGCTGGGCCGAGGGTGTCGGTGTGCTGCTGGTCGAGCGGCTCTCGGACGCCCGGCGCAACGGTCACCAGATCCTCGCGATCGTGCGGGGCAGCGCGGTCAACCAGGACGGCGCGAGCAACGGGCTGACCGCGCCGAACGGTCCCTCGCAGCAGCGGGTGATCCGTCAGGCGCTGGCGAACGCCGGTCTGTCGAGCGCGGATGTCGATGTGGTCGAGGCGCACGGCACCGGAACGGTGCTGGGTGACCCGATCGAGGCCCAGGCGCTGATCGCCACGTACGGTCAGGACCGGCCCGAGGACCGGCCGCTGTGGCTGGGCTCCATCAAGTCGAACATCGGCCACGCCCAGGCCGCCGCCGGCGTGAGCGGTGTGATCAAGATGGTGATGGCGCTGCGCAACGGCGTCATGCCGCAGACCCTGCACGCCGAGGAACCGTCTCCGCATGTGGACTGGTCGGCGGGTGCGGTGGAGCTGCTGACCGAGGCCCGCCCGTGGGACACCGGCGACCGCCCGCGCCGGGCGGCGGTGTCGTCCTTCGGGATCAGCGGCACGAACGCGCATGTGATCATCGAGCAGGGTCCGGTGGTGGAGTCGGAGCCCTCCGGCGCCGAGCTGCCGGTGACGCCGTGGCTGGTCTCGGCCAAGACTCCCGAGGCGCTGCGGGCGCAGGCCGGGCAGCTCGCGGCGTGGGTGGAGGAGCGGCCTGAGCTGGACGTGGCTGATATCGGCTGGACGCTGGCGACGGGCCGGGCGGTGCTGGAGCAGCGTGCGGTGGTGATGGGCGCGGATCGGGCCGAGCTGGTGGCGGGCCTGCGTGCCCTGGCCGAGGGCACGGCGACGCCGGGTGCCGCGGCCGG
>NZ_JBRIQO010000080.1:0-1900 GCF_052983175.1 Streptosporangium sp. G12 | reverse complement strand
GGCACGCCTCGGCGACGGCGGTTCAGGCGGATCGGGCTTTCCAGGAGCTGGGTTTCGACTCCTTGACCGCGGTCGAGTTGCGCAACCGGCTGATGGCGGTCTCCGGGCTGCGACTGCCCGCCACCCTCGTCTTCGACTACCCGACCGCCCAGGCGGTGGCCGATCACCTGGCGAGCGAACTCGGCGGAGCCGCCTCGGCCGGCGCGGTCACCGTGGCCAGGACGGTGGTCGACGACGAGCCGATCGCGATCGTGGGGATGGCCTGCCGGTTCCCCGGTGGGGTGTCCTCGCCCGAGGGTTTGTGGGACCTGGTGTCGTCCGGCACGGACGCCATCGGCGAGTTTCCCACCGACCGCGGCTGGGACCTGGACAAACTGTACGACCCGGACCCCGAGGCCCACGGCACCTCCTACGTGCGGCGCGGTGGCTTCCTGGGAGAAGCCGGTGACTTCGACCCCGGCTTCTTCGGGATCAGCCCGCGTGAGGCGCTCGCGATGGATCCGCAGCAGCGGCTGCTGCTGGAGACCTCCTGGGAGGCGGTCGAGCGGGCCGGGATCCGCCTGAACCACCTGCGAGGAAGTCGTACGGGCGTGTTCACCGGCGTGATGTACCACGACTACGCGAGCCAGCTCACCTCCATACCGGAAGAGCTGGAGGGCCTGATCGGCACCGGCAACTCCGGCAGCGTCGCCTCGGGCCGGGTGTCGTACACCTTCGGGTTCGAGGGCCCCGCGATGACCGTGGACACCGCGTGCTCGTCGTCGCTGGTCGCGCTGCACCTGGCCGTGCAGGCGCTCAGGAACGGCGAGTGCGACCTGGCCCTGGCCGGTGGCGTGACGGTGATGGCGACTCCGGGCACGTTCATCGAGTTCTGCCGGCAGGGCGCCCTGTCCGTCGACGGCCGGTGCAAGGCGTTCTCGGCGGACGCCGACGGCGCGGGCTGGAGCGAGGGCGTGGGCATGCTGCTCGTCGAGCGGCTGTCGGACGCCCGGCGCAACGGCCACCAGATCCTCGCCGTCGTACGGGGCAGCGCCGTCAACCAGGACGGCGCGAGCAACGGGCTGACCGCGCCGAACGGTCCCTCGCAGCAGCGGGTGATCCGCCAGGCCCTGTCCAACGCGAACCTCTCCCCCGCCGACATCGACGTGGTCGAGGCGCACGGCACCGGAACGCCGCTCGGCGACCCGATCGAGGCGCAGGCGCTGATGGCCACCTACGGCCAGGACCGGCCCGAGGACCGGCCCGTCTGGCTGGGTTCCATCAAGTCGAACATCGGTCACGCCCAGGCCGCCGCGGGCGCCGCCGGGATCATCAAGATGGTGATGGCGATGCGGCACGGCGTGCTGCCTCAGACGCTGCACGCGAACGAGCCGAGCCCGCACGTGGACTGGTCGGCGGGCGCGGTGGAACTGCTGACCGAGGCCCGCTCGTGGACCGCCGGGGATCACCCGCGCCGGGCCGCGGTCTCCTCCTTCGGAGTCAGCGGCACGAACGCGCACGTGGTGCTGGAGGAGGCCCCCGCCCAGGAGGCGGTCGAGGCCGAGGCGCCCGCCGAGGTACCGGCGGTGCCGGTGGTGCCGTGGGTGCTTTCGGCGAAGACGAGCGAGGCGCTCCGGGCACAGGCCGGGCGGCTCGGGGCGTGGCTGGAGGCGGGAACCGACGCCGACGCCGACGTGGCCCACTCCCTGGCATCCTCCCGGTCGGTGTTCGACCACCGCGCGGTGGTCGTGGGCGCGGATCGGGGTGAGCTCCTCGCCGGTACGGCGACGCTGGCCTCGGGTGGCGTCAGCGCCGGAGTGGTGACCGGTGTGCCCGGCTCGGACGGTAAGACGGTGTTCGTCTTTCCCGGTCAGGGGTCGCAGTGGCTGGGGATGGGGGTTGAGCTGCTGGAGTCGTCGGC
>NZ_JBRIQO010000079.1:0-1970 GCF_052983175.1 Streptosporangium sp. G12 | reverse complement strand
CTGAGGCCTCGCCGTGAGTGCGCGGCCGTGATGTCGCCCCTCGACGTCTTCTCCCCGATTCCCGGAAAGGATGCCCGCGGTGTCCCCACGTCGAAAGATCGTCGCCACCGTCACGTAGTCGCGGCCGCACCGAGGAGCGCCGTCCACATCGCCGCGGCGCCGTCAGCGTCGGCGGCCACGCATCCGGCCTGTGTCGTGGGCCACTTCAAGGAGTCGCCGAACCAGTCCGGCGACAACTACGCCCTCCGCCCGGCGGTGAGCTCCGACGGTCTCGGCCGGATGCCCCTGAACCACAACAACCCGGTCGTCACGCCGGCCGAGGGTCCGACCCAGGAATTCAGATCTAGTGATTGGACATTTCATGGCACTGATCATGGCGCCTGATGGTCACTCATCAGGACCGTCGCGAAGCACTCGGTCGCTGCGCCGGTTACTGATCGTCCTTGTGGTGACCGCGCTCACCGCAGTGACAGGCCTCGTCGTCTCCGCGCCGCCGGCCAATGCCGACACCAGGCAATTTCGAGGCATGAACTGGGCCGTGCTGGGTGACAACTTCAGCACCGGCACGCTCGTCGTGCAGGGCCTGAGCCAGTCCGACAGCAACGCGACGGTACGGGCCAAGGCCAACTCGCTCTACGACAGCATGGAATACCTCATGGGGGTCAACACCGTCCGGCTGCCCATCAACACCCACACCGTGGCCAACACGACCTGGTGGAACGCCTACCGCGGCGCCATCGACGCCGCCACCGAACGCGGATTCAAGGTCATCCTGGCCTACTGGGAGGACGGCGCCGCCTCCGGCGGCAGGATCACGAACCTCGCCGCGTGGAACACGATGTGGTCCAGCGTGACCAACACCTACGGCTCAAACAGCCACGTCTACTTCGAGCCGATGAACGAGCCGCACGGCTACTCATCGGCGGAATGGCGCAACGTCGCGGCGAACTGGCTCGGCTATCACACCTCGGCGGTGCCCGGCCGGGTGCTCATCGGCGGCACCGGCTTCAGCCAGGACCTGCGGGACATCTGCAACGACAGCCGCTTCAACTCGACACTGCTGTCCTTCCACTACTACGCCTTCTTCTACGGCGCCATGACCTACGACGACTTCCGAAGCCACATCCAGACGCGTCTGGGCAACTGCGCCTCCCGCGCGGTCGCGACCGAGTTCGGCGCGCCGATGTCCACCGGCCTCAACTACGGCGACCCGAACAGCACCGACAACTTCGTGCGCTACCTCCGCGCCGTGGCTCAGGTCATGCGGGACAACCAGATGGGCGGCACCTACTGGCCCGCCATCGGCGGCAAGACGGGCACCATCGGCTACGACTGGTACTCGATGTTCTCCCTGGGCGGCAGCGGCACCACTCTCAACCTGACCACCCGCAACGGCCACGGCTCCAACCGGGTCCGGTACGCCTGGGGCGACGCCGTCAGCGACCCCAACCCCACGCCGACGCCGACGCCGGAGACGTTCTACAGGATCAACGCGCGCCACAGCGGCAAGGCCATGGACGTCCAGCAGCCGAACACCAGCAACGGTGCGCGCGTCGGCCAGTACACCTACGGCGGCAACGCGTGGCAGCAGTGGCGGTTCCAGGACGCCGGCAGCGGCTACTGGCGCATCATCAGCCGCCACAGCGGAAAGTGCCTCGATGTGGTGGGCGCTTCGACCGCCGACGGTGCCGAGCTCGTCCAGTACACCTGTGGCACCGGCGCCAACCAGCAGTTCCAGATGGTCGCCAACGGCGGCTACTTCCAGCTCCGGGCACGACACAGCGGCAAATGCGTGGACGTACCGGCCGCGTCGACCGCGGACAGCGTGATCATCAAGCAGTATCCGTGCAACACCGGCACCAACCAGCAGTGGTCGCGCACGGCCGTCTAACGGTCGTCTCGACGTGACCGCGGATCCGCGGATCCGCGGCGCAGCCCTCACGCCCCCGGTGCCGATCTCGTGCCATGTG
>NZ_JBRIQO010000078.1:0-2110 GCF_052983175.1 Streptosporangium sp. G12 | reverse complement strand
CGGCTCTGGTCGGCGGCGCTGCGCTCGACCGCGGCCAGCACACGCTGGATGTTCAGTCCGTCGTCGAACGACGGGGCCGGGGCGACACCGGCGGTGATCGCCTCGACGAAGTCCTTCACCTCGTGGGTGAAGGTGTGCTCATAGCCCAGGCCGTGACCCGGCGGCCACCACGCCCCCGCGTAGGGGTGCCCGGCCTCGGTGACCAGCACCCGGCGGAACCCCGCCTCCTCGGCCGGCAACGCGTGGTCGTGAAACCACAACTCGTTCATCGCCTCGAAGTCGAACGCCACACTCGCCTTCGAACCGTTGATCTCGATGCGCAGCGCGTTCTTGCGGCCGGTGGCGAACCGGGTCGCCTCGAACGACGCCAGCGCGCCGCCACTGAGACGGCCGATGAACAGGGCCGCGTCATCGACGTCGACCTCGCCCATCTCGGTGCCGCTTCCGTTGCCGGTGTCGGCCGACAGTCCGGCCGAGGCGCCGGCCAGCGGCCGCTGGGTGATGAACGTCTCGGTCAGCCCGGACACGTGCGTCAGGCGCTGGCCGGTGACGAACTGGGCGGTGTCGATGATGTGCGCGCCGATGTCGCCCAGCGCGCCGGAGCCGGCCAGGTCTTTTCGCAGCCGCCACACCAGCGGGAAGTCCGGATCGACGATCCAGTCCTGCAGGTACTGGGCCCGCACGTGGCGGATGGCGCCCAGGCGGCCCTCGGCCACCCAGCGGGCGGCCTGGGCGATGGCCGGCACCCGGCGGTAGTTGAACGCCACCATCGCATACACCCCCCGCTCGGCCGCCGAGCGGGCCGCCGCCGCCATCGCCTCGGCCTCGGCGACGGTGTTGGCCAGGGGCTTTTCGCACAGCACGTGCTTGCCGGCCTCCAGCGCGGCGATCGCGATCTCGGCGTGCGAGTCGCCCGGCGTGCAGATGTCGACCACGTCCACGTCGTCGCGGGCGATCAGCTTGCGCCAGTCGGTCTCGGCCGCGGCCCAGCCCATCTGCTCGGCCGCGGCCGCCGTCCCCTCGGCCGAGCGGCCGCAGACCGCGGCCATCACCGGCCGGGCCGGCAGGTCGAAGAACGCCGACACGCTGCGCCAGGCCTGGGAATGCACCCGGCCCATGAAGGCGTACCCGACCATGCCGATCCCGATCGGCGGCTTTTCCCCATCGACCATCAGGACTCGAATCCCAACGGCAGGTACTCGGCCACGTTCTCCTTGGTGATGGTCTCGGAGGCCAGGGTGATCGACTGGGGCACCTGGTTCTCCACCAGGTCGCTCATGCCCTTGCCCTGCGCGATCAGGCGCGCCAGCTTGATCGCCGAGGAGGCCATGGTGGGGCTGTAGGTCACGGTGGCCTCCAGCACCCCCGACCCGGCCTGGATGTCGCGCATCGCGTTGGCCGAGCCGGCGCCGCCGACCATGAAGAACTCGCTGCGCCCGGCCTCCTTGATCGCGGCCAGCACGCCGATGCCCTGGTCGTCGTCGTGGTTCCAGATCGCGTCGATCTTCTTGTGCGCCTGCATCAGGTTGGCGGCGACCTTGGTGCCCGACTCCACGGTGAACTGCGCGTCCTGCTTGGCCGTCACGCTGAAGCCGTAGGTCTTCAGCGCGTCCTCGAAGCCCTTGCTGCGGTCCTGGGTCAGCGGCAGGGTGGCGATGCCCTGGATCTCCAGGATCACCGGGTTGGCCACCCCCTTGTCCTTGAGCTTCTTGCCGATGTAGTGGCCGGCCGCCACGCCCATGCCGTAGTTGTCGCCGCCGATCCAGGTGCGGTAGGAGAGCTTGTCGGGGAAGACCCGGTCCAGGTTGATCACCGGGATGCCGGCGTCGGAGGCCTGGCGGGCGATCTGGTTGAGCTGCTGACCGTCGTTGGGCAAGATCACCAGCGCGGAGACCTTCGCCGCGATCAGCGACTCGACGGCGGAGATCTGCGCGTTGATGTCGTTGGTCGGCTCGACCGGCTTGAACTCGATGTCGGAGTACTCCTTGGCCGCGGCCTCGGCGTTCTTGGCGATCGCGGCGATCCAGCCGTGGTCGGCCGCGGGCGCGGAGAAACCGATGACGACCTTGTCGCCGGGGGCGTCGTTGCCACCGGTCGCGGCCGGAGCCGG
>NZ_JBRIQO010000077.1:0-2129 GCF_052983175.1 Streptosporangium sp. G12 | reverse complement strand
TCGGCAACGCCGACGGCACCAACCAGTTCTGGTCCGGCTCCAACGGCTCCCGCTGCTCCTCCTACACCGGCACCCTGAACTGGTCCTTCGCCGCGGACGGCCGCCTCGCCGTGACCTTCGGCGGCTCGACGACCTTCAAGCAGGCGGACCAGCCGGTTGGGTACGCCTCGATGAACGGCGGGACCACCGGCGGATTCGGGGCCTCCGTGGTCCACGAGTACACCCTCAGCGAGTACCGGCGCAGCGCCGGCTATTCCAACCCGGGCGATGCGATGTACGACCTGATCAAGGAGCATGACGACCGCTCCGGTGAGGGCCTGGTCATCTATGTCGACGAGACGATCAGAGCGTCCGACTTCAGCCGGGACAAGATGCACGTCAACGATGTGGAGAACGTCTCCATCCTCGGGGTCGGGACCCAGGGCGAGTTCGACGGGGTCGGCCTCAGCCTCCGCAAGTCCCGCAACGTCGTCATCCGGAACCTGAAGATCCACCACATCGACACCGGGGAGCGGGACGGGATCACCGTCCAGAAATCAAGCTCCAACGTCTGGATCGACCACAACGAGATATACAACGAGTTCCCGAACGTGGACAAGGACTATTACGACGGCCTGATCGACGTCAAGGACGGCGCGGCGTACGTCACGATCTCGTGGAACTACCTGCATGACTCGTGGAAGATGACACTGACCGCCGGCGGCGACAGCGAGAGCTCGGCGAGCGACTACATCACGTTCGCGAACAACCGGTTCCATAACGTGAACTCCCGCGTGCCGCTCATCAGGCGATCGCAGGTGCACATGCTGAACAACTACTTCCAGAACGTGGCCGACACCGCCATCAACGCCCGGATGGGCGCGCAGGTCCTGGTCGAGGGGAACTACTTCGAGAACGTCGGCACCGGTGCGGTCGACGAGGTGACCGGCGCCATCCACGGACCGGTCGGCTGGTTCTACGGCAGCAACACGACCGGGTACTGGAACCTGGTGAACAACGTCTACGTGAACACCCCGCACGCGCACCTGACGTCGACCACGAACTTCACGGTGCCTTACGCCTACAACGCGCTCAGCCCGCAGGACGCCAAGACACAAGCCATGCAGAACACCGGCGTCGGCATCATCGACGTGACCCCATAGGCGGAGTCTCGCGCCTCTACTCCACACCCTCCACCCCGTAGTCAACGTGCCGATATCGGCCTGCGAACCCACACCGGCCCCGACCGACATCGGCCCCTGAAACCAACACCCGTCGGATGGACCCGATACAAAACGTCACGCGTGGGCCCAGCGCACCAGGCCCACGCGTGACTGCGCCGCCGGATCACCGCGGTCATCACGGAGAAGACCGATCAGCGGGCCAACCGGAAGAGAAAAGGTTCGGCCCGTCGTCTTCGATCCGGAGCGCTACCGGCAGCGCACCACTGCCGAAGGCTGTTTCCAGAAGATCAAGACCTGGCACGGTCTGGCTACCTGTTACGACAAAGCCCCGGAAAGCTACGAGGCCGGACTCTACCTCCAAGGCTCGATCATGTGGCTGAAGCTCCTCACCTCAACCGCATGATCCGAACTCTGAACAGCTTTTAGACCAAGTGGAAAGTATCAGCCGACATCGATCCGTCAATCATCAGCTGAAGCCTTACCCGCAAGTTTCCGCTATTCATATCACTGCCTGATTTGTTTAATCTTCAGATGTTCTTGTAAAGGGAACTTCTCACATACGTGAACACAGGAGTTTGGCCATGTCGCCCGAGAATCCACTGTTCGGCCGGCGCCGGACGCTGGCCGGAGCCGCGGCCGCGGCCCTCGGCCTCGCGCTCGTCCCTGCCGTCGCAACGCCGGCCGGGGCCGCCACCCGGCGCCCGTTCGGACCGTACGGATCACCGCGGCGCAGGCGGGACGAGCGCACGCTGTACGTCGACCCCCGGGGCCGGGGCGACCACACGACCGTTCAGGCGGCCGTCAACGCGACACCGGACGCTCCCGAACGGGGCTGGACCCTGGTGATCGCGGCCGGGACCTACCGCGAGACGGTGCTGGTACCCCAGGTCAAGACCGGCCTGACCTTCCTCGGCGCCACCCGTGACGCCCGTGACGTCGTCATCGTCTTCGACAACGCCGCCGGGA
>NZ_JBRIQO010000076.1:0-2164 GCF_052983175.1 Streptosporangium sp. G12 | reverse complement strand
CGTGACCTGTCCACCCGGCCCGCCGGCCAGGTCATGGCCGCCTTGAGCGAGCGCGACCAGGCCGAACTTCTCGCGCTGTTCACCCTGATGCGCTCGGGTGAGGGTTTCGTCAACGACATGCTGGCCGTCCCCGACTGCGCCGGGCAGGTCACCCAGCCGGCCCTGGTCATCGCCAGCCGCACCGACCGCTCGGTCCCCTTCACCCACGCCGAATCCCTCGCCGCGACCATTCCCCGGGCCGAGCTGGCCGAAAGCCGGGCCGACGGTCACATGATCTGGTTCGCCCCCGACTACCCCGCGATCGCCGCGAAGATCAAGGACTTCCTCGCCGCGGGGTGAGGCGCTGTCCCGGCTCTTTCGGCCCGCGGCCATGCCTCGCCGCCCGGAAGGCGGGGGAGGGGTTCACATCAGGTAGCGCAGCCACAGGTAGGGCGTCACCAGCGCCACGGTGACGAAGGCGACGATGAGACCGTACCGGGTGAACTCCCAGAAACTGATCGGGGTGCGGTTGCGGGCGGCGATGCCGATGATGACGACGTTGGCGGCGGCGCCGACGGCGGTGGCGTTGCCGCCCAGGTCGGCGCCGAAGGCCAGCGCCCACCACAGCACCTGGGCGTGGTCGTTGCCGCCGTTCGCCTGCACCAGGTCGGCGACGATCGGGCTCATGGTCGCCACGTAGGGGATGTTGTCCACGATCGCCGAGATGCCGGCCGAGGCCCACAGCAGGCCGATCGCGGTCAGCCCCAACCGGCCTTCGGTGGCGCCGACGGCGGCCTGGGAGATCTGGCCGATGACGCCGGTCTCGACCAGGGCGCCGACCATGACGAACAGTCCCATGAAGAACACCAGGGTGGGCCATTCGACCTCGGCGATGGCCTGCTCGGTGGTGACCTTGGTGGCCGCCACCAGGATCCCGGCGCCGAGGATCGCCACCACCGAGGGCTCGTAGTGCAGCACCGGGTGCAGCACGAAGGCGGCCATCACCAGGGCGAGCACGACCAGGCTCTGCCACAGCAGGGTGCGGTCGGCGATGGCCTCGCGCTCGTCCAAGGCCATGATGCCGGCGGCGCGTTCGGGGTCGTGGACGAACGCCGTGCGGAACATGATCCGGCACAGGCCGACGAACACCACCGTCACGACGACGATCATCGGTGCCATGTGGGCGAGGAAGTCGTTGAAGCTCAGCCCGCCCCGGCTGGCGATGATGATGTTGGGCGGGTCGCCGACCAGGGTGGCGGCCCCGCCGATGTTGGAGGCCATCGCCTCGGCGAGGAGGAACGGCACCACCGGCAGCGCCAGGCGCTCGCACACCAGGAACGTCACCGGCGCGATCAGCAGCACCGTGGTGACGTTGTCCAGCAGCGCCGAGGCCAGCGCGGTGATGACCACCAGCAGCACCATCAGCCGAAACGGGCGTCCCCGGGCCCGTTTGGCGGCCCAGATCGCCAGGTACTCGAACACGCCTGTCTGCTTGAGCACCCCGACGATGACCATCATGCCCAGCAGCAGGAAGATGACGTTCCAGTCGACACCGGTCTCCGAGGAGAAGAACGCCGCCTGCGCGTCGCTGGCGTGGACGGCCAGCATGATCCCGGCTCCGCCGAGGGCGGAGGCGACCCGGTGGATCCGCTCGGTCGCGATCAGCGCATAAGCGCCGAGGAAGACCGCCACCGACAGCCAGGCCAGAGCCGTCATGAGGCGAGCATCCGGTCCATGAGCGCCTGCAGCGTCACCGCGCCGTGCAGGCGGCCCTCGCCCACCACGGCGACCAGCGGGCTGTGGGTGCGGGCCATCAGCGCGGCGATCTCCAGCACGGTGGCGTCCGGATCGGTGACCGGTAGCTCGCGCGGTGTGGGCGGCAGCGCCTGGCGTACGGTCTGGCCGGCCATGTTGTGCAGGAAGGCGTCGGCGTGGGCCTCGTCCACCACCCGGGCCAGCGCCGGATCGTCCTGGCAGTAGCCGGGCACCGCCAGGGCCAGCACCTGGGTGCCGGCCAGGATGCTCAGCGGCAGCCCGCCGGAGTCCACCACGATCAGGCCCGGCAGATCCTGGTCGGCCAGCAGCCGGGCCGCGTCCAGCACGGAGGTGCCGAGGGTGACGGTGGGAAAATCGACGAGCAGGTCACGAGCACGCATGAGGGCCCTTCCGGGATCGGCGACAGAAC
>NZ_JBRIQO010000075.1:0-2297 GCF_052983175.1 Streptosporangium sp. G12 | reverse complement strand
GGCGGATTGGGTCAGTCCGACGAGTACGCCGGCGAACAGGCCGGCGCATGCGATGACGGTTCTGAGGCGCATCCTTCGTCTCCACAGGGTTGGTAAGCGCTTTCCAGGATCGAGCGAAGCTAAGCACTCACCGGCGCACCTGGGAAGGCCCGGATGCGAACGAGACCACCCGCGGCGCCTCGGCCTCGCCGGCGGGCGGCAGGTCGGCCGAGGTCGCGGTGGCGAAAAGGGGGGCGCGCCATCGTCACGCAGGGCGGCCGGGCGGCCGGGCGGTCGTGAAAGTTTCAGGAGGACGTGGTGGGCGTGAACCGGGTGGTGTGACCACGCGAGCCTCTGGCCTGTGTTTTTGCAAACGATTGTTGCAGAAATCGGAGCGTGACCAGGAGGAATATCCGACTCCGTTTGCAGTTTTACCGGAATGTATTGACGTTTCCTCCATGTAACGCGACTGTGTCTGCAATCGGTTGTTCACAGATGTGGTCTCTGAGTGGCCCGCGTGACTGCTGTGTCGAGGTGGTGCGACCGGCAACGGCATGCATCGAGGCAGCGGAGCAGGCGGCCTCCCGGCAGACCTGAGGGATCGAAGGGCTGGAAGGCGCCCGTGCCGCGCCCGTCCGCGCGGCACGGGCGCGGATCGCACCACGACTCCAGCCGGGGACGACCCCCGAGGCGCGCGACCTCTGCTTTGCCATGCCCTGAACCCATACAGATCGCAGAAATGGAGCTGAACGTGCGTAGAGAAGAACATTTCGGTAGGAGGCTGGCGGTCATCCTGACCGCCGGCCTCATCACCACCGGCGGGCTGGTGGTCACGTTCAACACGCCCGCCTCGGCGGCCCCCTCCAACGGCAACTACACGCTGGCCAACGCCGGCAGCGGTCTGTGCGCCACCGTACCCGGGCAGAGCACCGGCGACGGCGTCCAGCTGGCCCAGAACACCTGCGCCGATGCCGCCGGACAGGTCTTCACGCTCACCTCCTCAGGAGGCGGCTACCAGATCAAGGCGGCGCACAGCGGCAAGTGCCTCGGGGTGCGGGACGCCTCCACCAGCGCCGGCAAGGCGGTCCAGCAGGAGTCCTGCACCTCGGCCGCCTCGCAGACCTGGCAGCTCACCGCCTCGGGGTCCAACTACCGGGTGGTCAACGGCAACGGCGGCAAGTGCCTCAACGTCAAGGACAACTCCACCTCCTCCGGCGCCCTGCTGCAGCAGAACTCCTGCGACTCGGCGGCCACCAAGCAGTGGACGCTGCGGCCCGCCGGCGGGGGCGGCACGCCCGACCCGGACCCCACCCCCACCCCCACCGTGACGCCCACCTCCGGCGGAGGTGACGGCAGCGGTCCGTGGCCCTCGGACACCGGCAGCGTCCACCAGACCACCACCCGCAACGCCGGCACGTTCTTCGACGGCGGCATGAAGCGCTACTACGGCATCGGCGACGGCGGCCAGGGCGAGAGCCAGGACCCGATGTTCGTCGTGGCCAACGGCGGCACCATCCAGAACGTCATCCTCGACGCCCCGGCCGGCGACGGCATCCACTGCGAGGGCTCGTGCACCATCCGCAACGTCTGGTGGAACGACGTCGGCGAGGACGCCGCCACCTTCCGCAGCTCCAGCTCCTCGGCCACCTACCTGGTGGACGGCGGAGGCGCCAAGTCGGCCTCCGACAAGGTCTTCCAGCACAACGGAGCCGGCAAGCTGACCATCCGCAACTTCCAGGTGCACAACGCCGGCAAGCTGTACCGGGCCTGTGGCAACTGCTCCACCTCCTACCAGCGCCACGTCGTGCTGGACGGCGTCACCGCCCGCTCCACCAAGGTGCTGGCCGGGATCAACTCCAACTGGGGCGACACCGCGCGCTTCAGCCGGATCACCGTCTACGGCAGCACCACCATCTGCGAGCGCTACAAGGGCGTACCGAAGGGCAGCGAGCCCAGCAAGATCGGTGAAGGCCCCGACGGCACGCACTGCCTGTACTCCGAATCCGACATCACCCGCCGCTAGAGCTCCCGGGCAGGCGGGCGCTGTCCCCGCCCGCCTGCCCGGCGCTCCCGAAAGACGTCCTTGACCGGAACGGCGAGACCACATCGGCCGCCAGAACCCGCGACGGCGGCGGCTTCTCTCGCCGTGTCCGTCGCCGGAGCCGGCCGAGGTGCCGGAAAGGTCGATCTGCAGCGGTCCCCCCTCCACTTGTCATCCGACGACCCGGGAATCCTGGAGACCAACGATGCGCTTGACGATTTCTCTCGCGTGCGCCGCTCTGCTGGCCGGCATGCTCGCCGCGCTGCCCGTGAACGCG
>NZ_JBRIQO010000074.1:0-3185 GCF_052983175.1 Streptosporangium sp. G12 | reverse complement strand
GGTCGCTGTTTGTTGTTTGAGATTTGCATAGTGGACGCGAGCATCTTTGTGGCCAAGTTTTTTAGGGCACACGGTGGATGCCTTGGCATCAGGAGCCGATGAAGGACGTGGGAGGCTGCGTTAAGCCCCGGGGAGTCGCCAACCAGACTGCGATCCGGGGATGTCCGAATGGGGAAACCTAGCACCAGTCATGTGGTGTTGCCTCCGCCTGAATGTATAGGGCGGTTGGTGGTAACGCGGGGAAGTGAAACATCTCAGTACCCGTAGGAAGAGAAAACAAATAGTGATTCCGTGAGTAGTGGTGAGCGAAAGCGGATCAGGCTAAACCGTAGGCGTGTGATAGCCGGCAGGCGTTGCGTTTGCGGGGTTGTGGGACCCTCTGGGAGGAACTGCCGTTCCTCCAGACAGTAAGAAATCCTTCCGATAGTCGAAGCTTCTGGGAAGTTGCGCCGTAGACCGTGAGAGTCGGGTAGGCGAAATTGGTTGGACTGTTTGAGGGGATCCCAAGTAGCACGGGGCCCGAGAAATCCTGTGTGAATCTGCCAGGACCACCTGGTAAGCCTAAATACTCCCTGATGACCGATAGTGAACAAGTACCGTGAGGGAAAGGTGAAAAGCGCCCCGGTGAGGGGTCGTGAAATAGTACCTGAAACCGTGTGCCTACAAGCCGTAGGAGCGTAAACAGAAGCTTGCTTTTGTTTGTGATGTGACTGCGTGCCTTTTGAAGAATGAGCCTGCGAGTTATGGTGTGTGGCGAGGTTAACCCGTGTGGGGGAGCCGTAGCGAAAGCGAGTCTGAATAGGGCGTTTGAGTCGCATGCTGTAGACCCGAAGCGGAGTGATCTAGGCATGGGCAGGTTGAAGCGCGGGTAAGACCGCGTGGAGGACCGAACCCACCAGGGTTGAAAACCTGGGGGATGACCTGTGTTTAGGGGTGAAAGGCCAATCAAACTCCGTGATAGCTGGTTCTCCCCGAAATGCATTTAGGTGCAGCGTTACGTGTTTCTTGCCGGAGGTAGAGCACTGGATGGCTAATGGGCCCGACAAGGTTACTGACGTCAGCCAAACTCCGAATGCCGGTAAGTGAGAGCGTAGCAGTGAGACTGCGGGGGATAAGCTCCGTAGTCGAGAGGGAAACAGCCCAGACCACCGACTAAGGCCCCTAAGCGTGTGCTAAGTGGGAAAGGATGTGGAGTCGCAGTGACAACCAGGAGGTTGGCTTAGAAGCAGCCACCCTTGAAAGAGTGCGTAATAGCTCACTGGTCAAGTGATTCCGCGCCGACAATGTAGCGGGGCTCAAGTACACCGCCGAAGTCGTGGCATTCACATATTATCCGAGCCTTTGTGGTTTAGGTGTGTGGATGGGTAGGGGAGCGTCGTGCGGCCGGGGAAGCAGCGGAGTGATCCAGCTGTGGAGGCTGTGCGAGTGAGAATGCAGGCATGAGTAGCGAATCAGAAGTGAGAAACTTCTGCGCCGGATGACCAAGGGTTCCTGGGGCAGGCTAATCCGCCCAGGGTAAGTCGGGACCTAAGGCGAGGCCGACAGGCGTAGTCGATGGACAACGGGTTGATATTCCCGTACCCGCTACGATGCGCCAATACTGAATCCAGTGATACTAAGGGTCCTTAACCCCCCTAAAGCCTTCGGGCTTGGGGTGAGGGTGAACGCCTGGCCTGAACTGGTAGTAGGTAAGCGATGGGGTGACGCAGGAAGGTAGCCCAGCCCAGGCGATGGTAGTCCTGGGGTAAGCATGTAGGACGCGTTGTAGGCAAATCCGCAACGCATTAAGTCTGAGATGTGATGCCGAGCCGATTGTGGCGAAGTGGGTGATCCTATGCTGCCGAGAAAAGCCTCTAGTGAGTGTCGTGGCGGCCCGTACCCTAAACCGACTCAGGTGGTCAGGTAGAGAATACTAAGGCGATCGGGTGAACTGTGGTTAAGGAACTCGGCAAATTGCCCCCGTAACTTCGGGAGAAGGGGGGCCTTCGCTGGTGACGAGCTTCGCGCTCTGAGCTGGTGGGGGTCGCAGAGGCCAGGGGGAAGCGACTGTTTACTAAAAACACAGGTCCGTGCGAAGTCGTAAGACGATGTATACGGACTGACGCCTGCCCGGTGCTGGAACGTTAAGGGGACCGGTTAGTGGAGTTTACTCCGCGAAGCTGAGAACTTAAGCGCCAGTAAACGGCGGTGGTAACTATAACCATCCTAAGGTAGCGAAATTCCTTGTCGGGTAAGTTCCGACCTGCACGAATGGCGTAACGACTTCCCCGCTGTCTCAACCGCAGACCCGGCGAAATTGCACTACGAGTAAAGATGCTCGTTACGCGCAGCAGGACGGAAAGACCCCGGGACCTTCACTATAGCTTGACATTGGCGTTTGGAACGTCTTGTGTAGGATAGGTGGGAGACGGTGAAGCTATCACGCTAGTGGTGGTGGAGTCATTGGTGAAATACCACTCTGGTCGTTTTGAACGTCTAACTTCGGTCCGTGATCCGGATCAGGGACAGTGTCTGGTGGGTAGTTTAACTGGGGCGGTTGCCTCCTAAAGAGTAACGGAGGCGCCCAAAGGTTCCCTCAGCCTGGTTGGCAATCAGGTGTCGAGTGTAAGTGCACAAGGGAGCTTGACTGTGAGACCGACGGGTCGAGCAGGAGCGAAAGCTGGGACTAGTGATCCGGCGGTGGCATGTGGAAGCGCCGTCGCTCAACGGCTAAAAGGTACCCCGGGGATAACAGGCTGATCTTCCCCAAGAGTCCATATCGACGGGATGGTTTGGCACCTCGATGTCGGCTCGTCGCATCCTGGGGCTGGAGTAGGTCCCAAGGGTTGGGCTGTTCGCCCATTAAAGCGGTACGCGAGCTGGGTTTAGAACGTCGCGAGACAGTTCGGTCCCTATCCGCTGCGCGCGCAGGAGACTTGAAAGGAGCTGTCCCTAGTACGAGAGGACCGGGACGGACGAACCTCTGGTGTGCCAGTTGTTCCGCCAGGAGCACGGCTGGTTGGCTACGTTCGGAAGGGATAACCGCTGAAAGCATCTAAGCGGGAAGCTCGCCTTGAGATGAGGTCTCCCACCACGAGAGTGGGTAAGGCTCCCGGGAGACGACCGGGTTGATAGGCTGGAAGTGGAAGCGCAGTAATGTGTGGAGCTGACCAGTACTAATAGGCCGAGGACTTGACCACAAAGCA
>NZ_JBRIQO010000073.1:0-3206 GCF_052983175.1 Streptosporangium sp. G12 | reverse complement strand
GACGCGCTGGCCGAGCATCGCAGGTCGCGGGGACTGGCGGGAACCTCGCTGGCCTGGGGCCTGTGGGCGATCGGCGGGATGGCGGAGGAACTGACCGAGGCCGACGTACGCCGTATGGAGCGCATGGGTCTGAAGCCGCTGTCGGCTGCCGACGGGCTGGCGCTGTTCGACGCCGCTCTGCGCCACGACCGGCCGGCGCTGATCGCCGCGAGGTTCGCCCAGGGCAGGAACCCCGCCCGGACGGCACTGCCACGAGCGGGCATCCTCAACGGCCTCGCGGGACGGCTGGCCGCGATGGAGCGCGCGGAACGCCGGTCGGTCCTGTCCGACCTGGTGTGCCAGGAAGTGGCGACGGTGCTCGGGCACGCCTCGAAGGAGGCCGTCCAGCCGGATCGCGCCTTCCAGGACCTCGGCTTCGACTCCCTCACCGCGGTCGAGTTCAGGAACAGGCTCGGCACCGTCACCGGACTCCGGCTACCGGCCACACTGATCTTCGACTACCCGACCGCTCAAGCGGTGGCCGACTACGTGGGGGCGGAGCTGACCGGCGCCGCGTCCGCGATCGCGTCGGTCACGACGGCCAGGACGCCGGGCGACGACGAGCCGATCGCGATCGTGGGCATGGCTTGCCGCTACCCCGGCGGCGTGCTGTCGCCCGAGGGGCTGTGGGACCTCGTGGCCAGCGGTACGGACGCCATCTCCGAGTTCCCCGCCGACCGCGGCTGGGACATGGAGAGGATCTACAACCCGGACCCGGAGAACGAGGGCACCTCCTACGTGAAGCACGGCGGTTTCCTGTACGACGCCGCCGAGTTCGACCCCGGCTTCTTCGGGATCAGCCCGCGTGAGGCACTGACGATGGACCCGCAGCAGCGGCTGCTGCTGGAGGCGTCATGGGAGGCGCTGGAGCGGGCCGGTGTCAGTCCCGTCGGGCTGCGCGGCAGCCGGACGGGCGTGTTCGCCGGCTTGATGTACCACGACTACGGCCTCGGCGCCCCCGCCTCGACCAGCGGCGGAAGCCTGGTGTCCGGGCGGGTGTCCTACACCTTCGGGTTCGAGGGCCCCGCGATGACCGTGGACACGGCGTGCTCGTCGTCGCTGGTCGCGCTGCACCTGGCGGCGCAGGCGTTGCGCTCGGGTGAGTGTGATCTGGCCCTCGCGGGCGGTGTGACGGTGATGTCGACGCCCGGGACCTTCATCGAGTTCTCCCGCCAGCGCGGTCTGGCACCCGACGGCAGGTGCAAGTCCTTCGGCGACACGGCGAACGGCACCGCCTGGGGCGAGGGTGTCGGCGTGCTGCTGGTCGAGCGGCTGTCGGACGCGCGGCGCAACGGCCACCAGGTCCTCGCGATCGTACGGGGCAGTGCGGTCAACCAGGACGGTGCGAGCAACGGCCTGACCGCGCCGAACGGCCCGGCGCAGCAGCGGGTGATCCGCCAGGCGCTGGCCAGCGCGAACCTCTCGCCCGCTGACGTGGACGTGGTCGAGGCGCACGGCACGGGAACGGTGCTGGGCGACCCGATCGAGGCGCAGGCGTTGATCGCCACCTACGGTCAGGACCGGCCCGAGGACCGGCCGTTGTGGCTGGGGTCGTTGAAGTCGAACATCGGTCACACGCAGGCCGCCGCCGGTGTCGGTGGTGTGATCAAGATGGTGATGGCGATGCGGCACGGGACGCTGCCGCGGACCCTGCACGCCGAGGAGCGGTCGGGACACATCGACTGGTCGGCGGGTGCGGTGGAGCTGCTGACCGAGGCCCGTCCCTGGGATATCGAGGACCGCCCACGCCGGGCGGCCGTGTCGTCCTTCGGGATCAGCGGGACGAACGCACACGTGATCATCGAACAGGGGCCGGCGGAGCCCGAGGCCAAGATTGACGCCGTCGAGCTGCCGTTGACGCCCTGGCTGGTCTCGGCCAAGACCCCCCAGGCGCTTCGGGGGCAGGCTTCCCGGCTCGCGTCGTGGGTGGAGGAGCGGCCTGAGCTGAACCCGGCCGATGCGGCCTGGACGCTGGCGACGGGCCGGGCGCTGCTGGAGCAGCGCGCGGTGGTGGTCGGCGCCGACCAGGTCGAGCTGGTGGCGGGCCTGCGTGCCCTGGCCGAGGGCACGGCGACGCCGGGTGCCGCGGCCGGTGGCGGGTTGGCGATGTTGTTCGCCGGTCAGGGCAGCCAGCGGGTGGGGATGGGCCGTGAGCTGGCCGCCGCGTTCCCGGTGTTCGCCGAGGCGCTGGATGAGATCTGTGCGTTGTTGCCGGGGTCGGTGCGTGAGGCGATGTTCTCGGGCCCGGACGAGGTGTTGGCCGAGACCGGGATGACCCAGCCGGCGCTGTTCGCCTTCGAGGTCGCCCTCTACCGCCTGCTGGCCTCGCTGGGGGTCACCCCGGACGTGCTGGTGGGCCACTCGGTGGGAGAGATCGCCGCCGCGCATGTGGCGGGCGTGCTGTCGCTGCCCGACGCCTGCACTCTCGTTTCCGCGAGGGCGCGGTTGATGCAGGGGCTGCCGGAAGGTGGGGCGATGCTGGCCATCGCCGCTCCTGAGGCGGAGGTCCTTCCGCTGTTGGAGGGCCGCCAGGATGTCGGCATCGCGGCGGTGAACGGCCCGGCCTCGGTGGTGATCTCCGGTGACGAGAGTGCGGTGGAGGAGATCGCCGCCCTGGTGAGCGTCCGGACGCGCAGGTTGCGGGTCTCACACGCCTTCCACTCGCCGTTGATGGAGCCGATGCTCGCCGAGTTCGAGCAGATCGTCTCCGCTCTGACCTTCAGCGAGCCGGCCATCCCTGTCGTCTCCAACGTGACGGGCCGGCCCGCCGAGCCTGGCCTGCTGACCGATCCGGCGTACTGGGTGCGGCATGTGCGCGAGGCGGTGCGCTTCGCCGACGGGGTCACCGCCTGCCAGGCGAACGTGTTCGTGGAGATCGGACCCGATTCGACTCTGACCGCGCTGGCCCAGCAGAGCGTCGACGATGGTGTGTTCGTCGCGGTCGCGCGTAAGGACCGTGACGAGGCTCGGACGCTGGTCAGGGCTTTGGGGCAGTTGCAGGTTCGGGGTATCGCGGTTGATTGGGATGCCTTCTTCGCTCCGGCTCGGCCGGTGCGGGTGGATCTGCCGACCTACGCCTTCCAGCGGGAGCGGTTCTGGGTGGCGGCGCAGGCCGAGGCCGGGGACATGGACGCGGTTGGTTTGGAGGGGATCGATCACCCGCTGCT
>NZ_JBRIQO010000072.1:0-3296 GCF_052983175.1 Streptosporangium sp. G12 | reverse complement strand
GACGCGCTGGCCGAGCATCGCAGGTCGCGGGGACTGGCGGGAACCTCGCTGGCCTGGGGCCTGTGGGCGATCGGCGGACTGGCCGACCTGGACGAAGCCGACCTGCGGCGCCTCGCGCGCTCCGGCGTCGACCCGCTGACCGCCGAGGACGGCCTGACCCTCTTCGACGCCGCACTCGACACGGGACGGGCCACGCTGCTCCCGGCCCAGCTCAACTTCAAGGTCCTCAGTACCCACGCGGACTCGCTGCCACCGCTGCTGCGTGGCCTGGTGGCCGCTCCCGCCAGGCGGGTGGTGACGGCGGCCTCGGAGGCGGCGGCCACCCTGAAGCAGCAGCTGGCGAGCCTGCCTCCGGCCGGGCAGCGCGCCGTGCTGGAGGACCTGGTACGCGACCAGCTGGCCGTGGTCCTCGGATTCGCCGACACGTCCGCGCTCGACGACGGCATCTCCTTCCAGGAGCTCGGCTTCGACTCGCTGATGGCGGTGGAGTTCCGCAACCGGCTCAGCCAGGTCACCGGCATGCGGCTGCCGGCCACGCTGATCTTCGACTATCCGACCCAGTCGGCGCTCGTCCCGTTCCTGTCCGGCGAGCTGCTCGGCAAGCGGGAGATCGCGGTCACCTCGCGGGTCTCGACCGGAGACGACGAGCCCATCGCGATCGTCGGCATGGCCTGCCGCTATCCCGGCGGGGTCGAATCGCCGGAGGACATGTGGCGGCTCGTGGCGCAGGCGGGCGACGCGGTGGGCGAGTTCCCCACCGACCGGGGCTGGGATCTGGAGAAGCTGTACGACCCGGACCCCGGCAACCGTGGCACCTCCTACGCCAGGCACGGCGGCTTCCTGTACGACGCCGCCGAGTTCGACCCCGGCTTCTTCGGGATCAGCCCGCGCGAGGCCCTCGCCATGGACCCGCAGCAGCGGCTGCTGCTGGAGAGCTCCTGGCAGGCGATCGAGCGTGCGGGAATCGACCCGCACGGGCTGCGCGGCAGCCGCACGGGCGTGTTCGCCGGTGTGATGTACCACGACTACGCGAGCCAGCTCTCCTCCGTACCGGAGGAGCTGGAGGGCCTGATCGGCACCGGAAACTCCGGCAGCGTCGCCTCCGGGCGGGTGTCGTACACCTTCGGGTTCGAGGGCCCCGCGATGACCGTGGACACCGCGTGCTCGTCGTCGCTGGTCGCGCTGCACCTGGCGGCGCAGGCACTGCGCTCGGGCGACTGTGACCTGGCTCTGGCGGGCGGTGTGACGGTGATGGCCACCCCGTGGACGTTCATCGAGTTCGCCCGGCAGCGCAACCTGTCGCCGGACGGCCGCTGCCGGGCGTTCGCCCAGGCGGAGGGCGGCGTCGGCCTCTCGGAGGGCGTGGGCATGCTGCTCGTCGAGCGGCTGTCGGACGCCCGGCGCAACGGCCACCAGATCCTCGCTGTCCTGCGGGGCAGTGCGGTCAACCAGGACGGTGCGAGCAACGGGCTGACGGCGCCGAACGGTCCCTCGCAGCAGCGGGTGATCCGCCAGGCCCTGTCCAACGCGAACCTCTCCCCCGCGGACGTCGACCTGGTCGAGGCGCACGGCACGGGAACGGTGCTGGGCGACCCGATCGAGGCGCAGGCACTGATCGCCACGTACGGCCAGGACCGTCCGGAGGACCGGCCGCTGTGGCTGGGCTCCATCAAGTCGAACATCGGCCACGCGCAGGCGGCCGCCGGTGTGGCCGGTGTGATCAAGATGGTGATGGCCCTGCGCAACGGCGTCATGCCGCAGACCCTGCACGCCGAGGAGCGGTCGGAGCACATCGACTGGTCGGCGGGCGCGGTGGAACTGCTGACCGAGGCCCGTCCCTGGGAGCCGGAGAACGGCCCGCGCCGGGCGGCGGTCTCCTCCTTCGGGATCAGCGGCACGAACGCGCACGTCGTCCTGGAGGAGTCCCCGGCCGAACCGGACAGGGAGCCGGGCGAGGCCCTGCCCGCCGTCCCGTGGCTGCTCTCCGGGAAGTCGGTGGCGGCGCTGCGGGCACAGGCGAGGCGGCTCAGGTCCTGGATGCTGAAGCGGCCGGAGCTGGACGTGGCGGATGTCGGCTGGTCGCTGGCGACGGGCCGGGCGCTGCTGGAGCAGCGCGCGGCGGTGGTCGGCGCGGACCGTACCGGGCTGCTGGAGGCGCTGTCCGCGCTGGCCGAGGGCGAGCCGGGCGAGTCGGTGGTCGAGGCCGGGCAGGTGCGCGGGCGAGCCAGGATGGCGATGTTGTTCGCCGGTCAGGGCAGCCAGCGGGTGGGCATGGGCCGTGAGCTGGCCGCCGCGTTCCCGGTGTTCGCCGAGGCGCTGGACGAGATCTGCGCGTTGCTGCCGCACCCCGTGCGGCAGGTGATGTTCTCCGACCCCGACGGTGTGCTGGCCGAGACGGGAATGACCCAGCCGGCGCTGTTCGCCTTCGAGGTCGCCCTCTACCGCCTGCTGGCCTCGCTCGGCATCACGCCGGACGTGCTGGTGGGTCACTCGGTGGGGGAGATCGCCGCCGCTCATGTGGCGGGCGTGCTGTCGCTGCCCGATGCGTGTGCTCTTGTCACGGCACGGGCGCGGTTGATGCAGGGGCTGCCGGAAGGTGGGGCGATGCTGGCCATCGCCGCTCCCGAGGCGGACATCCTCCCGCTGCTGGAGGGCCGCCAGGACGTCGGCATCGCGGCGGTGAACGGCCCGGAGGCCGTGGTGATCTCCGGTGACGAGAACGCGGTGGAGGAGATCGCCGCCCTGGTGAGCGTCCGGACGCGCAGGCTGCGGGTCTCACACGCCTTCCACTCGCCGTTGATGGAGCCGATGCTCGCCGAGTTCGAGCAGATCGTCTCCGCTCTGACCTTCAGCGAGCCGGCCATCCCTGTCGTCTCCAACGTGACGGGCCGGCCCGCCGAGCCTGGCCTGCTGACCGATCCGGCGTACTGGGTGCGGCATGTGCGCGAGGCGGTGCGCTTCGCCGACGGGGTCACCGCCTGCCAGGCGAACGTGTTCGTGGAGATCGGACCGGACGCCACCCTGACCGCGCTGGCCCAGCAGAGCGTGCAGGACGGAGCGTTCGTCGCGACCGCTCGCAAGGACCGCGACGAGGTCCGGACGCTGGTCAGGGCCCTGGGGCAACTGCAGGTCCGCGGCGTCACCGTCGACTGGGACACCTTCTTCGCTCCCGCCCGACCGGCGCACGTCGACCTGCCGACCTACGCCTTCCAGCGCGAACGGTTCTGGGTGGCGGCGCAGGCCGAGGCCGGGGACATGGACGCGGTTGGTTTGGAGGGGATCGATCACCCGCTGCT
>NZ_JBRIQO010000071.1:0-3435 GCF_052983175.1 Streptosporangium sp. G12 | reverse complement strand
GCGAAGGCCGCCGAGAGGTCGCCGGGTGCCGGGCGGGGGTATGGCGTTTGTGCCCATGCCTGAGCCTCCATAACTGCATCACAGAAACGCGGAAGCGGATAATCGCGAGGGGAAATCCGCAGGATCGACGCCGCGTCCCGTCATCAGGGAACGCACACCACCGGGGCGTCGCGGTCGACGGCCCCTGCCGCCCACCACCGACTTGGCATGGGGCCGTCTCGGGGACTCAGTGTGGAAACTATTACAAAATGTGTCAAGCACATCTAGAAAGGTTCTGTCCGCGTTGCTTGCTACCTATGTCCTGCACCTGCGCCAACGTCTCCTGACCCCTGGGAAGCCACGGTTCCGCCACCTGGGTCGAGACGTCTCTTGTGAAATTTTCATCACATCGCCCTGTCCGGCCCGATGCGGTGACCCATGAAGCACCAGATGAACCGTGCTTGCCTCTCGCTTCTTCCGGCACGCCATGTTTCGTACTCTTGACAGCTTCTCCCTACCTAGTGTTTGCTCCGCTCCACCACCACAACCGTTCGATGAGAAGGAGCCACGACCGGCAGACGGAATGTTAGCGCTCACATCCTGGTGTTCCCCTCAAAAGACATGCTCGGCGATCGTGAATCCCGTACAGACACCACATCCGCGGGTTCCCTCCCCCTCACGGTCGCCGATCTCTTGAACAGAAGGCTTTCCCGCACGGCGAAAGCTCTGATCAGCCTGATACATCGGGTCTCGCGGCCCTCGGGCGACCGGGGACACCTGCGAGGCGCCCGAGCCGCCACGCCCGACCGCCACGCCCGCCACCACATGACATTCGTTGGTGAGCGACCCGAATACAGACCGTTAGCGCTACACGAGCTGTCAGCAGTAACTGCTCTCAGCTGCCGGAAAGAGGTTGAGCATGCGTGGGTGGAGCCGGTGGTTCGGTGCGGCGCTTCTGGCCGTGACCATGGTCGCCCTGGGCGCGGTGACGCAGACGAGCGTCGCCGGCGCGGAGTCCAACGGCGGAGTGCGGGTCATGCCACTGGGAGACTCGATCACCGAGGGAACGCAGGTGCCGGGCGGATACCGTATCGGCCTGTGGCAGCGGCTGGTCTCCGGGCGGTACACGGTGGACTTCGTCGGGTCGCAGTTCAACGGGCCGGCCGGCCTGGGCGACCACGACCACCAGGGGCACCCCGGCTGGCGTATCGACCAGATCGACGCGAACATCACCAACTGGGCGCGCACCTACAACCCGCGCACGGTGCTGCTGCACATCGGCACCAACGACATCCTGCAGAACTACAACGTGGCCGGTGCGCCCCAACGGCTGTCGACCCTGATCGACCGCATCACGACGACCGTGCCGGACGCGGACGTGTTCGTCGCCACCATCATCCCGCTGTCCAACTCCGGGCAGGAGGCCGCCGCCCGCACCTTCAACGCGGCCATCCCCGGCATCGTGCAGAACAAGGTGAACAGTGGCAAGCGCGTCCACCTGGTCGACATGCACAGCAAACTGACCACGTCCGACCTGATCGACGGCATCCACCCCACCGCCGGCGGCTACGACAAGATGGCCGCCGCCTGGTACGCGGCACTCCAGTCGGTCCCCGGCACCATCGGCCAGCCCGGCGGCCCCAGTTCGACGCCGACGCCCTCGCCCGTGAGCGGGATCCGCGGCGTGGGTTCGGGCAGATGCCTGGACGTCGCCAACGTCTCGCAGGCCAACGGCGCGCAGGTGCAGATCTGGGACTGCAACGGGCAGGTCAACCAGCAGTGGACGCCGACCGGCGCGGGTGAGCTCCGGGTGTACGGCAACAAGTGCCTGGACGTGGCCAACATGAGCACCGCCGACGGCGCGCTGGTGCATATCTGGGACTGCAACGGCCAGAGCAACCAGAAGTGGCGCCTCAACGGCGACGGAAGCATCACCGCCATCGGTGCGAACAAGTGCCTGGACGTGCCCAACTACTCCACCGCCAACGGCGTCAAACTCCAGATCTGGTCCTGTAACGGCGCCCCCAACCAGCGCTGGACCCGCGTCTGACCCGGGTGAGGGGCGCGGGGCGGTCTCAGGCGCGGGCATGGCGGAAGCCGGCCCCGAGAGCCCGCCCCGGAGTCGGCACGCCGTACTCATCGGCGTTCGTGTCCGGCCTGCGCGGTGACACGTGAAGTTCTCGGCACAAAAGATGTTAGCGCTCACAGTTTTCCTGGATCGCATGAGAGGAGCGCCGGGTGGGACCTGGCCCGAGGCGTCGCCCGCCCATCATGGCGGACGTGGCGAAGATGGCGGGCGTGTCGCACCAGACGGTCTCGCGTGTGCTCAACGACCATCCCAACGTCAGCGAGGAGACCCGGGCCCAGGTTCTGCGCGCGATCGACCTGCTGGGCTACCGGCGCAATCTCGTCGCACGAGCGCTGGTCACCAGGAACTCCCGACGGCTGGGGGTCGTCAGCTTCGACACGACGCTGTACGGTCCCGCGAGCACGGTCTACGGCATCGAGCAGGCCGCCAGGAACGCGGGCTACTTCATCAGCATCGTGAGTCTTCGGACCATCGACAGGGCAAGGGTGCTCGACGCCATCGGCTATCTGACCGAACAGGGCGTGGACGGCATCGTCGTGGTCGCCCCACAGCGTTCGGCGGCCGAGGCGCTGGAGGACATGCCCGCCGGCATGCCGGCCGTGGCCGTCGAGGGTGGCCGGACGGACAGCGTGGCGGCGGTCAGCGTCGACCAGGTCGAGGGTGCCATCCTGGCGACCCGGCACCTGCTGGACCTGCAGCACGAGACGGTCTGGCACGTCGGCGGTCCGGCCAACTGGCTGGAGGCAGAAGGCCGCGCGCACGGCTGGCGCGAGGCGCTGACCGCCGCGGGCCGTCCGGTCCCCGACCTCCTGGCCGGCGACTGGAGCCCACGCTCCGGCTACCGTGCCGGGCAGCGGCTGGCCGCGATGATCGACGAGGTCACCGCCGTGTTCGTGGCCAACGACCAGATGGCTCTGGGCGTGCTGCGGGCCCTCATGGAGCGAGGAGTGAGGGTCCCCGGCCAGATCAACATCGTGGGATTCGACGACATCCCGGAGTCGGAGTTCTTCTCCCCTCCTCTCACGACCGTCAGACAGGACTTCGGGGCCGTGGGCAGGCGCAGCATCGACATGCTCGTGCGGCAGATCGAGATGGGGGAGCCGTACGTGCGCGAGCGGCACGTCGTACCTCCCCGTCTCATTCTCAGAGCCAGCACGGCGACGGTGCGCTAGTCGCCCACGGAAGCAGGAAGGGCGTTGACACCACGTGAATGTCGGCGCTCACATCATGAAAGGAACCCTATGTTGAAAAAGATCTCGGCACTGATCGCGGTCGGTGCCGTCGCGTTGACGATGACGGGTTGCGGTAGCACGAGCACGCCGGCCACCGGCACCGACAGTGGCAAGGTCGCCGACGACGGCAAGATC
>NZ_JBRIQO010000070.1:0-3989 GCF_052983175.1 Streptosporangium sp. G12 | reverse complement strand
GAGCCGATCGCGATCGTGGGCATGGCCTGCCGCTACCCCGGCGGCGTCTCCTCACCAGAGGGTCTGTGGGACCTGGTCGCGCAGGCTCGGGACGCGGTGGGCGATTTCCCGTCCGATCGTGGCTGGGACGTGGAAGGGGTATACGGCCCGGAACCGGGCGCACCGGGAAAGAGCTACACGCGACAAGGCGCGTTCCTGTACGACGCCGCCGACTTCGACCCCGGGTTCTTCGGGATCAGCCCGCGTGAGGCCCTCGCGATGGATCCGCAGCAGCGGTTGCTGCTGGAGGCGTCGTGGGAGGCGATCGAGCGGGCGGGCCTGGATCCGGTGGGACTGCGCGGCAGCCGGACGGGCGTGTTCGCCGGGGTGATGTACCACGACTACGGTCTCGGTACCCCCGCCGCGACCAGCGGTGGAAGCCTGGTGTCCGGACGGGTGTCGTACACCCTGGGCCTGGAGGGCCCCGCGGTCACGGTGGACACGGCGTGCTCGTCGTCGCTGGTCGCGCTGCACTGGGCGGCGCAGGCGTTGCGCTCGGGTGAATGTGATCTGGCCCTGGCGGGCGGTGTCACGGTCATGTCGACGCCCGGCATGTTCATCGAGTTCTCCCGGCAGCGTGGCCTGTCGGTGGACGGTCGGTGCAAGGCGTTCTCCGCGTCGGCGGACGGTACCGGCTGGGGCGAGGGCGTCGGCATGCTGCTGGTCGAGCGGCTCTCGGACGCCCGGCGCAACGGTCACCACATCCTCGCCGTCATGCGCGGCAGCGCGATCAACCAGGACGGCGCGAGCAACGGCCTGACCGCCCCGAACGGCCCGGCGCAGCAGCGGGTGATCCGCCAGGCGCTGGCGAACGCCGGACTGTCGACCGCGGACATCGACGCCGTGGAAGCGCACGGCACGGGCACCACCCTCGGCGACCCGATCGAGGCCCAGGCCATCCTGGCCACCTACGGCCAGGACCGGCCCGAGGACCGGCCGCTGTGGCTGGGGTCGCTGAAGTCGAACATCGGTCACACCCAGGCCGCCGCCGGTGTCGGTGGCGTCATCAAGATGGTGATGGCTCTCCGCCACGAGCTCCTCCCCAAGACCCTGCACGTGGACGAGCCAAGCCCGCACGTGGACTGGTCGGCCGGTGCGGTGGAACTGCTCACCGAGCCCGTGCCCTGGCAGGAGAACGGGCACGCCCGCCGCGCGGCCATCTCGTCTTTCGGGATCAGCGGCACGAACGCGCATGTGATCATCGAGCAGGGTCCGGTGGTGGAGTCGGAGCCCTCCGGCGCCGAGCTGCCGGTGACGCCGTGGCTGGTCTCGGCCAAGACTCCCGAGGCGCTGCGGGCGCAGGCCGGGCAGCTCGCGGCGTGGGTGGAGGAGCGGCCTGAGCTGAACCCGGCCGATGCGGCCTGGACGCTGGCGACGGGCCGGGCGCTGCTGGAGCAGCGCGCGGTGGTGGTCGGCGCCGACCAGGTCGAGCTGGTGGCGGGCCTGCGTGCCCTGGCCGAGGGCACGGCGACGCCGGGTGCCGCGGCCGGTGGCGGGTTGGCGATGTTGTTCGCCGGTCAGGGCAGCCAGCGGGTGGGGATGGGCCGTGAGCTGGCCGCCGCGTTCCCGGTGTTCGCCGACGCCCTGGACGAGGTTTGTGCGTTGTTACCGGGGTCGGTGCGTGAGGCGATGTTCTCGGGCCCGGACGAGGTGTTGGCCGAGACGGGGATGACCCAGCCGGCGCTGTTCGCCTTCGAGGTCGCTCTGTATCGTCTGCTGGCCTCGCTGGGGGTGACGCCGGATGTGCTGGTGGGTCACTCGGTGGGGGAGATCGCCGCCGCGCATGTGGCGGGGGTGCTGTCGCTGCCTGATGCGTGTGCGCTGGTTTCCGCGCGGGCGCGGTTGATGCAGGCGCTGCCGCAGGGTGGGGCGATGATGGCCATCGCCGCTCCTGAGGCGGAGGTCCTTCCGCTGCTGGAGGGCCGCGAGGATGTGAGCATCGCGGCGGTGAACGGCCCGGCCTCGGTGGTGATCTCCGGTAGCGAGAGTGCGGTGGAGGAGATCGCCGCTCTGGTGAGTGCCCGCACTCGCAGGCTGCGGGTCTCGCATGCCTTCCATTCGCCGTTGATGGAGCCGATGCTCGCCGAGTTCGAGCAGATCGTCTCCGCTCTGACTTTCAGCGAGCCGGCCATCCCTGTCGTCTCCAACGTGACGGGCCGGCCCGCGGAGCCGGGGCTGCTGACCGATCCGGCGTACTGGGTGCGGCATGTGCGCGAGGCGGTGCGGTTCGCCGACGGGGTGGCCGCCTGCCAGGCGAGTGTGTTCGTGGAGATCGGACCCGATTCGACTCTGACCGCGCTGGCCCAGCAGAGCGTCGACGACGGAGCGTTCGTCGCGACCGCTCGCAAGGACCGGGACGAGGTCCGGACACTGGTCGAGGCACTGGGCCGGCTGCACGCTCACGGCGTGGGAGTCGACTGGCGAGCGATCCTCACCCCGAGAGCACAGGTCGACCTGCCGACGTACGCCTTCCAGCACGAGCGGTACTGGATCCCCGCGCTGACCGATGCCGGAGACATGAACGCCGCCGGGCTGGGCGCGATCGATCATCCGGTGTTCAGCGCCGTGACCGAGGTCGCCAGCGGCGAGTCGGTGATCTTCAGTGGTCGCTTGTCACCCACCACGCAGCCGTGGCTGGCCGATCACCTCGTGGGTGGTCAGATGCTGGTTCCGGGGGCGGCGCTGGTCGAGCTGGCCATCCGGGCGGGCGACGAGGTCGAGTGCTCCTACCTGCAGGAACTGACCATCCAGGCGCCGCTGGTGGTGCCCGCCCAGGGTGGGGTCCAGATCCAGGTGGTCATCGGAGCGGTGGAGGAGTCCGGAGCACGTCCGCTGACGGTCCACTCCCGCTCCCAGGACGCCGCCGGATGGACGCAGCACGCACAGGGCCTGGTGACCGCCGAGCTGCCGGTGGCGGCGTTCGAGCTGACGCAGTGGCCGCCGGTGGACGTGCGGCCGGTGGTGGTCGATGGTCTGTATGACGATCTGGCGGCGGTCGGTCTGGAGTACGGGCCTGTCTTCCAGGGGGTGACGCGGGCGTGGTCGCGGCCGGGTGAGGTGTTCGCCGAGGTCGCGCTGCCCGAGCAGGCGCATGGGGACGCGGCGCGGTTCGGGGTGCATCCGGCCCTGTTGGACGCGGTGTTGCACGCCAGCGCGCTGGGCGATCTGCTGCCGGAGGCCGAGCCGGGCAGGCCTTTCCTGCCCTTCTCCTGGTCGGGTGTGTCCCTGCACGCCACGGCGGCGACCAGCCTGCGAGTGAAGATCATTGGTACGGGTGGCACCAGCATGGCGCTGACCATCGCCGATGGGGCCGGTGTGCCGGTGGCGGAGGTCGAGGCGCTCACGTTGCGTCCGTTGTCGACCTCCGACCTGGCCGCCGCGGGTGATCGCGGCTGGTTGCACCAGGTGGGCTGGACCGCCATCGCGGCCGGGACGAGTACAGAAGTACCCCGCTGGGCGGTGCTGGAGGCGGGGGCCGGCCTGGATGCGGTCATCGAGGTGCCCGAGGCGGTGCTGGTCACGATCCCATCTGGCGGTGAGCTGGGTGTGGTGACGCGTGAGGTGCTGGCCCTGGTGCAGCAGTGGCTGGCCGAGGAGCGGTTCGCCTCCTCGAGGCTGGTCCTCGTCACCCACGGTGCGGTGGTGGCGGTCGCGGATGAGGTGCCGGACCTGGCGCAGGCGGCGGTGTGGGGTCTGGTGCGAGCGGCGCAGGCCGAACAGCCCGGCCGACTCGTACTGCTGGACCTGGACACCGACGCCCTCGACGCGGACACGGTCGCTCAGGCGCTGGCCACGGGCGAGCCACAGGTCGCGGTACGGGACGGGCACCTGCTGATGCCAGGGCTGAACCGCACCGCGGACCGTGGCGAGGAGCGGTCGGTGTTCGGTCCGGAGGGCACGGTGCTGGTCACCGGCGGCACCGGCGGGCTGGGCGCGGTCGTGGCCAAACA
>NZ_JBRIQO010000069.1:0-5152 GCF_052983175.1 Streptosporangium sp. G12 | reverse complement strand
AGGCCCAGCGCGGTCGCGAGCGCGATCTCCTCCGCCGTCGTGCACGCGCCCCGGTACAGGGAGCGGAGCAGCAGCAGCCCGGGAAGGGTGACACCGAGCGCGACGTAAACCCCGAACAGCGCCATGTCCGAACCCGAAACACCGTGAAAACCCAGCACGGCGATCGTGAAAACCCCCGCGGAAGCCGCGGGCAGCCACCTCGACGGCGACAGACCCCGCATTCCCCGGCTCAGACCGAGGTCTCCGCCGCTCGTGGGTCCGTCCGATCGAACGGCTCCCTCAGGCGCGGGCGGGTTCGGCGTGGTTCCCCGCACGGGCGACGTCATGCTCATGAGCGCAAGCCTGTCGGCTGGAACCCGCCGGAGGGCTCGGGGCACCGCGTCCCCGTCGATTCTTGCCGATCCCTTGTGCGAGCCAAGGACGGTGGCTCACGTTCCCCGGACCTTTGTGCGCCGGACGCGATTCTTGTTATGAAACAACCTTTTGGTGAGGAATAGCAGCCCGCGTCCGTCTTTCCAGGAACTCTCCGCTTTTCCAGGTGATACGTGACAGGACCCCGTTGTTGCTATGTTTCGCCTGCTTCCAGGCCTGGCCAGACGGCGGCTTGGCTGTGGGATCGCGATCGGAGTTGATGAATGTCGAACGGTGAGAAGACCACTCGGAGGCCGCGGCGGAGGCTTCGGACCATCCCCGCGGCCATCGGCGCCGGCGTTCTGATCGGGTTACTCACCTCCCCCTCCGTCCACGCCTCCGCCGGAGGGCGGCCCGTCTCCGACGTCCTGGCGGACTCCGGGCGGGACGACCCGCGTGCCGGCGCGGCCGTGCCCGGCCCGGCCCGGCGCGCCGGCACACCGCCGGTCACCTCCGATCTCGCCGTCTCGGTCGCGGACGGGATGCGCGAGGAGGCGCGCGCGATCCGGGCCGGGACCACCGGCCGTGGCAGGACGGCGCGGAGGCACCAAGCCGCCTGCCCCCCGACCTCGATCATCTGCCTGGAGAACAGCCTGCCGGGAAACCCTCCCAGCGAATGGGACGTCAGCGGAGTGGGCGCGGGGAACATCCAGGGTTACGCGACTCAGATGAGCGTCGACAAGGGGGAGACCGTACGGTTCAAGGTGATCACCCCCGCGAGCGACTACCGGATCGACATCTATCGCATCGGATACTACGGCGGCATGGGCGCGCGGAAGATGGCGACGGTCAACCCGTCCGTCCCGTTGCCCCAGCCGCAACCTGCCTGCCTGAGCGACGCGGCGACCGGCCTGGTCGACTGCGGGAACTGGGCGGAGTCGGCCTCCTGGGCGGTGCCGGCCGGCGCCGTCTCGGGGGTCTACCTCGGGAAGCTGGTCCGGGAGGACGGACCGGTCGGCGACAGCCACATCGTCTTCGTCGTCCGCGACGACCAGCGCGGGTCGGAGATCCTGGTCCAGACCTCCGACGCGACCTGGCAGGCGTACAACCGGTACGGCGGCAACAGCCTCTACTCCGGCAGTCCGGCCGGACGCGCCTTCAGGATCAGTTACAACCGCCCGTTCACCACGCGGGTGCACAGCCAGCCGTCGTGGTTCTTCAACTCCGAGTACCCCATGATCAGATGGCTCGAGGCCAACGGCTACGACGTCAGCTACACCAGCAACGTCGACACCGCGAGCCGCGGACAGGAACTGCTCGAACACGAGGTCTTCATGTCCGTCGGGCACGACGAGTACTGGTCCGACGACATGAGAGGGAACGCCGACAACGCCCGGGACAACGGCGTCAGCCTCGCCTTCTTCTCCGGGAACGAGATCTTCTGGAAGACCCGGTGGGAGAACAGCGTCGACGGGACGAACACCCCCTTCCGCACGCTTGTCTGCTACAAGGAAACGCTGGCCAACGCCAAGATCGATCCCAGCCCGCTGTGGACCGGAACCTGGCGCGACCCGCGTTTCTCTCCGCCGTCGGACGGCGGCAGGCCGGAGAACGCCGTGACCGGGACCTTGTTCGTCATCAACGGCATCGTCAACGACGCGATAACCGTTCCCGCCGCGTACAGCCAGATGCGGCTGTGGCGCAACACATCCGTGGCGAACCTGCAGCCCGGCCAGACGGCGGTCTTCCCTGCCGGAACACTCGGGTACGAATGGGACGTGGCACCCGACAACGGGTTCGCCCCGCCGGGGCCGGTGAAGCTTTCCAGCACGACGCTGACCAACCTGTCCAAATACCTGCTCGACTTCGGCAACACCTACGGCGCCGGGATCGCGACGCACAACCTCGCGCTCTACCGGCACTCGGGCGGCGCCCTCGTCTTCGGCGCGGGAACCACGCAGTGGTCGTGGGGGCTCGACGCCAGCCACGACCGGCCGGGCACGCCCACGGACATCCGCATGCAGCAGGCGACGGTCAACCTCCTCGCCGACATGCTGACGCAACCGGCGAGCCTCCAGCCGGGGCTGGTCCCGGCGACCGCGTCGACCGACACCGCCCCTCCGACGTCGGCGATCACCGACCCGTCGGCGGGCGCGCACGCCCCTGCCGGTAGCACCATCACGGTCCGCGGCACCGCGGCCGACACCGGAGGCGGCGTCGTGGCGGGCGTCGAGGTCTCGTTCGACGGCAACAGGTGGTTCCAGGCGACCGGCCGCACCGAGTGGCAGTACAAATGGACGCCCGAGACAGCCGGCCCGGTGACCATAAGAGCCCGGGCGGTCGACGACATCGGCAACCTCCAGAACGTGTCGGCCACGCTCCCCGTCACCATCACCGAAGGGTGCCCCTGCACGATCTGGCCGGCGACCACCGTGCCCGCCGTCGCCTCCCACAACGACACCCACCGGACCGAGGTCGGCGTGAAGTTCCAGACCACGACCGCGGGCGTCGTCTCGGGCGTCAGGTTCTACAAGGGAGCGCTCAACACGGGGACGCACGTCGGCAACCTGTGGAGCTCCACGGGACAGTTGCTGGCGCGGGCGACGTTCACCAACGAGACGGCGAGCGGCTGGCAGCAGGTGACCTTCTCCACGCCCGTCCAGGTGAGCGCCCACACCACCTACGTCGCCTCCTACCACACGACCTCGGGGTACTACTCGGTGACGCGGCCGTACTTCACCCAGCAGTACTCCAACGGCCTGATCGTCGCGCCCGAGACCGGCGTGGCGGGCGGCAACGGCGTGTACAAATACACCACCGCGAGCGCCTTCCCCACCTCCACCTACCAGGCCACGAACTACTGGGTCGACGTGGTGTTCACCCCGTACTTCACCCTCTGGGACGACACGACGGTGCCGGCGCTCCCGACCCAGAACGACCCCAAGGCGACCTCGGTCGGGGTGAAGTTCCGGAGCACCACGCCGGGGGTCGTGAAGGGGATCAGGTTCTACAAGGGCCCCCAGAACACCGGGACCCATGTCGGCAGCCTGTGGACGATCACCGGCCAGTTGCTCTCGAGCGCGACGTTCACCGGCGAGACCGCGTCCGGGTGGCAGGAGGTGCGCTTCGAGACGCCCATCTCCATCCAGGCCAACACCACATATGTGGCCTCTTATCACACCACGTCGGGCTACTACTCCGTCTCGAGGCTCTATTTCAACACGCAGTACAAGCGCGGTCCGCTCATCGCCCTCGCGAACGGCGCGGAGGGCGGCAACGGCACGTACGCCTACAGCGCGGGCAGCGTCTTCCCGACCAACAACTACCAGGCCACCAATTACTGGGTCGACGTGTTGTTCGACATCAGCCCGGCCCTCGCCCGGTCGGCCCCACGGCCCGCGGAAGGGCCGGCAGCCGCGGGCCTCGCGCTCCGGCGAAAGAACGGCGTCATATCCGATTCCCGATGACGGAGCTTTTCACAGACATCTCCATCGCATGCGTAACAGAATGCCGGATCAGAAGAAAAGGCTGCGTGCAATGCCACTCACCACTGTTTCCACCATCATCCGCAACGCCGCGCGACCAGGTTATCTCCCGATCATGTCCCGCAAGATCTGGACACGGGTGAGTTCGGGGCACGACCGGGAGAGAAGGGCCGCGCACACGTGGGCGGCCGGGCAGGCGGAGGACCTCGGCACCTGGGGTGGCCGTATCGACGCCGCCCTGTGGCAGGAAGGCGCGGACTTCGCCCGGACCCTCGCCGAATCGGCCCGCCCCCGGGTCGAGGCACTCGCCTCGGCCGGTGTCGACCTGGGCGGGCCCGGCGGTGTCGAGCTGCTCCACTTCCTCACCAGGATCCTGCGCCCGGATACCGTGCTGGAGACGGGAGTCGCCGCCGGGTGGTCCACGTCCGCCATCCTCGCGGCGATACGTATGAACGGGACCGGTCACCTCTTCTCGAGCGACTTCCCGTTCTTCCGCCTCCCGGAACCCGAGCGGTACATCGGATACGTGATCCCCGAGGAGCTGAAGGGGCCCTGGACACTCCACACCAAAGGCGACCGCCACAACCTCGAGAAGATCCTGCTTCCCGGTAGAGAGGTGGACCTGGTCCACTACGACTCGGACAAGACCCGCCAGGGAAGGGAGTTCTTCCTGCTGCGGTCGCAGCCGCATCTGAGCGGGAACCACATTCTTGTGATGGACGACATCCAGGACAACATGGTCTTCCAAGAGTACGCGGAGACCCAGGCCGCCTACCGGGTCTTCGCGTACCAGGGAAAGTTCATCGGCGTCACCGGGCCAGGCCTGGGAATCCTGGAGCGGAAAACGGACAGAGAACAGCCACCACGCCCATCCGGCGGCACATCCTTCCAATCAATTATGAAAAACATATAAAAAGCTAGGAAAAACATCGCGGAACGCGAGCGGCGGGGCCGGCCTCGGTCGTCGGCCTCACCAGGCTTGCCCGTATGGCCGAAACTCCGTCCTCCTCATCTCCCACCCCGGGCTCGCTCGCGATCATCGGGGACGATGAACCCGGCGGATCTCCCTCCCCGCGAGGGACCGCCGCCCTGCCTCGGAAGGCGAAACGTCTCGCAAGGTGGCTGCCCGCGATGTCGATGACCGCCGGCACGGCGGCGGTGCTGGCCCTCTACGGCGTCTCCGGCCGAGACATGCTCCTGTTCTGCGCCCATGTCGTACTGGCCATCGCCTTGCCGGGCGTCTTGCTGGTCCGTGCCCTGTACCGGGGCGCGCGCACGTCGGCGGAGGAGATCGCCCTCGGGCTGGCGCTCGGCTA
>NZ_JBRIQO010000068.1:0-8578 GCF_052983175.1 Streptosporangium sp. G12 | reverse complement strand
GTCGTCTCGACGTGACCGCGGATCCGCGGATCCGCGGCGCAGCCCTCACGCCCCCGGTGCCGATCTCGTGCCATGTGGGTCTGTCCAGTGAACGGCTCTGTCTCACTTTCGGCTCTGGCCCACTTTCGGTGGTGACCGAGCGTGGTCACAGGCGATAAGGGCGCGCTAGGGATGAATCAGCTGGCCAAAAGGGGTCGTGACGCGGTCCGGCCGCAAGGGCACGGGCAATCGCACGATCTCTCGGGCGTTTGATGAGGAACTCGCCCAGCTCCGCGGCGTCAGCTTGATGCGCACGTTCCGTCACCACCGAAAGTGAGCCAGAGCCGAAAACCGTACAGTCCCGGCGTGGCCGGAGCGATCGTATGGGTGGTCCACTTGACCGAGCCGTCCGGCCAACAGGCGATCGGCCGGCTCTGCGCCACGGCGCCGTCGCTCAGCACGAAGGTCCGCTCCTCGGCGAGTACCTACCTCCGAGGGATGAGTGCCAGGAGCTGAATCGCCGCCAGCGCGTACTGGCTGGCGTCGTTGGTGGAGACATACGGAGCCTCGTCGACGGGCATGAGGACGCTCACATCTCGGACGTGGGTGAGCTGCCAGTCGCGCTGGGCCTGCAGGGGGTTGACGTTGAGCTGGTCGCCTTCGCCGACGTCGAAGGCGTGCCATGCCACGTCGGCCAGACTCCGGTCCCCGGTACGGACGGCGGCGTAGGCGGCCAGGCGGCTGTGCGCCTGGATCAGCGAGACACCCCTGAGCTCCGGGTCGGTGAGATAGCGGCGGCAGTACTCCAGCCACGCCTCCTCGAAGCCGACCACCCCCAGGTCGAGGTCGATCAGTTCCGCGCAGACCTCCGGCAACCCGAAGACGGCCGACAGGTGGGAGAGGGTGATCTCGTCCGCCGTCCGGCGTAGACGACCGTCACGCAGCTCCGCCTCCCCGGCCAGGAAGCCATGTGGCAGGATCGCCAGATCGGCCATCGTGCCCAGCAGCTTGTCGCGCGCGCCGACGTCGCGGTGGCGCTCCCACCGGGTGAGCCACATCGCCGCGAGCGCGCCCCAGTCGGTGCCCAGGCCGATCCTCGGCTCGGAGACGTCGCGATACTTCCGCAGGGGGTCGAGTGCGGCGACCGCGTCCTCGGACAGTTCGTCCATGAGGTCGCCGGTGCGCTCGTCGGCGGTCAGGTAGTAGAACATGCGCCGGTAGATCGCACTGGAGATGCGCAGCTGCTTGCAGGAGCAGCCCCAGTGCTGCACGTTGTGCCTGGAGCCCAGGCCCTTCCACGGGCCCAGGTGGTAGACGTCCACCTCGCCGGTGTGGCGGGTCATCGCCTCGGCGAAGCGGAACACGTCGGCACGGCCGGTGCGCAGGAACTGGTACCACAGCCACAGATCGGGTGACAGCTCGGAGTTGTCCCACGCGTAGCCGCCGATGTCGTAGCGCCAGGTGTGCCGGTCGGCGTCGTAGGTGTGCATGACGTCGCCGTAGTCCCAGAACCCGTACCAGCGGCGTTGCTCCTGCTGCGCGAGGTAGTGGTCGAAGAGGAAGTCCAGCCGCTCCTCGATCGGCGCGTCGTCGGAGCGCGGCGCCCACGTGCCGAAGACGCCCGCCTCCTTGATCCACTCGGGGGAGGCTACCAGCAGCCCCGGGGTGAGACCGGCGGCGCGCTCGGCCAGCGCCTCGTTCGACGGGGTGGCCTCGAACAGGCACAGCGACAGTTCGTGGGTGCGGGCGATGCCGTACGGGGTGCCGTACCCGGGCTCGTGGTCCTCGTAGGTGATCTCCAGGCCCTCCAGCTGCTCCCTGTGGCTCTCCTGGCCCAGGCCGTCGTGCCAGAAGCGCAGGTCCATGGGCTGGGCGCCGGGGGAGTGGAGCCAGACGGTCGCGGCCGCCAGGCCGGTGGCGGCGTCGCGGATGTCGAGCCGGGTGGGGTGGAGCTTCCAGAAGTCACGCAGGCCGAAGCCGAGACCGCCGCTGATGCCGCCCACGTAGCCGTACCCCTGGGAGCGGGTGCCGGAGGGGATCGTCACCCAGCCATGCCCCGGCTTGGTGCGCTTGCGCAGCAGGAAGCCGTCGGCGCTGTTCTGGTCGAGCGTGTAGTCGCTCCAGGTGGGAATCAGGTGCAGGTGGTCGGCCAGCGCCGACGGATCGGCCGCCCGCCCTTCGACCTGCGCCCGCCGTACGGCCGCGCCGGGGTCGCGGCGCAGGCCGGTCAGGCCGCGCACGGCCTCGGTCAGGAACCCGGTCGCCGATCCCGCCTCGCCGAATTCCCTGGACGGCCCCGCCAGCCGGACGTGCCGGTCGTGCGGCTCGTCGCGCATGATCACGTCGGCGCGCAGGCCGAGTCCGCGCAGGAAGTCACGCTCCGGGTCGCCGTCCCAGACGAAGCTGTGGACCAGGCGGACCTCGGGCGAGCCCGCGTAGAAGTACAGGCGCACGGTGAACGGCAGCCGGGCACCATGCCTGCCCTCGACCCTGACCACCGCGCGGACCGGGCCGGCCTGCTCGACGGTGACCCGCTCGACGGTGGCGGTCACCTCGTCGTCGTGGATGCTGACCAGGCGGACGTTCCTGACGATCTCGCGGGAGCGGTGTCGTCGCGAGCTCTCCGACTCCGTGTACGAGATGGACTCGATGAGCCCGCCGCCGAGTCGCCAGGTGACCGGGCCCGAGCGGATCGTCCGGCCGGTCACGGTGACCGGATGCTCGGGCAGGGTGGGAACGGCCCGCGGGCAGAGCTCGTAGGCGTCGGAGGGGTCGCTCTGCGGGCCGATGGCGTGGGCGGACCACTTGACCGAGCCGTCCGGCCAGGTGGCGGTGACCCAGCTCTGCACGGGAGTGCCGTCGCGCAGGGCGAAACCGGTCCCTGCGGCCACGGTGCCGCGCGGCCAGGGAACTCCCCAGGTGACACCCTGCCTGCGCGCCCCGTCGAGCCAGCGTACTTCGGTCATTCCTTCACCGAACCGATCATGACGCCCTTGGCGAAGTGTTTCTGCAGGAACGGGTAGACCAGCAGGATCGGCAGAGTCGCGACGACCACGACGGCGAACTTGATGCCCTGCTCGGGGAAGAGCACCGTGTCGAAGGCCGAGACCGACCGCTCGGCGTTGACGCTGGTGAGCATCCGGACCAGTACCTGGAGCGTCCACTTGTCGTTGTCGTTGATGTAGAGCAGGGGCGACATGTAGTCGTTCCATATGCCGACCGCGTAGAAGAGCGAGAAGGTGGCGATGATCGGCTTGGACAGGGGCAGCACGATCCGCCAGAAGACCCCCAGCTCGTTGCAGCCGTCGATGCGGGCGGCCTCTTCGAGTGCCTCCGGCAGTTCCTGGAAAAAGCTCTTAACGATGATCAGATAGAAGGGGTTGATCGCCAGAGGCAGGATCAGTGCCCAGTAGCTGTCGAGCATGCCGAGGTCTCGCACCACCAGGTAGGTGGGAATCATGCCACCGCTGAACACGATGGTGAAGATGACCAGGTTCAGTATCAGGGTTCGGCCGGGAAGTGCCCGTTTGGACAGCGGGTAGGCCATGGTGAGCGTCAACATGACCTGCACCAGCGTGCCGACCGCCGTCACGCAGATGGTGGTGATCATCGCCTTGAGGAAGACGGGAGTGCTGAAGATGTAGTCGTAGGTGCTGGTGATGAACGTGTCCGGCCACAGGAAGAACGGCCTGGTGGCGATCTCCGCCTCGGTGGCGAAGGACCCGGCCAGCACGTACATCAGTGGCAGGATGGTCACCAGCGCCAGGCCGACGAGGAATGCGATGTTGAACGCGTCGAAGAGCCGGCTGCCCCAGGAGCTGTAGTTGCTCACCGTGGCGGGGGTTTCCGCCAGCTTCTTCGCGGTCAGGTTGTGCGCCATGCACCCCTCCTTCAGAACAGGCCCCGCTGGCCGAGGCGCTTGGCCAGCCAGTTGCAGCCGAAGATGAGCACCAGTCCGGCGACGCCCTTGAACAGACCGACCGCGGTGGCGTAGCTGTAGCCGCCCTGTGTGATGCCGACGTAGTAGACGAAGGTGTCGAAGACGTCGGCGACGCCCGCGTTGAGCGAGTTCCGCAGCAGCCAGAACTGCTCGAAGCTCTGGTCGAGCAGGTTGCCGGAGGTGAGGATGGCCATGATGACGATGGTGGGCCGGATGGCGGGCAGGGTGATGTGCCAGAACTGGCTCCAGCGCCCGGCGCCGTCCATGCGGGCGGCCTCGTACAGGTCGGGGTTGACCCCGGCCAGCGCGGCCAGGTAGATGATCGTGCCCCAGCCGGTGGTCTTCCAGACCGTCTGCAGCATGATGATCGGCCGAAACCACGCCTCCTGGGCGACGTAGTCGACCTTCTGCCCGCCCGTGATCGAATGGATCCAGTCGGCGATCACGCCGTAGTCGACGGAGAAGAGCAGATACGTCAGCGACGCGACGATGGTCCAGGCCAGGAAGTGCGGAATGTAGATGAGCGACTGGACCGCACGTTTGAGCCAGCGCACCCGCAGTTCGTTGAGCAGGAGCGCGACGATGATCGGCGCCGGGAAGGCGATCAGGATCGTCAGCAGCGCGATGATCATCGTGTTGCCCATCAGGCGGCCGAAGTCGGGCCCGGTGAACAGATCCTCGAAGTGCTTGAGTCCCACCCATTCGCTGCCTTCGACGCCGAGGAACGGCACGAAATCCTTGAACGCGATGGACAGGCCGTACATCGGCCAGTACCTGAAGATGGCGAAGTAGGCCAGGCCGGGCAGCAGCATCAGGAAGAGCCAGCGGTGGCGCCCGAACGTGGACAGAGGTGGGAACAACCTGCCGCGTGGCCCTGCGGGCTTGTCGGTGGCCACCTTGGCGGGCACCCGTGCCAGGTCGGTGGCCATGGCGGCCTCCTTTCTCGCGTGTTCCGCGAGGGACTCGGTGGGAGTCCCTCGCGGAACACGGCGTGTCAGGGCGTCAGCCCTTGTTGATCAGTTCCAGGAGCTCGGCCATGACCTGGGTGCCGCCGCTGTCGTACCAGCGCTTGATCTCGGCTTTGAACTGCTCCTCGGTGAGCTCACCCGCGAGGAACTTGATCCGCCCGTCGGTGGGGATCGGGTTCAGCGTGGCGCCCTTGTCCACCGCGGTCTTGGAGATGTAGGGCAGGGTCGGGTCGTGCTGCGCCGTCTGCAGGTCGAGTTCGGAGAGAGTCTTCTTCTCTTCCTCGATGGCCTGCTCCTCGGGGGTGGCGCGCTTCCACTCGTACGCCTTGTCGCTTGAGAAGCCGACGCTGGCGCTGGTGCCGAGCTGGATGAAGCCCTTCTCTACATCGTTGTTGATGGTCTGGATGGCGGGGTCCTGGTCGTTGATCTTGACTGCGTACTCGCCGTCGAGTTTGAAGTTCCTCCCCTCGATGCCGTTGTTCAGGAGGGTCGCGCCTTCCTTGGAGGCCAGCTTGTCCATCATCTTGAGCACGTCGTCGAGCTGCGCTTCGGTCTTGATGGTCTGCTTGGAGATGGCGATGACGTCGTTGTAGCCGGTGAAGGGCAGCGAGAACTTCTGGCCGTCGGGGCGTTTGAGGTTGCCCGCCATCGCGACCTTGGTCTGGTAGTCGCTCGCGTCCGCCTGCTTGAACAGTTGGAACAGCTGGTCGGCGCGAACGTTGACGTCGATGATGATGCCGCCCTTGCCCTGGACGAACGGGTCGCTCCACTTGGCGGTGTCGAGCGTGGCCCAGTCGGGGTTGGTCAAGCCCTCGTCGATGAACTTCTTGATGTACTTCTGCGCCTCCCAGAACTCGGGAGCGTCGAACTCCGGCACCAGCTTTCCGTCGCGCACCGCGTGGCCGTTCGGGGCGCCGAACCAGACGTCGATCGCGTTGTACGGGCTGGAGGCGCTGAAGTTGGGAGCCGGCCACTTCGGCAGGATCAGGCCGTAGGTGTCCTTCTTGCCGTTGCCGTCGGGGTCCTTCTCGGTGAAGGCCTTGGCGATCTCGTAGAGATCGTCGGTGGTCTCCGGCTCCTTCAGGCCCAGCTTGTCCAGCCAGTCCTTGCGCAGCAGGATCGCCGAGCGAAGCAGCGGACGGATCCGGTAGACGCCGTAGTTCTTGCCGTTGGTGGAGGCGTTGGCCAGGATCCGGGGGTCCTGGGGCAGGTTCGGGTATTTCTTGATCTTGTCCGTCAGATCCCAGAAGGCCCCAGCCTGGGCCGCCTTGGTGAACGCGGCGTCCTTGGGGTTGACGACCAGGAGGTCGGGCAGCTTGTCCGAGGCCAGGGTGACGTTGGTCTTCGAGGGGTAGTCCGCGTCCGGCACCCAGGTGATGTTGAGCTTTTTGCCGACGAGCTTCTCCACGGCCTTGTGCATTTCGCCGTTGGGGTCCGGTGCGGCGCCGAAGAGCTTGACCATGAGGTTCAGCGCGGCGGGCGCGGCCTGGCCGCCTTCGTTCTCGCTGCCGCACGCGGCCGCGCCGAACAAGGTTGTTAGCGCAAACATGCCGGCCAGCAGTCGGCGGGGGGTGGTGTTCATCAGTTGCCTTTCGCAAGCAGGAGCGCCTCGTTCTCGGCGAAGAAGCGCAAGGCCAGCCAGGTGTTCAGCTGGATCCAGCCGCCCACGGCGAGCGTGGGAAGCAGGAGGGGCAGGAGTGACACCGCGTAGGCCGTCGCCGCCAGGGCGAACAGCAGCACGATCGAGGACGCGGGCCGGGCGAGCGCGAACAGCGACGCCTTGGGGAGGTAGTCGCGTGGCCGCAGGTCGAAATGGACGTACATGGGCAGCAGGTATGCCGCGATCATCGCCAGGAACAGCAGGGCGATCAGGGAGGCCGCGCCGTACAGGGTCGTGGTGGACAGTACGGCCGCCGCCAGGAGGATCGGGAGTACCAGCAGCGAGCCCCGCGCGAACTCCCGCCGGTAGGTGGTGGCGAACGCGCGCAGGGGCGGGAAACCCTCGCCCATCGCGTGTCTGCGGGCGAGGGTGTAGGCGGCCACCGTCGCCGGGCCGATGCCCAGGACGACGCCGCCGGCCAGGGTGAACAGCAGCCACAGCGCGTTGAGGCGGATGGCCCACCACACCTCGTCGAAGGCCGGGTAGAGGCGCATCATGGCGAGGTCACCTTCAGGTTGGCGTACTCACCGATCAGCGGAGCCATCTGGCGAAAGCCGATCTTCCCGCCAGGCAGCGGGTGCTCGTCGCGCCAGCGGAAGCTCTCCAGGCCGTTGACTGAGAAGGCGATCTCACCCCCGGCCACGGTCAGGCGCATCTCGTACGGCCCCTGGGCGTCGAGCGCCGCGGGCAGCGGGTCCGGCCCTTGGGCGACGAGGTGGAAGCCGTGGCTCTTGCGCAGGTTGCAGGTGTGCAACCTGCGCTCCGACGGCCACATCCGGCGGAAGTAGGAGACGTGGTAGGCGTCCAGGTCGCCGTGGTGGTACTGCTCGTACGGACCGGTGCGAGGAGCGAGGTCGAACAGGTCCTCGCCCTGCCTGCCTCGCGCGTGGAAGAACACGATGGCCAGGCCGGGCTCGTTGACCGGCCAGAACTCCCACTCGATCGTGACGTCTCCGTCGAAGTCCTCGGGGCACCACAGGACGATGTTGGCCTCCTGGCCGTCCTCCGATGGCCGCAGGCTCTCCAGCCGCATCCGGCCCCTTGGGAAGGTGATCGCGCCGGAGCCCTCCAGCTGGAAGCCCTTGACGTCCTCGGGAATGGCCAGGGCGTTGTGGTAGCTCATCCTCCTCCCTCCTCTAGGAAAGCGCTTTCCGGATGAGCAGTTCGAACAGCGCCAGGTGAGACCGACAGGACCCCCTCGACAGGCGCGCCCTCGGGGGGCGCCGTGGCGACCTCGCGCCAGATCTTGGTGCCGACGCCGGCGTGCGGGACCGTGCCCGAGTGCCACTTCTCGGCACCGGCCCGCGAGGTGCGCCACTGGAAGAAGGTGGTGGCGTCGGCGGCCACCACGTCCACCTCGGCACCGAAGCCGAACCGGTCCATTTCCCGATGCCGGCGGAGCATCAGGTTGATGGTCTTCAGTACGACAGGCGTGATCCAGGCTCGTTCCGGCCACCGCTCGGGGTTCCGGGCGCCGCCGTAGACGATCACATGCTCTCCTGGCTCTTGTCAGCTCTGCGTTAGGGGGGATTAAAACGTTCTTCTTCTGGCAGCACAAGACCCCATTTCAGGAAACGGTGTTAGCGTGCGGTTGCGGTCAGGGCGCAACAACCCAATACTGATGACGATTGCCCGCGTAGCTGCCTCCACGGGGGTGGTGCATGGGTTTCCCCAGCTAGCGAGCGTGTCGCCGTGAAATGAGGACGATCATCGCGTGATCCTTCGAGTGCGAACTTCCAGCTCGAAGGAGAAGAAAGCAATGGCCGTGAACAACAGTGAACCTTTTTCATCTTCTGGCGGCCAACCGCTGGTCACAGTATGACCGTAGGGCCGGTGTTCGCCTGATGACGCAAAGAAGCTCCTGGTAGACGGGCTGATCACCACGATCACGTTCGTCACAACCAGAGGCTTCGGACGCTGTTCTACCGTGCTGCCGTCCCTTTAATGAGTGGGCGAAAGAGGGGTGCGTCGCCGTCACCCCTCTTTCTCATGTCCGCGTTCTCCGTCCGGGTCTCATTCGAGGACGAAGCT
>NZ_JBRIQO010000067.1:0-10634 GCF_052983175.1 Streptosporangium sp. G12 | reverse complement strand
ACGGCACGCCCGCCACTACGCCCGCCTCCTCGACCGGCACGCCACCGCGCTCCAGGACGGCTCGGACGCCGAGGTCGATCGCTCGCCGTAGCTGTAGGTGCCCGAGCTGCAGGCCGTGAGCAGGCCGGCGCGCTTCAACGCGGCTGGCTGGTGGGGTGTGCCGGCGGGGTGGCTGCCAGGCTGGTCAGGAGCTTGAGCCGCTCTTCGGAGGTGCTGCCCGGTTCGGCGGTGTAGATGGTGAGGTCGTACACCGTCCGGCTGGAGATGGGCAGGTCAAGGGACTGGTAGGTCAGCTCCAGGTCGCCGACCTGCGGGTGCCACAGCCGCTTGCTGCCGGCGTGGCGGATGCGCACGTCGTGGGCGGCCCACTGGCTGCGGAACGCGGTGCTGAGCGTGGACAGCTCGCCGACGAGGTCGCGTAGCGCCCGGTCGTGGGGCTCGCGTCCGGCCTCGGCGCGCAGCAGCGCGGCGCTGACGGCGGTGGCCGCGTCCCAGTCGACGAAGAACCGCTGGGAGCCCGGGTCGAGGAAGATGTAGCGGGCGAGGTTGGCGCGGCCGTGCCGTGTGGTGGCAGGGCTGTCGAAGACCGGCGCGAGCAGGGCCCGGGCCAGCGCGTTGTGGGCGACGATGTCCTGGCGGCCGTTGCGTACGAACGCCGCGGACATCGTCATGGAGTCCAGCAGCCACTGGACGCGCGGCGGGACCTGTACGTCCTTGCGGCGCGAAGGTGCGCGGCGGGCGGGCCGGGCGGCGTGGGCCAGGTCGAACAGGTAGGTGCGTTCGTCCTGGTCCAGGCGCAGGGCCTGGGCGACCGCGTCGAGTACCTCTTGCGATACGCCGCTGATGTGGCCCTTCTCCAGCCGGGTGTACCACTCGGTGCTCACACCGGCCAGCACCGCGACCTCCTCGCGGCGCAGCCCGGGGACCCGGCGCCGACCGCCGGCGGGCAGCCCGACCTGCTCCGGGGCGAGCTTCGCGCGCCGGGTGGCAAGGAAGTCCCGGATCTGCTCGCGGTTGTCGAGCCGGTCGTCCATGCCCCCACGGTAACCGCAGGGTTCGCGCAGGCGCCGACGGTAAGGGGGTTGAGCTTATCCCCCTATAAACGCGCTCTGCCTCGCGCCCGGCCAGGCGGGTTTCCTGGGATCAGCACATCGAACGCGACCTGCGACACGGAGATGGATCCTGTCCGACCAGCTCTTGTAGCGGTGATCGGCCCGCCCATCACCGTCGAAGCCCTCCTGTGATGCACCACCAGGACCTCCAGCACCCGGGAGTATGACCATGACCGGCAAGACCGTACTGATCACCGGCGCGACCAGTGGCATCGGCGCCCACACCGCACGATTGCTCCTCGACCGCGGCCACCGCGTGGCCGTCACCGGCCGCGACGAGACCAAACTCAAGTCCTTCCTCGACGAGACCGGCCACCCCGACCGGCTGCTCGGCATCATCGCCGACGCCGCCGACTGGCCGGCCACCCAAGCCGCCGTGACCCGCACCGTGGCACACTTCGGCGCCCTGCACGCCGCGGTGGCCAACGCCGGCTTCATCCCCGGCGACCACCCGCGCACCATCGCCGACGGCGACCCGGAACTGTGGGCGCCCATGGTCCTCACCAACGTCCTCGGCCCCGCCCTGCTGGCCAACGCCGCCCTGCCCCACCTCGAGACCACGGGCGGGCGGCTGGTGCTCATCGGCAGCGTCGCCGGCCTGAAGAACAGCCCCGCCAACCTCTACTCCGCCACCAAGTGGGCCGTCACCGGCATGGCCGAGAACCTGCGGATGTACGCCACCAGCCGCGGCATCGGCGTCACCCTCGTCAACCCCGGCATGACCGACACCGCCTTCTGGCAAGGCGGCGTCCCGCCCTTCGCCCTGGCCCCCGAGCCCGTCGCCGAGGCCATCTGCTTCGCCCTCGGCCAGCCGGCCGACGTCGACCTCAACACCCTGACCATCCGGCCGGTCGGCCAGCCCGTCTGAGCCAGATCTGACACCCTGTGGCATCGCAGCCGGTCGTGAGCCGTGGTGTTTCCATCGAAAGCGAGACAGCCACCCCGGCAGATGGCCAGAGATCTCCTGGTCAAGTCCGCGGACAGTCCGGCTCCATGCCCGCCCATACGGCAAAAGCGTGAGCGGCCCGTGCCCGTGAGGTGTCACCGAGCGCGAGATCGGCGATCGTGCCAGCGCCCCTATTGATAATGCCCTACCGCACTACTCAACCACCGAACAAGGGAACAGGTATGAACCAGACACTCAAGCGGACGTTGCAGGTCGTCCGCAAGACCCTCACCGCAGGCGCAGCAGTAGCGCTGTCGGCGGCCATGCTGACCTTAATCACCGCTGCGCCCGCGCACGCCGCCGCCATCGCGAGAGTGCCTTGCGACGGTCAAATCCACGTCTGGATTCGGACAATCGATCCCAGTAATAATAATCTCTGCTTTAGAGGTACCGGCGTACTTAACGTGGCCATCTACAACATAGGGCTTGTGTCCTCAAGAGATCGATGGGTCACGGTGTACTACATCAGAAATGCCGGTGGCCCAGTGGAGGGCCAGCTCATCCCTCCCAAGATCGAGGGAGCCACGCCGCCGGTCCACGTTTGGCCCCTGTCTTATACCCCCATCCATATGATCACTCGGATTGCGGTATAAAAATCTCTAGTTAGATCTGCGAGCAGTCCTCGTCAACCAAGATGACGAGGACTGCTTGCTTTGTGCGCGAAATGCTGGCCTTTGTGGCCGGGCACTAAGGACCGGAATCAGAATGAGGTCTCTGTGGCTCGGGAATGACGGCGTGTCAGTTCGCGTTGGCGCGGCCCGGAGGCCTATGGAAGCTGGACTCCGGACCAGGCATCGACTTCGCACTGTCTGTCGGCATTGTTCCCTGTGGTCACGACTGTGCCGTTGGCACGCAGGCCAAGGGTGTGCGTTGAACCGGTCGCCACGGCGACAATGTCGCGCCAACCGCCGACTTCGCACTGTCCGTAGCTGTTGTCTCCTGCTGCGAGGACCCGTCCGGACGCAGTGACCCCGACGGTGTGGTAGCTGCCCGCGCCGAGCGCCACCACGTCTTCCCACTCATCGACCTCGCACGCCCCGGTTGCCCGGTCTCCGGTCGCTACTGCCCGCCCGTCGGCTCTGAGTCCGACGGTATGGAGATACCCGGCCGAAATGGCGGCTAGGTCACGCCACCCTTCAACGACACACTGCCGTCGTCGGTTGTTCCCCGTGGCCAGTGCAGAACCGTCCGATCGGACGCCGACCGAGTGCCAGTCACCACACGAGAGAACGACCATCTCGCGCCAGGACTGCACGTCGCACTGTCCTTCTGAACTCCGGCCAACTGCCAGCACGCGGCCATTCGCGAGTAGCCCGAGCGTGCGGCGCCAGCCTGCGGCCACGGCCGTGATGCCTCGCCATCCGGCGACATCACATTGCCCATCGCCATTCCACCCCGTCGCCAGCACCGTACCGTCCGACCGGAGTCCCACCGTATGAGACCTGCCCGTGTTCGTCGCGGTATGGACGTTGCCAGCTGCCACCGCGACGACGTCTTCCCATCGCTCGACACGACATTCAGCGGCTGCGGTATTACCCACGGCGAGAACGGTTCCATCCCAGCGCCGTCCGACCGAATGACACCTTCCGGCCGCCAGCGCCGACGGGTTAGCGAGCATTCCGCCTCCTTGTGCTTGGCGCGAGTGCGAGACGTGGGATTCCACCTTACTTTGCACTGAAATTAGAGCGGGGTCCTCAGTCGTCGCCAGCAGATGACGGCATAACCGAGTGTGATGAAGGCCTGGTGGATGTCGTCGCGGATCTCCCAGCGGATGCGTAGGCGGCGGAACCAGTGCAGTAGTGCGATGGCGCCTTCCACGACCCAGCGGTGTACGCCGAGTCCGGAGCCGTGTTCGGTGCCGCGCCGGGCGATGTGCGGGGTGATTTCGAACCGTCGGACCTGGTGGCGGTAGCTTTTGTGGTCGTAGCCGCGGTCGGCGTAGAGGTGCTTCGGGCGGCGCAGCGGTTGGCCGCGTTTGCCTCGGATCGGCGGGACGGCTCGGATCAGTGGGATCAGCTGGGTCACGTCGTTACGGTTGCCGCCGGTCAGCGTGGCGGCCAGCGGGATGCCGTGGGCCTCGACGATCACGTGGTGCTTGCTGCCGGTCTTGCCCCGGTCCACCGGGGACGGGCCGGTGGCCGCACCACCTTTCATCGCCCGCAGATGGCTCGAGTCGACCGACGCCCGGGACAGATCCAGTATGCCGGCCGCCCGCAGTTCGGCCAGCAGCATCTCGTGCAGGCGCTGCCAGACCCCGGCCTCGTTCCACTCCCGCAGTCGCCTCCAGCAGGTCATCCCGGAGCCGAAGCCGAGTTCCTGCGGGAGGTAGCGCCAGGGGATGCCGGTGTAGAGCACGAACAGGATGCCGCACAGAACCCGCCGGTCATCGAGCCGACGACGCCCCGGGTACCGGAAGCGCCGCTCAATCACCGGCAACAGCGGCTCGATACGCTCCTACAGCCCATCGTCAACCTCCCACGGCTTGCGCCCACCACGAGTCTCGGTCGCAACCACTCCCTCCAGGCCGCGCCAACGCGAACTGACACGCCGTCATTCCCGAGCCTCAGAGACCTCATTCTGATTCCAGTCCTAAGCGAGATCCTGAGATCTGCAGGTAGTGACCAACGTGCCTGACAACCCTAGATAACTTGTCAGGCACGTTCGTCGAAAGCCCGCTTGCCTTACAGGCCTTCACACGACTGACCAGCAGGTTTGTTTGCCAACCCCAGATAACGCCAGTGCTCTGTGCGGTGTCGTCGCACCAAGAACACACACCGGGGAACGTCACCGGGCGCCCGCACTCGTCGCACCGTTGCACTCGTCGCGGGTCACCGGCCGCGGAGCCGTCGAGACGACGGCGGGAGCGGGCATCTTGCGCCGCAGTCGGTGAACGATCGGTTTCGCGGGGGAGCGGACCTCGTCGGGCAGCCCGGCGGTCAGGACCGTACGGTTCGGCGCGAGACGATCCGCGCCACGATGATCTGCCACGCGGCGTACGCGAGAACGAGCAGCCGCTCCGGCCATCCGATCGGGACGTCGGGGCCGAAGCGGCCGTCGGCCCCGAGCAGGACAGTCTGGGCGACCATGAACATGACCAGCGCCGCGGGCGGCAGCACCGCGGTCCACCACAGCCCGCGCTTGACGGTAGAGAATGCGCTGTCGCGGGTGAGCCCGGCGGTGATCAGCAGTACCGCGACCGGAAGGAACATGAGCGCGAGTCCGGCGCCAAGCCCGTGCAGAGTGCCGCTGGCGGACAGCTGATCCTGCGGAGTGTCGATGGGGTCGGTGACAAAGACGCCGCCGATGACCGTGCCGACGGCCGCGACCGCCAGGATGACCGCACCGATCCGGGTAGGGAGCCGCTGGGGCCGGACGAGGAGCGCGATCGCCAGGGCTCCGTAGCCGACCGCGGACAGCAGGAACGCCACCACCATGAGCCAGCCGAACTCGCCGAGCGCATATTCGCTCGTGGTCTGCCAACTCGTCGAGACGTCGGGCCGGATCAGGTGGAGCAGGACCAGCAAGAGCAAGAACGCGACGCCCGCGACCAACGAGATGCCGGCGGCGCGGGCCGGGAACGCTCGCCCCGTCGGCGCGGCCGTGAGCCGGTCGTCCTGGTGGGGCGAGGGAGGTGTGAGAGTCACGATGCACTTCTTCCTGGAGCCGGACGGTCTCCTCAGGAGGTGGTAGAAGCTGCGTCGCGATTCTCGACATCCGGTGCCACCGATCTCCGCCCGTTCAGAGCCAGCCAACGTGCCTTACACGCCTGGCTCGAAAATCGGTCCGTTAGTGGGCAGGCGGCAGCGAACCTCGACCGGTGATTTCGGAACTGGTTATGCAGGTGGTGCGGCGGGGTCAGGCGGCTGGTTGCAGGGTGACCTTCTGGCCGGTGAGGTGTTCGAGCTGGCGGACCAGGTCACGTTCACGGCGCTGGGTGGCCAGGCGGGATTGGTAGAAGTCGGGCCCCAGGTCGATGAAGCGGGCCTCGGGATCCGACAGCAGGTGCCAGATGGCGGTCAGTACGGAGTTGCCGATGGCGACGATGGCGCGTTTTCGGCCCCTGCGGCGGGCGAGGCGGCGGTAGCGCTCGCCGAGGAAGGTGTTGGAGCGGGAGGTGGTGGCCACGATCTCCCCGACGGTGGCGGCGATCCACGGATTGCCCTTGCCGGTGGAGCCGCCCTTCTTGCGCCGGGCGGAGTTCTTGTCGATGGGCGCGAACTTGGCCCAGGACACCAGGTGGGCCGCGGTGGGGAAGCGGCTCATGTCCACCCCGATCTCGGCGATGATCTCTTGCGCTGCGATGGTGCCCACCCCGGTGATCTCATCCAGCTGAGCCGCTGCGGCGGCATACGGGGCAATCTGGTTTTCGATTCGGGCGGAGACCTGCTCGACCTTCGCGGTGAGGTCGTCGACGCGCTCGACCATCATCTGACACAAGAAGGCGTGCTCATCGGTGAAGTGCCCCCTCAGGGCCTCCTCCAGGACACTGATCTTGGCACGCATGGCACCGCGCGCCATCTGCGCCAGCACCCGAGGATTACGTTCTCCGTTGATCAACGCTGCGAGCATTTGGCGGCCGGATACGCCGAAGACGTCACTGATCACGCTGGACAGTTTGATCTGCGCGTCCTCCAGGAGCTTTTCCACGCGCTGCTTCTCGCGGGTGCGCTCACGCACCAACGTCCGCCGATAGCGGGTCAGATCGCGCAGTTGGCGGATCGGCTTGGGGTGCACCAGGCTGGGCCGGCACATGCCGCGCTCGACGACCTTGGCCAACCAGACCGCGTCCAGCTTGTCGGTCTTCGGGCGGCCAGGGACGTTCTTGACGTGCTTGGCGTTCAGCAGCCAGCAGGTGAAGCCCTCGGCTTCCAGCACGGTGTTGGTCACCTCGTCGCGCATCGTGGTGGTGACCCACTGCGTGCGCATGTAGTCGCGCAAGTAGTGCTCCCAGGGGTGGTGTGCATGCGGGAGGCAAGGAGTTCCAGCACCCGCACATTCAAGATCACGCTCGCTGGGGAGGACTGCTCGCGTGCGCGGCGCCACCAGCGCAGAATCTCCAGCGCCTGCGTCACCGACTCCTCGGCCGTCGACAGACGGGACAAGACGTTCGCGGCGTTCACGGCGATCTCATCGGGAACGCGGCCAGATCCGGCACTGGGGCGCTCAGAGGGGCGGGTGAAACGTTGCCAAGCCGAGCCGCGGGCACTGAAGTGTGAGGTGCCCTGCAGATTCCGGACAGTCGGCTGCATAAGCTGACAGAAGTCTGGAAGAGGTAAGTACGTGACGAGGCGTCGTAGGCAGTTCTCGCCGGAGTTCAAGGAAGAAGCCATCCGCATGGTGCTGGAGGGCGAGCGGACGGTCGCGTCGGTGGCGCGGGAGTTCGACATCAACGCCAGCACGCTGGGCAGTTGGGTGAACCGGCATCGGATCGTGAGCACCCAAGCTGAGCAGCGGCTGGTTTCCGGGCCGGAGCGGGCGCGGATCCGGGAGCTGGAGCGGGAGAACGCGGAGCTGCGTGAGAAGCTGACGTTCTTGAAAAAAGCAGCCGCCTTCTTCGCGGCCGAGAGTCGATGACGCTCGCCAAGTACGAGCTGATCGACGCGGAGAAGGCATGCCACTCCATCGCCCGGATGTGCGCCTGGCTGGGGGTGAACCGCGCCGGGATTGATGGAGGCTTCATCGGTTGGAAAGGATGGAGCTCATGTCAGGTCGATCTGGTTCGTCGCACCCCGCCCAGCGTCGGTATCCGCCGGAGTTGAAAGAGCGGGCGGTGCGGATGGTGCAGGAGGCCACCGCGCAGTCCAGGGAGTCGTTCGGCGTCATCACTCGCGTTGCTCGGCAGTTGGGCATTGGGTCGGAGTCGCTGCGCAACTGGGTCAAGCAGGCCGAGATCGACGGCGGTCAGCGACCCGGGACCAGCACCGATGAGGCCAAGCGGATCGCCGAGTTGGAGCGGGAGGTCCGCGAGCTGCGCCGCGCCAACGAGATCCTCAAGGCGGCGTCGGCTTTTTTCGCCAGAGAACTCGACCCTCGACCACCCAGATGAACGCCTTCATCGACGCTCACCGCGCCCAGTTCGGTGTCGAGCCGATCTGCCGGGTCCTGCAGAGCGCTGCCTCGACGTACTACGCAGTCCGCACCCGGCCGCCGTCTGCGCGAGCAGTACGCGATAACCGGCTCAAGACAGAGATCATCCGCATCTACCAGGACAACTACTCCTGCTACGGCGCCCGCAAGATCCATAGGCAGCTGCGTCGCGAAGGGCATGCGGTCGCCCGGTGCACAATCCAGCGACTGATGGGCGAGTTGGGCATCGTCGGGCTGGTTCGCGGGAAAGTCCGGCGAACCACCATCGCCGGCGACCAGGCCGATCGGCCGGCCGATCTCGTCGACCGCACCTTCTGCGCGCCGGCGCCGAACCGGCTCTGGGTCGCTGATCTGACCTATATCCGCACCTGGTCGGGCTGGGTGTATGCGGCGTTCGTCATCGACGTGTACTCCCGGATGGTCGTGGGCTGGCAGATCGCCACCCATCTGCGCACCGACCTGGCCCTGGACGCTTTGGAGATGGCCATCTGGCGTCGCAATCGCGGCCAGTGCGCGGATCTGTCTGGGCTAGTTCATCACTCCGACCGCGGGGTGCAATATTTGTCGATCCGCTACAGCGAGCGCCTGGCCGACACCGGAGCGGTCGCTTCAGTGGGCAGCCGCGGCGACTCCTATGACAACGCCCTGGCCGAGTCCTTCAACGGCCTGTTCAAAGCCGAACTGATCCGCCGCTACGGCCCCTGGAAGAACATGGACGACGTCGAGTTGGCGACGCTGGAATACCTCGACTGGTTCAACCACCGCCGCCTGCACACCGCCTGCGGCAACATCCCGCCCGCAGAGTACGAAGCGATCCACTACCGTCACCAACAGGCCGCACTCACCGCAGCAGAAACCAAGTAGCCAAGTCTCCACGAAACTCGGCGCGGTTCACCCCGGCTGGCCAGTACGAGCGCGTCACCGGCCAGCTGGCTTCCTTGGTCGCCGAGCGCGACCACCGCCACGGGCTCGGCGAGGAGGTGCGGCGCGGCCAAGACCTCGCTCGCCGTGACCCGGCCGCAGTCAAGCGGGTCCGCACCCGAAACGAACAGGCCCGCGAACGCTTCGAAGCGCAACAGCGCCAGGCCGCCGCCCGGGCCGCCAGCCGGACACCTTCTCACCGGCCACCCACCCCCAAGGGCCCCAGCCAGGGGTTCGGCAGGTAAGTGCGGGCGGCGGAGGTGGCGGAGCGTTCAAAGCCCGCTTCGGGCGCGCCGGTCAGGGCATGGTCGCCGCGGCCCAAGGGGGCGCACAGGGGGTGCGCGGCGCGCCCCCCTTGATTTCGCGTCGTCCCAGGTCAACTAGTGCCGCATCAGGCAACATTTGCCGCGTCGGCCTGGGCAAGGACAAGCCTGCAGCCGGCACACCCGAGGGTGTGCCGGCTGCATGAATTCCTGACCGGGGCACCGTGCTGCCGACGGACACAGCACCCTCGGTGACGCCACCGCTGACCAGTGGGGCTTCGGCTCCGCGGCAGCGGGGCAGGCGGGGGCCGCCGTTGGCTCACACGCCGACGGCTGCGCGTCCGGCGGCGTAGACGCGGGCCTGCTCGGCGATGCGGCGGCCGAGGTGCTCGGCGGTGGCTATGTCGGCCTTGTGGACTTCCTCGGGGCCGTGGTCGGTGTGGGTCTGGGCGCCCGCGCCCAGGTAGAAGCCGAGGCGGTTGAGATCATCCTCGGAGGCGGTGGTGCTGTTCCAGCCCGGGTGCAGGCCGAGGTTGACCCAGGTCATGCCGTGCTGGGCCGCCAGGACGGCGAAGTACTGGAGCGTGTGGAGCTTGTCGCCGCTCTTGGCGCCGGAGTTGCTGAATCCGGCGGCGAGCTTGTCCTTCCACGAGTGGACGAACCAGCGCTTGGAGGTGGTCTCGGCGAACTGGTGGAAGGCACCGGAAGCCGTGCCCATGTAGGTCGGCGAACCGAAGACGATCGCGTCGGAGGCGTCGAGCAGCTCCCACTGCTCGTCGGTGATCTCGTCGACCTTGATCAGGTGGACGACGGCTCCGGCCTGCACGGCGCCGTCACGCACGGCCTCAGCGAGGACGGTTGTGTGGCCGTAGCCGGAGTGGTAGGCGATCGCGACGACGGGGGTGCTCATGAAGATTTTCCTCCTGGCAGTGGGTTGGCTGACTCCCTCTGGGAGCCGGGAGGTCGACGATCATCCGGCGTGGCGGCTTGGAGTCGACCTGTACCCACTAGGACCGAACAGCCTCCGCCTCCGTGACACCGGAAGGGTGATTTGTGAGAATGGGCAGCTTTTTCGTTACCTGATGATGTGAGGTTGGGCTGACGGGCACCCGGTCACGTCATTCACTTCCGGACCAGAGGCGCGGACGACACCACCTGCTGAATCACAACAGGGCAAACGTTGCCTGATGCGGCACTAGTATGATGCGCCGCAAGTCCAGAGGGTAACTATTTCTTTGATGGCTGGCTGGGTGGGTTGATCTTGGCGAGGTAGTCGGCGAGGGACTTGAGGATCTCGTCGGCGGT
>NZ_JBRIQO010000066.1:0-11414 GCF_052983175.1 Streptosporangium sp. G12 | reverse complement strand
ACAGGCCCGTACTCCAGACCGACCGCCGCCAGATCGTCATACAGACCATCGACCACCACCGGCCGCACGTCCACCGGAGGCCACTGCGTCAGCTCGAACGCCGCCACCGGCAGCTCGGCGGTCACCAGGCCCTCGGCATGGCCTGTCCACGGCGCCGTGGGGTCGTTTTCCGGGCGTGAGTGGATCGAGACCGCCCTGCCGCCGGACTCCTCCGGCGCGCCGACGACCACCTGGACCTGCACTCCACCCTCGGCGGGCAGTACCAGCGGAGCCTGCAACGTCAGTTCTCGCACCGACGGCCAGCCCACCTCGGCACCGGCCCGCAACACCAACTCCAGCAAACCGGTCCCCGGCAACAACACCGTCCCGTTCACCGCATGATCAGCCAACCACGGCTGCGCGGCGACCGACAGGCGACCGCTGAAGATCGTCGACTCGCTACTGGCGACCTCCGTCACCGCGCTGAGCATCGGATGATCGAGCGCCCCCAGCCCGGCGGCACTCATCTCCCCGACCCCGCCACGCACCGCGATCCAGAACCGCTCCCGCTGGAAGGCATACGTCGGCAGATCAACCCGCCGCGCCGGGGCGAGAATCGCCGTCCAGTCGACTCCCACACCGTGGGTGTGGAGCCGGCCCAGTGCCTCGACCAGTGCCCGGATCTCGTCGCGGTCCTTGCGGGCGGTCGCGACGAACACGCCGTCCTCGACGCTTTGCTGGGCCAGGGCGGTCAGGGTGGTGTCGGGGCCGATCTCGACGAACACGTTCGCCTGGCAGGCGGTGACCCCGTCGGCGAACCGCACGGCTTCACGCACGTGCCGTACCCAATAGGTCGGGTCGGTCAGCAGGCCGGGCTCTGCGGGACGGCCCGTCACGTTGGAGATGACGGAAATGCTCGGCTCGGTGAAGGTCAACCCGGAGACGATCTGCTCGAACTCCGCCAGCATCGGCTCCATCAACGGCGAGTGGAACGCGTGCGAGACGCGCAGGCGTCGGGTGCGGGCATTCACCAGGCCCGCGATCTCCTCCACCGCGCTCTCGCTGCCGGAGACGACCACGGCCTGCGGGCCGTTGACCGCCGCGATACCGACGTCCTGGCGGCCTTCCAGGAGGGGGAGGACATCCGCTTCGGGGGCGGCGACGGCCAGCATCGCCCCACCTTCAGGGAGCGCCTGCATCAACCGGGCACGCGCTGTGACCAGGGCACACGCGTCGGGGAGTGAGAGCACACCTGCCACGTGGGCGGCGGCGATCTCGCCGACCGAGTGGCCCACCAGAACGTCCGGGGTCACACCCAGCGAGGTGAGCAGACGGTAGAGGGCGACCTCGAAGGCGAACAGGGCCGGCTGGGTCATCCCCGTCTCGGCCAGTACCTCTTCCGGACCGGAGAACATCGCCTCACGCACCGACCCGGGCAGCAGCGCACAGACCTCATCCAAAGCGTCGGCGAACACCGGGAAGGCGGAGGCCAGCTCACGGCCCATCCCGACCCGCTGGCTGCCCTGACCGGCGAACAGCATCGCCAGCCCGCCACCACGTGTCGCTTCCAGAGTCGTCGTACCGTCGGCCAGGGCACGCAGACCCGCCACCAGCTCGGCCCGGTCAGCACCGACCACGACCGCGCGCTGCTCCAGCACCGCACGACCGCTCGCCAGTGTCCAGCCGATGTCGGCCACGTCGAGCTCGGGCCGCTCCGCCACCCACGACACGAGCCGGGACGCCTGTCCCCGCAACGCTTCAGAAGTCTTGGCCGACAGCAGCCACGGCGTCACCGACGGCTCGACAACTACGGCGGGCTCCGGCTCCACCGCCGGGCCCTGCTCGATGATCACGTGTGCGTTCGTGCCGCTGATCCCGAAGGAGGAGACCGCGGCCCGGCGCGGGCGGTCCTCCACATCCCACGAGCGGGCCTCGGTGAGCAGTTCCACCGCACCCGCCGTCCAGTCCACGTACGGGGACGGCTCCTCGGCGTGCAGGGTCTGCGGCATGACGCCGTTGCGCAGCGCCATCACCATCTTGATCACACCGGCCACGCCGGCGGCGGCCTGGGCGTGGCCGATGTTCGACTTGATGGACCCCAGCCACAGCGGCCGGTCCTCCGGACGGTCCTGGCCGTACGTGGCCAGCAACGCCTGGGCCTCGATCGGGTCACCCAGCACCGTTCCGGTGCCGTGCGCCTCGACCACGTCCACATCCGCGCTCGACAGACCGGCGTTCGCCAGGGCCTGGCGGATCACCCTCTGCTGCGCCGGGCCGTTCGGCGCCGTCAGCCCGTTGCTCGCGCCGTCCTGGTTGACCGCGCTGCCCCGCACCACCGCGAGAATCTGGTGACCGTTGCGCCGCGCGTCCGAGAGCCGCTCGACCAGCAGGACGCCGATGCCTTCTCCCCAGCCGGTGCCGTCAGCCTCGGCGGAGAACGCCTTGCAGCGCCCGTCCACCGACAGGCCGCGCTGCCGGGAGAACTCGACGAAGGTACTCGGCGTGGCCATCACCGTGACGCCGCCCGCCAGGGCAAGGTCACACTCGCCCGAGCGCAGCGACTGTGCCGCCCAGTGCAGCGCGACCAGCGACGACGAGCACGCCGTGTCCACCGTGACCGCGGGACCCTCCAGGCCCAGGGTGTACGACACCCGGCCCGAGGCGACACTGCCCGAGCTGCCGGTGCCGATCAGGCCTTCCAGCTCGCCCGGTGCGTCAGAGAGCTGGGGCGCGTAGTCGTGGTACATCACCCCGGCGAAGACACCCGTACGGCTGCCGCGCAGCCGATCGGGATTCATCCCCGCCCGCTCGATCGCCTCCCACGACGCCTCCAGCAGCAACCGCTGCTGCGGATCCATCGCGAGGGCCTCACGCGGCGAGATCCCGAAGAACCCGGGGTCGAACTCGGCGGCGTCGTACAGGAACCCGCCGTGCCTGGAGTACGAAGTGCCCCGGCTGTCCGGGTCCGGGTCGTACAACCTCGCCAGGTCCCAGCCCCGATCGGTCGGGAAGTCGCCGATGGCGTCCGTGCCGGACGACACCAGGTCCCACAGACCCTCTGGTGAGGAGACGCCGCCGGGGTAGCGGCAGGCCATGCCCACGATCGCGATCGGCTCGTCGGCCACCGAGACATCGGCCACGACCGCCTGCGAGACCTGACCACCGGCCAGCTCCGCCGCCAGGTAATCCGCCACCGCCTCAGCGGTCGGGTAGTCGAAGATGAGGGTGGCCGGCAACCGCAGGCCGGTCGCCGCGTTGAGCTGGTTGCGGAACTCGACCGCGGTGAGGGAGTCGAAGCCGAGCTCCTGGAAGCGCTTGGCCGACTCGACCGCCTCCGTGTCGGAGAAGCCGAGGACCATCGCCGCCTGGGTACGCACCAGCCGGAGAAGGTCGGTCGGATCCGTTGCGGTCGTACTGGCACGCCGGGTGGGCACGCGGACCAGCCCGCGAAGGGCCACGGGGAGGGTGCCGGCGTGGGCCTGGGCCTGCAGCGCCGGGAGGTTCAGCGAGGCCGGGACCAGTACGGCGTGCTCGTGGTCGATCGCGATGTCGAACAGGGCCAGACCGTCGTCGACGGGCAGCGGCGTGATGCCACCGCGCTCGAGGCGGTGCAGGTCGGATTCGGTCAGGTCGCCTGCCATACCGCCCGAGGCCCACAGACCCCAGGCCAGCGACGTGGCAGGCAGTCCCTGCGCCCGGCGCTGCTCGGCGAGGGCGTCCAGGAAGGTGTTGGCCGCGGCGTAGTTGCCCTGGCCCGCGCTGCCCAGCACACCGGAGAGCGACGAGAACAGCACGAACGCCGACAGGTCCAGTTCCCGGGTCAGCTCGTGGAGATACCAGGCCGCGTCGGCCTTCGGCCGCAGGACCGCGTCGAAGCGCTCCGGGTTGAGGGAGCCGACGATCCCGTCGTCCAGCACGCCTGCCGTGTGCACGACACCGGCCAGCGGGACCGACGCGACCAACCGCGCCAGATCCTCTCGATCGCCGACGTCACAGGCCGCCGCCCGTACGGAGGCACCGAGCTCGGTCAGCTCCGCCACCAGTTCGGCGGCTCCGGGCGCCTCGGCGCCACGACGGCTGGCCAGCAGCAGGTGCCGCACCCCGTGGGCCGTCACCAGGTGCCTGGCCACGAGCGCGCCCAGCCCGCCGGTGCCACCGGTGACCAGCACCGTGCCCTCCGGACCGAACACCGGACCGGCATCGCCGGAGAGTGCCGGTTCCACGACCGCGCGCTCGGCCACCCGGCTCAATCTCGGCACCAGGAACTGCCCGGCCCGCACCGCCACCTGCGGTTCGCCCGTGGCCAGCGCCCGACCGACCGTGCCCTCGTCGAAGGGTTCGGTGCCCAGGTCCAGCAGTACGAACCGGCCCGGCTGTTCGGCCTGCGCCGCCCGTACCAGACCCCACACCGCCGCCTGCGCCAGGTCCGGCACCTCATCCGCGACCGCCACCACGGCACCGTGCGTGACGATGACCAGCGGCGAGGCGCCCGATTCCGCCTGCAGGGCGGCGAGGACCGCGTTCGTGGCGCGCCTGATCGCCTCGGGAACGGGCGCGTCGTCCGAAGGTACGTCGAGGAGCGCGTACGAAAGATCCGTCTGTCCGGTACGACCGGCCTGCACCCAGTCCAGCTGGAACAGGGAGTTGTTACGCGTCGCCGACTGGTCGGCGGACCTAGGACGGAGGATGAGCGACCCGACTTCCGCGACGGCCGTCCCCGCGGTGTCCGCCACCGCCAGGCCGAACACGCCGGTGCCGCCCGCCGGGGTGATGCGAACCCGCAGGGCGGTCGCTCCCTCGGCGTACAACGTCACGTCGTTCCAGGCGAAGGGGATGTACGGCCGGCCAGGTTCCGCCTCGGGCAGGAATCCGGCCATGGGGATGGCGTGCAGGGAGGCGTCGAGCAGTGCCGGGTGCAGCCCGAACCGCCGGGCATCGGCGCCGGACTGCTCCGGCAGGGCGATCTCGGCGTAGACGGCGCCGTCCTGCCGCCAGGCGGCCTGGAGGCACTGGAACGTCTCGCCGTACTCCATGCCGATCGCGGTGAGGTCGGCATAGACGCCGTCGACGTCGAGGACCTCGGCGCCGGGCGGCGGCCACTGCGCGAGATCGAAGGTGGGCGCGACGGCGGCTGCCGGGGCGAGGACGCCCTGGGCGTTCTGCCGCCAGTCCGTGGCGTCCCCGGCGCGCGAGTGGATCGTCACCTGGCGACGGCCGGAATCGTCGGCACCCGCGACCACGACCTGGAGCTGGAGGCTGCCACCCGCTGCCAGCACCATGGGCGATTGGAGGGTGAGCTCGTCGAGCACCGGGCAACCGGTCTCGTCCCCGGCGCGTATCGCGAGCTCGACCTGCGCAGCGCCCGGTACGACCACCTGACCGTCCACGAGGTGGTCGGCCAGCCACGGCTGCGCGGACAGGGACAGACGGCCGATGAGCGTGAGCGTGCCGGAACCAGGAGCCGGGACGACAGCGGTCAGCAACGGATGGTCCACCGCCACCAGGCCGCCACCGGAGGCGACCTCAGCGGTGGCGTCGAGCCAGTAGCGACGACGCTGGAAGGCGTAGGTGGGCAGCTCGATGTGCCTGGCGGGCACCGAGGCGAAGTAGGTGTCCCAGTCGACCATGACGCCGTGGGTGTGGAGTCGGCCGAGTGCCTCGACCAGTGCCCGGACCTCGTCCCGGTCCTTGCGAGCGGTCGCGACGAACACACCGTCCTGCACGCTCTGCTGGGCCAGGCCGGTCAGCACCCCATCCGGGCCTACCTCCACGAACACGTTCGCCTGGCAGGCGGCCACCCCGTCGGCGAAGCGCACCGCCTCCCGCACATGCCGCACCCAGTACGCCGGGTCGGTCAGCAGGCCAGGCTCGGCGGGCCGGCCCGTCACGTTGGAGACGACAGGGATGGCCGGCTCGCTGAAGGTCAGAGCGGAGACGATCTGCTCGAACTCGGCGAGCATCGGCTCCATCAACGGCGAGTGGAAGGCGTGTGAGACCCGCAACCTGCGCGTCCGGACGCTCACCAGGGCGGCGATCTCCTCCACCGCACTCTCGTCACCGGAGATCACCACCGAGGCCGGGCCGTTCACCGCCGCGATGCCGACGTCCTGGCGGCCCTCCAGCAGAGGAAGGACCTCCGCCTCAGGAGCGGCGATGGCCAGCATCGCCCCACCCTGCGGCAACGCCTGCATCAGCCGGGCCCTCGCGGAAACGAGAGTGCAGGCGTCGGGCAGCGACAGCACGCCCGCCACATGAGCGGCGGCGATCTCCCCCACCGAGTGACCCACCAGCACGTCCGGGGTCACCCCCAGCGAGGCCAGCAGGCGGTAGAGGGCGACCTCGAAGGCGAACAGCGCCGGCTGGGTCATCCCGGTCTCGGCCAACACCTCGTCCGGGCCCGAGAACATCGCCTCACGCACCGACCCCGGCAACAACGCACAAACCTCGTCCAAGGCTTCGGCGAACACCGGGAACGCCGCCGCGAGCTCACGGCCCATCCCCACCCGCTGGCTGCCCTGACCGGCGAACAACATCGCCAACCCGCCGCCACCGGCCGCGGCACCCGGCGTCGTACCGTCGGCCAGGGCACGCAGGCCCGCCACCAGCTCGACCTGGTCGGCGCCGACCACCACCGCACGCTGCTCCAGCAGCGCACGGGCCGAGACCAGCGCCTTGCCGACGGTGGTCGGCGAGACGTCGTCCTGTGAGGCCCAGTCCGCGAGCCGGGCGGCCTGCGCCCGGAGAGCTTCGCCGTCGTTGGCGGAGATCAGCCACGGAACGACGGGCAGTTCGGCACCGTCGACCGGTGCGGTGGCATCCGGGCTCCGCTCGACGGGGGCGGTGGCGGCCGGGCTCTGCTCGATGATCACGTGTGCGTTGGTGCCGCTGACGCCGAAGGACGACACGCCCGCACGGCGCGGGCGGTCCTCGATATCCCACGAGCGGGCCTCGGTCAGCAGCTCGACGGCGCCGGCCGTCCAGTCCACGTGCGGCGACGGCTCCTCGGCGTGCAGCGTCCGGGGCAGTGTCCCGTGCCGCATCGCCATCACCATCTTGATCACACCGCCGACACCGGCGGCGGCCTGGGTGTGACCGATGTTCGACTTCAGCGACCCCAGCCACAGCGGCCGGTCCTCGGGCCGGTCCTGGCCGTACGTGGCCAGGATGGCCTGGGCCTCGATCGGGTCACCCAGCACCGTTCCCGTGCCGTGCGCCTCGACCACATCGACATCCGCGGTCGACAGACCGGCGTTCGCCAGCGCCTGCCGGATCACCCGCTCCTGCGAAGGACCGTTCGGCGCGGTCAGGCCGTTGCTCGCACCGTCCTGGTTGATCGCGCTGCCGCGCATGACGGCGAGGATGTGGTGACCGTTGCGCCGCGCGTCCGAGAGCCGCTCGACGAGCAGCATGCCGACGCCCTCGCCCCAGCCGGTACCGTCCGCCGACGCGGAGAACGCCTTGCACCGACCGTCCACCGCGAGCCCGCGCTGCCGGGAGAACTCGATGAAGACGCTGGGCGTGGCCATGACGGTCACACCGCCGGCCAGCGCCAGATCGCACTCCCCCGAACGCAGGGACTGCGCGGCCAGGTGGAGCGCCACCAGCGACGACGAGCACGCCGTGTCCACCGTGACCGCGGGGCCCTCCAGCCCGAACGTGTAGGCGACCCGGCCCGAGGCGATGCTGCCCGCGCTGCCGTTGAGGACGAAACCCTCGAAGCCCTCGGGCGCGTGCGGCAGGCGGCCGCCGTAGTCGTGGTACATCACCCCGGCGAAGACGCCCGTCCGGCTGCCGCGCATCGCCTTCGGGCTGATCCCCGCCCGTTCGATCGCCTCCCACGAGGTCTCCAGCAGCAACCGCTGCTGCGGGTCCATCGCGGTGGCCTCACGCGGCGAGATGCCGAACAGGGCGGTGTCGAACTGGTCGGCATCGTGGAGGAAGCCGCCTTCGCGCGCGTAGCTCGTACCGGCGTGGGCGGGATCGGGATCGTAGAGCCGCTCCAGGTCCCAGCCACGGTTGTCGGGGAAGGTGGTGATCGCGTCGTCGGCCCGGACGAGAAGTCGCCAGAGGTCGTCGGGAGAGACCACGCCGCCGGGATAGCGGCAGGCCATGCCGACGATCGCGATGGGCTCGTCCGCCGGACCGGTGTGGGCGCTCACCTGGTCGGTGCGCGAGGCACCGGTGAGCTGCTCGTGCAGGTGCTCGGCGAGCGCGTCCGTGGTGGGGAAGTTGAACAGCAGGGTCGCGGGCAGCCGCAACCCGGTGGCGGCGTTGAGCCTGTTGCGCAACTCGACGGAGCTCAGCGAGTCGAAACCGAGGTCCTTGAAGGCCGCCTCGGCGTCCACGGCGTCGGCGTCGGTGTGCCCGAGCACGAGCGCGATGTTCGTCCTGATGAGCGAGAGCAGCGCCGCCTTGTCGGCTCCCGCCCGCACGGGCCTGGCCGTCGCGGCGCGCCGCGCCTGAGACTTGACCAGCGCCCGGAAGACCGCGGGGATCTCGTCCTGGCGGCGCAGTGCCGCGGTGTCGAGGCGGGCGGGAATCTGCACTTCCCTGTCGAGCGTGAGCGCCGTGTCCAGCAGGGCCATGCCCTGCGCCGCCGGGAGCGGTGCGAGCCCGATCCTGCCGAGCCGGGCCACGTCGGCCTGGCTGAGCGCGCCCGCCATGCCGTTGTCGGTCTCCCACAGCCCCCAGGCCAGGGAGAGGGCGGGCAGTCCCTGCGCACGGCGGTACGAGGCCAGCGCGTCCAGGTAGGTATTGGCCGCGGCGTAGTTCGCCTGGCCCGCGCTGCCGACGATGCCGGCGATGGAGGAGTACATCACGAAGAACGACAGGTCGAGCTCGCCGGTGAGCTCGTGCAGGTACCAGGCCGCGTCCGCCTTCGGCGCGAAGACCCGGTCGATCCGCTCCGGGGTCAGCGACGTCACGGCGCCGTCGTCGACGACCCCTGCCAGATGGATGACACCGGTCAGCGGCCGGTCGTCGGGAACGGCCGCCAGCAGGGCGGCGAGCTCGGCCCGATCGGCCACGTCGCAGGCGGCGATCGTGACCTGCGCGCCGAGCGACGTGAGCTCGGCCAGCAGATCGTCGGCTCCGGGCGCCGCCGGGCCGCGGCGACCGGCCAGCAGCAGGTGCCGGACCCCGTGCTCGGTGACGAGCCGGCGCGCGGCCAGGGTGGCGAGCTCGCCGGTGCCGCCGGTCAGCAGTACCGTGCCCGCCGGGGGTTCGGAGGAGCGCTCGATCACCGGCGCGTTGGCCAGCGGTACGATCCGCGGCACGCGGACCGCGCCGGCCCTCAGGGCCAGCTGCGGCTCACCGGAAGCGCAGGCGCGAAGCAGCCCGGCTTCCGAGTCGGGGTGGCCGTCGGTGTCCAGGAGGACGAACCGCCCGGCGTGCTCGGACTGGACGGATCGGATGAGCCCCCAGACCGGGGCGGTGGACAGATCGGGTACCTCTCCCTCGGCCGCGCTGACCGCGCCGCTGGTCACCACCACCAGCTGCGACTGCGCCAGCCGCTCGTCGGCGAGCCATTCCTGGACGAGCGCCAGCACCTCGTACGTCCGCTCGCGGCCCACACCTGCCGGGACGCGCATGAGGACCTGCTCCGCGCCGATGCCCTCCTCCAAGGAGGAAAGATCGCGGAGTTCCACCACCCGTCCGGGCTCCGTCCCACCGGCTCGTACGCTCACCCAGTCCAGCACGTACGGCGTGCGCTCCGGAGACAGCTCTGTCGCCACGGGCCTGACCACCAGGGAGTCCACCGTGAGGACCGGCGCGCCGGTGTGGTCGGCGACGCTCAGCGAGAGCTCACCCGGCCCCTTGGCGGTGGTCCGTACCCGCGCCACGGTCCCGCCCGCCCCGTGCGCCGAGACGCCGGACCAGGCGAAGGGCAGGAACGGGTGTCCGGGCTCGCTGGGCGGCAGGAGATCGCCGAGCGTGATGGAGTGCAGTACCGCGTCGAGGAGGGCGGGGTGGAACCCGAACCGCTCCGCGCCGGCCTGCACCTGGTCGGGCAGGACGATCTCGGCGTAGACGGCGCCGTCCCGCTGCCAGGCGCTCACCAGGCCCTGGAAGGCACTGCCGTACTCCAGGCCTGTGACGGCCAGGTTGTCGTAGAGGTCGTCGATATCGATGGGTTGCGCGCCCGGCGGTGGCCACTGCGCCAGGTCGAAGCCGGGTACGGCGGCGGCGGTGCCGAGCGTTCCCTGGGCGTGCCGCTGCCAGGTGGTCGTGCCTTCGGGCCTGGAGTACAGGGCCAGGCCGCGCTGACCGCTGCCGTCGGGGGCGTCGATGACCACCTGAAGCTGGACGGGATGGTCGTGCGTGAGGACGAGGGGGGCCTGCAGGGCCAGCTCGGAGACCGTCTCGCAGTCCTCGGTCTCGGCCGCGGCACGCAGCGCTATCTCGAGGAAGCCCGTGCCGGGAAGGATGGCCGTGCCGTTGACCGCGTGGTCGGCGAGCCAGGGCAGCGTGGTGAGGGAGAGCCGCCCGGTGAGTGTGAGGCTGTCGCCGTCGGGGGCCGGGACGGTGGCGCTGAGTATCGGGTGGTCAATGGCGCTGAGCCCGGCCGCTGCCACATCGCTGCCGGATCTGCCTGATTCCAACCAGTAGCGCTGGTGCTGGAAGGCATACGTCGGCAGGTCGATCTGTCGTGCCGGGGTGAGGATCGCCTTCCAGTCGACGGTCACGCCGTGGGTGTGCAGGCGGCCCAGTGCCTCGACCAGTGCCCGGACCTCGTCCCGGTTCTTGCGAGCGGTCGCGACGAACACACCGTCCTGCACGCTCTGCTGGGCCAGGGCGGTCAGGGTGGTGTCCGGGCCGACCTCCACGAACACACTCGCCTGGCAGGCGGCCACCCCGTCGGCGAACCGCACCGCCTCCCGCACATGCCGCACCCAGTACGCCGGGTCGGTCAACAGCCCCGGCTCCGCAGGCCGGCCCGTCACGTTGGAGACGACAGGAATGATCGGCTCGCTGAAGGTCAGAGCGGAGACGACCTGCTCGAACTCGGCGAGCATCGGCTCCATCAACGGCGAGTGGAAGGCATGCGACACCCGCAGCCTGCGAGTGCGGGCACTCACCAGAGCGGCGATCTCCTCCACCGCACTCTCGTCACCGGAGATCACCACCGAGGCCGGGCCGTTCACCGCCGCGATGCTCACATCCTCGCGGCCCTCCAGCAGCGGAAGGACCTCCGCCTCAGGAGCGGCGATGGCCAGCATCGCCCCACCCTCCGGCAGCGCCTGCATCAACCGCGCCCGCGCCGTGACAAGAGCACACGCATCAGGCAGCGACAGCACCCCCGCCACATGAGCGGCGGCGATCTCCCCCACCGAGTGACCCACCAGCACGTCCGGGGTCACCCCCAGCGAGGCCAGCAGGCGGTAGAGGGCGACCTCGAAGGCGAACAGCGCCGGCTGGGTCATCCCGGTCTCGGC
>NZ_JBRIQO010000065.1:0-11586 GCF_052983175.1 Streptosporangium sp. G12 | reverse complement strand
AGGGCGCGGCGCGCGTGCGGTGGGGGCATCAGGGTCATCCTTCTGTCAGGCCAGGGGAGAAGGTCACGGTGAAGGAGGCGCCGGAGGCGAAGGCCGAAGCGGACGCCTTCAGGTGGGCCGCCACCGGTGCCATGACGACGGCGAACAACGCGGCCGAAGCCCTTTGACATGCGCGCATTCCGATACCTCCATAATGTTAGCGCTAACATCTCACGGTGGCCGCGCGGTAATGGTGATTCGGGCGTAGGCGCATTATTAGCCCGGCGAGGGGTCCTCGGTCAATGGACGGCACACAATTCGTGTCCGGCGGCACCGCGATGATCGGAATGCGTTCGCGGCGGCGAGACGGGCCCGGCGAAGCGTGCGGCTGATCATCGTGTCGCGCTCGTCCCCCTTTCCGGAAGATCGTGGTCCGCGCGCCGCGCGAAGCCTCGGCGCCTCGTCGAGGCGCAGGTCACCCTCGCCGTGCCGGTGTCGTGGATCGGGAGCGAAGGCCGGTCAAGGTTCCGGCAGGAGCGGCAGGACCACGAACCGGCTCGTGGCCCAGGCCGCGTAGAGCAGTGGCGCCGTTCCCAGCAGCACGCCGAAGACCGGTTCGAGCAGTACCATGCCGACCGCGAGCGCCAGCACCGTCAGCGTCGGCAGCGTCAGATACCAGCGACGCGCCACCAGGTACAGGCACGGCAGGACCAGGCCGCGGACCGGACGCGACGATTCGGCCACCACGACCAGCACCGTCACCGTCGTGGCCACGACCAGCGCGCCCGCCGTGACGAAGAACGGCAGCAGCGCCGGACCCCACGAGGTGCCACCGACCACCATGACGTCCACCACGAGCACGCTCACCACCGCGGCGCCCGTCAGCCAGGTGACCAGCGCCCGCACCGCCGCCCGCCGGTAACCGTTCCAGAAGGCCGCGAACACCGCCGTCGACCCCTCGCCGAGCAGGGCGAAGCACCGGAACGCGCCCGCCAGCGCCGGCGCGCACACCGCCGAGAGCGCCGCGAAGAACGGCCACGATGCCGACGGATCCCGCACCAGGGCCAGCGCCACCAGCAGCGGGGCGCACGAGATCGCCAGCAGCAGGTTCGTCATCAATCCGACGTAAACCATGCCGAAGACCTTCTCGTACGTCTCCTGCCGGGCCGGACGCAGCAGGCCGCGCATCGTGCTCACCCCTTCAGCCCGCTCGTCGCGACGCCCTGGATGAAGTAGCGCTGCCCGAACAGGAAGAGGACCAGGACCGGCAGCACCGACAGCACCGCACCCGTCATGATCATCGCGTGTTCGGCCTCGTACAGGCCGACGAAGGAGCGCAGACCGAGCTGCACCGTCCACAGCTCGTTGCTCGTCAGGTAGATGAAGGGCCCCATGTAGTCGTTCCACGTGGTGACGAACGTCAGCAGCGCCAGGCTGGCGAGCGCCGGCTTCGACAACGGGAGGATGATCCGCCGGTAGATGCCGTACTCGCTGAGCCCGTCGATCCTGGCCGCCTCGCACAGCTCGTCCGGGATCGACATGTAGTACTGGCGCATGAGGAACACGCCGAACGCGCCGAACGCCTGTATCAGGATGAGCGACCAGTACGTGTCCGTCAGCTCCAGTCGCTGCATCATGATGTACTGCGGCACCATGTAGGCCTGCCACGGCACCGCGATGGTGGCGAGGTAGCCCAGGAACAGCGCGTCGCGTCCGGGAAAGCGGACCTTGGAGAACCCGTAGGCGGCGAAGCTGCCGGTCAGCACCTGCAGGAACGTGATGGTGGCCGACAGGAAAAGCGAGTTGCCCAGGTAGGTCGCCATCGGGACGCGTTCCCAGATCTCCACGAAGTTCGACCAGCGCAGCTCGTCCGGAATCAACTCGATCGGGACCGCCAGGACCTCGCTGTTGCGCTTGAGCGAGGCCGACAGCATCATTCCGAACGGCACCAGCGTCAGCAACGTCACCGTGACGAGCCCGAGGTAGGCCAGCGTCCTGCGGGCGGCGGGGTGCCGGGAGCCCGGCGATCCGGTGGGCCCGTCGTGTCGCGGCGGCGGCACCGTGGCCGAAGGAGCATCGCGCAATGTGGTCATGACGCGTTTCTCCGTTCGTTGATCCGGAATTGGACGATGGTCACGGTGAACACGATGAGGAACAGCACGAGCGCGATCGCCGACGAGTAGCCGAACTGGCCCTCGACGATGCCCTCCCGGTAGACGAGCTGGGCCAGCACCAGGGTGCTGCGACCGGGGCCGCCTCCGGTCATGACCATGATCAGGTCGAGCACCTTGAAGCTCTGGATGGTCAGCATGACCAGCACGAAGAAGGTGGTGGGCCGCAGCGAGGGCAACGTGATGCCCCAGAACCGCTGCCAGGCGTTGGCCCCGTCCACTTTGGCCGCCTCGTAGTACTCCTTGGGAATGGTCTGCAGGCCGGCCAGGTAGAGCACCATGTAGTAGCCCATGTCGCGCCACACACTGGTGATGATCACCCCGGGCATCGCCCAGCCGGTGCTCGACATCCAGCGCGGGGGGTCCTGGACGCCGATCGCCTCCAGCAGCAGGTTGATCGGTCCCGCCGTCGGATTGAACAGCATGTTCCAGACCACGGCCACCGCGACCAGGGAGGTGATGTACGGGAAGAACGCCGCGCTGCGGAAGAAGTTCACCCCGCGCAGCCGCCGGTTCAGCGCCAGCGCCAGGGCGAGGGCGGCGATCAGGGTCAGCGGGATGTGGCCGAGCGCGTAGTAGAGCGTGTTGCGAAGAGCGACGTGGAAGTTCTCGTCCCCCCACAGCCGTTCGAAGTTGCTCAGCCCCACCCACTCGGGCGTTCCGTAGGAGTCCCAGTCCATGAACGCCAGCACGAACGCCGCGATCACCGGGACGAGCGTGAACAGGGCGAAGCCCAGGAAGTTCGGCAGGATGAAGCTCCACCCGATCAGGGTGTTGCGCCAGGCCCGGCCGCCGTGGGGCACCCGAGGTTCGCCCGGCTCGGTCGGCGCGGGCTGCGGCATGACATGGGTCATGGTCGTCCTTCGTGACTCCTTCGCAGACCAGGTGGACGGGCGGCGGACCACGGAGCCCGCCGCGGCCGCCCTAGTTGAGGACCTCGTTCTTGACGCGCTCGTTCATCGAGCGGATGCCGTCGGCGGCCGACTTCTCACCGACCATGATCAACTGATGCTCCTCGTTGAGGATGGTGTCGACGTCGGAGCTCTTGTCGCTCACCGGCATCTCCAGCACGACCTTGCCGGGCTCGAACGTCTTCTTCGACAGCTCGTCCGACGGCATGCCCTCGAGCTTGAAGTAGGCTTCCGTGATCGCCGGATCCTGCAACGCCGGCACCACGCCCACCTGGGCGATCGCCTCCGCGCCCGCCTTACTGGCGGCGAACTGGACGAACTTCTTGGCGAGGTCGGCGGACTTGCTCCGCTTGTTCACCGCGAACCCCGTCGGGGAACCGAAGGTGACGGCCTCGCCGGAGCCCGCCCGCTGCGGCATCGGGGCGAGCGCCCAGTCGACCTTGCTCTCGCCCTTCTTCTTGGCCTCCAGAATGCCCGAGATGTACCAGGTACCCATGGGCATCATCGCCGCCGCGCCGGTTCCGAACATGTTCCGGTAGTCGGCCTGCTGGGCGCTCGCGGTGCCGAAGTCCATGACCGCCCCCTTCTTCTGCAGGTCCAGGGCCATCGTGTACTGGTCGGTGAAGAAGGCGTAGTCACCGCCGAGCTGGTCGCCGCCCGTCTGCGCCGCGGAGATCGCCTGGACCACCGAACGCCAGGTGTGGTGGTAGGTGCCGTACACCTTCTTGCCGTCCTTGTCCCCGGTGAGCTGCTGGGCGTACTTGGCGTAGTCGTCCCACGTCATGGCGCCGGTGAGCTTGATGCCCGCCTTGTCGAGCAGGGTCTTGTTGTAGTACAGCAGCCAGAAGTCCTGGCGGTACGGGAGCGCGTAGTAGGTGTTCCCGGTGTTGTAGGCCTGCAGACCCGCCAGCTTGGAGGCGTCGGCCGACGTGGCGAGATCGGTGACCTCGAGGAGCTGCCCGCGGCTGGAGTAGCGCGCGTAGTCCGTCACGTTCTTTATCGTGATCACGTCCGACTTGTCGCCGCCGGCGAGCATGGTGGTGACCTTGTCCTGATAGTCGTCCGCGAGGATGTCGACCGGCTTCACCTTGACGCCCGGATTCGCCTTCTCGAACGCCTGGAACAGCGCGGTGAACTCGGGGGTCTTGGCGAGGTTCCACACGGTGACGGTGAGGGTGGCGGGTCCGCCCTCGGCCGGCTCGCCGGAGCCGCCGCACGCGGCGAGCGCGAGCGCGAGGACGGTCATTCCCGCGGCCTTCACGACGTGGCGCCGCGTTCGGGTCCTGGCGGGCGGAACGGGATTGAACATCGGTCTGGTTTCCTTTCCCGGAAGCGGGGCTCAGGCGCTCACGGCGAACTCGTCGGCCGTCACCACCGCGCGCGGCGGCCGGCCGGACAGGTAGCGTTCGAGTTCGTCGAGGGCGCTCTCGCTCATTCGCCGGGTCTCCGATCCCAGGGATCCGGCGATGTGGGGGGTGATCATGACGTTGGGAAGGTCGTACAGGAGCGAGTTCGCGGGCAACGGCTCCGGGTCGGTCACGTCGAGGATCGCGTCCAGGCGTCCCCTCGCGCATTCGGTCTCCAGGGCGGCGGTGTCCAGGACGGTGCCGCGCGCCGTGTTGATGACGGTCGTGCCGTCTTTCAGCAGGGCGAGTTCCGGCGCCCCGATGAGATGACGGGTGGAGGGAAGCTCCGGGACGTGCAGGGTGAGCACGTCGCAGCGCGGCAGCAGGTCGGCCAGGTCGACCAGCCGGCCGCCTGCCTCACGGACCTTGGCGGCGCCGGCGTACGGGTCGTACACCAGTACGTCCACGTCCAGGCTGCGCAGCCTTTCGACGACCCGGCGGCCCACCCGTGAGAAGCCGACGACGCCGATCGTGCGTCCGCGGTTGGACAGCTCGCCCCGCCGTTCCAGGTAGGACCAGTCGTCGCGATGTCTGCGCGCGTCCTGGGCCAGGAACGGAGCCTTCTTGCCCGCGAAGATGATCGCGGCGAGGGTGAACTCGGCGACCGAGACGGCGTTCTCGTCCGCCGCGTTGGTCACCAGCAGCCCGCGCCGCCAGACCTCGTCGGTGACGAACGGGCGCACCGTTCCCGCGCAGTGGAAGATCGCCCGGAGCTCCGGCGCGCAGTCCAGCCGCTCCTTGGTGAGCGGAGGACAGCCCCACGAGGTCACGAGCACCTCGACCTCGCGCAGCCGGCGGCGCACGAGCGGATCGTCGAGGTCCGCCGTCGCCATGGGATCGGTGAGCTCGACGAGATCGCGCAACCGCCGCAGCTGCGGTTCCTGGAACTGCACATCGACGTACACGGGGTCCATCACCAGCAGAGCCTGTGATCGTCGGTCTTTCACACCGGTCCTCTCGCCAGCCAGTGCTTGCCAGTGCCGCCGATCATGACCGATCATTTCAATCAGGTCAATAGATTGTTAACGCTAATATGATCGATACTGATCAATACGATCATCCGTGGGTTCCCGCGGCCATCAACGATGATCAGTATGAACGCTTTTGATTCATTGCTCCTTGACGTGTTCGCCGAGACGGTGCCAGCATCACGGAGTTTCGTGCGGAGTCGCGACAGGAGGCCTGATGCGCTGGCTGCGGGAACTGGACGACCGGCGGCTCTCGCCCTACACCGGCTGGACCAGAGATCACTGGGCCGCTCTGGCCGACCGTCTGCTGCTGTCCGCACGGCGGTACGCCTCCCCCTCGCACGCGCGGATCTCCTTTCCCGGCGAGCCGGGCGGGTACGGGCCGGACGTCGACGCACTGGAAGGGTTCGCCCGGACGTTCCTGGCCGCGGGGTTCCGGGTGGCGGGGGAGGGCGGCCATGACCCGCACGGCTACCTGGAGTGGTACGCGCGCGGCCTGGCGGCCGGGACCGATCCGGCCTCTCCCGAGCGCTGGGTGAGGCTGGAGGAGCATGATCAGGCCAAGGTTGAGGCCGCCTCCATCGCACTGGTGCTGCACCTCACCCGCCCGTGGCTGTGGGACCGCCTCGACGACGGTGTGCGCGAGCGGGTGGTCGGCTACCTGGCTCCGGCGATCGGCGGCGCGTACCCGCCGATCAACTGGATCTGGTTCCAGCTCGTGGTCGAGCGGTTCCTCGCCTCGGTGGGCGGCCCGTCCTCACGTCAGGACGTCGAGGCCGGGCTCGCGCTCACCGACGGGTTCGTCCGGGAGGAGGGCTGGTACTCCGACGGCGAGCGGCGCGGCTACGACCACTACGTCGGCTGGGCCCTCCATTTCTATCCGTTGTTGTGGACCGAGATGGCGGCCGGCGACCCGGCCGCCGACATCCGTCGTGCCGCCTACCTGTCCCGGTTCACGCGCTATCTTCACGACGCCGTGCACCTGGTGGGCGCGGACGGCTCTCCGCTCATACAGGGCCGCAGCCTCACCTACCGGTTCGCGGCCGCCGCCCAGTTCTGGGCGGGGGCGCGGGCCGGTGTCGCGACTCCCGCCCCGGGTCTCCTGCGCCGCGCCGCCTCCGGCATCGCCCGCCACTTCGCCGAGCACGGCAGCCCCGACGACGACGGAGTCCTGACACTCGGCTGGCACGGCCCCTGGCGGCCGATCGCCCAGTCGTACTCCGGCACCGGCTCCCCCTACTGGGCCGCCAAAGGCCTGTACGGACTGGCGCTGCCCGCCGATCATCCCGTGTGGACCTCGGTCGAGGAGCCGCTGCCGGTCGAGCGGGAGGATTTCCAGCTCGTGATCCGATCACCGGGCTGGCTGGTCTCCGGCACCCGCGCCGACGGCGTCGTGCGCGTCGTCAACCACGGCACCGACCATGCCACACCCGGCGACCACCGCACGGACTCGCCGCTGTACGCCCGCCTCGGATACTCCAGCGCCACCTCGCCCATCCTGGCCGGCCCGCACGCCGACGACCCTCTCGACCAGTCGGTCACGCTTCTGGACCCCGACGACCGGCCCAGCCATCGCACCGGCTTCGAGACCCTTCTCGTGGACCGCCTGCCAACGGGTACCGCCGTCGGCGCCTCCCGTTGGCGGGCCCACTGGGTGGACCCGGACCCGGACACCGCCGACCACGGCTACGGCCGATCGGGCACCGCCGTCCTGGGGCCCTGGATCACCGTCCTGTCGGCGTTGCGAGGCACGTGGGAGGTTCGTCTGGTCCTCCTCCTCCCCACGTGCGCGGCCCCCCTTCGCCTGGGCGGCTGGCCCGTCCCCGCCACCACCCCGTCGTCCCGCCTGATCTCGCGCATCGTCCCCGGCCCCGGCCTCGACCTGTCGGACGTGACGTTCGCCGAGAACGCCACTCCGCTGTCGGGCCGGACTCTCGTTCCGTGGTGCGGCACCAGCGCGGCCGCCGAGCCGCGCAGATGGTACGAAGCCCGCATTCACCTCGGTTCGAGCGTGCCCTCGGCCCCTCCGGAGATCAGCTGGGCGAATGCGGCCGCCCGGATCGTCTGGCCGGACGGCACCGAGGACACCCTGGCTCCCGTGTTCCCTCCGCCGTGAACAGCCCTCCCTCAGGACGAGGAGGAGCGCACGATCAACCGAGGCTCGATGACCACGCGATGCGTCGGCCGATGCGGGTCCTGATCCGTCAGGCGAGCCCACAGCAGGCCGAACGCCGCCCGCCCGATCGCCTTCCTGGGCGGGCGGACCGCCGTCAGCGGCGGATCGCACAGCTCCGCCACCTCATCGTCGTAGGTGACCACCGCCAGGTCCGCGGGCACCCGGACACCCCTCTCCTGGCACCGCTCCACGAGGCTGATCGCCTCCGGGTCGGAGTGAACCAGCAGCGCGGTGGTGCCCGTGTCGAGGCACGAACCGAGGATCCGGTCCATGACCTCGTTCCACTCAGGGTTGCGCTGGTCGACGGTGGTGAGGTCCGGGGTGCCGTCGAGCTCCAGACCGAGCTCCTGGCAGGCCTGCCGCCATCCGCGCCGCACGTGCGGCGTCGTCGGACTGTGCAAGGTCGTGACCACCCCGATCCGCCGGTGTCCCAGCGTCGCCAGGTGGCGCACGGCCATGGCCGCCCCCAGCGCGTGATCGCTGATGACGGACTCCATGGTCTCCTCGTACGGACCGACGGCGGCGGCCCGCTCGATGAGCACGACCGGCACCGGCGCCTGCCGCAACCAGCGCACCAGTTCCTCGCCGTCGTCACCGGTGGTGGTCGGCGCGACCAGGAGCCCGTCCACGCCGACGAGGTCCATCAGCCCTGACAACTGCCGCCGCTCGTCGGCGGCCTGGTAGGTGGCGCCGCGTAGCACGATCCTGGCTCCGGCCGCCGCGGCGGCCTCGCGGACGCTGCGGATCACCTCCGGCCAGTAGTAGTCGAGCGACGGCACGACCATCCCGATCGTGAGCCGCCGTCCTTCGCCGACGCCCTCCTCGACGACCGATCGAGGCGAGACCTCCTCGTCGGACTCGCCGGCGGGGGCGCCACCGTGCAGCATGGCCCCGCCCCGAACCCGCCGGATCAGCCCTTGCGAGGCGAGGAGCGCGATGTCACGGCGGACGGTGATGACCGAGACGTCCAGCTCCTCGGCCAGATCGGCGACCCGGACGGAGCCACGCCGCCGCAGCAGCTCGACCACCCGGGTGCGGCGCTCGTCGGGCAGCGAGGCCGGTGAGCCGGACAGGGTCATGGCCGCACCTCCACGCGTACCAGGAGGGATCCGCTCGCGGTGCCGGGCAGCTCCAGCCGCAACCGGGTCAGCCGGTCGCCCCACACCGCGACGAGCAGGGGATCGTCCAGCTCGCGTTCGGTCAGCGACCCGGCCGCGTGCTCCGGATCCCAGGAGAGAACCGCGGCCCGGCCCCCGCCGGGCGGCCGTATCGTCACCTGCCCCGGCGCCTCCTGCCGCACCCGACCGGACAGCAGGAACCGCACCTCGCTGGGCGGGCCCGCGTCGGTGAAGGCCCAGGAGTCCTCGATCGTCACGCCGCCGGTCTCCCGGTCCAGCCTGGCCGTGCGCCACCACCGCTCAAGCCCGTCCACGGGGTAGGCGCCCGCGAGGTCGAGCCTCACCTGGAAGGCGTCCGGCCCGTCGGCCACCGCGACGTCCCCGGCCGCGAAGGACGCGCCCTGCCCCTGTGGCGTGCCGCGCACCTCGGGCACGCTGTGCCAGCCACTCCGCATCGTCCAGATCGCGTACCGATCGGGTCCGAACGTCTGCGCCGTGTACGTGGGCCGCCCCGCATCGACCACGGCGGGTGTCCCGTCGACGGCGACGATCACCGAGCCGACGTCGTTGTGGTTGTGGTTCTCGTCGTTGTGGCCGCCCTTGACCGCGAGGGCGAGACCCCGCTCGGTACCGCGGGCGGTGCGGGCGAGGCCCACCTGCGTGCCGGGCAGCCATGCCGAGGCCACCAGCGGCGGTTCGGCCGGGCCGGCCTCCAGCCAGGTGACGTCGGCCAGCTCGCTCAGCGCCCGTCCCAACTCGGCCGCGGGGGCGACGGTCCCGGCGCGGTGGGCGGCGGCGTGCCGCATCCCGTCGGGATCACCGATCCGCCGCGCCCAGCGGTGCAGCACGTGCCAGGGCTGCTCGGCGGGCGGCAGCGCGCGGGCGTCGGCGAAGTTCACGTACCACGCCCCGCCCAGATGCATCCGGTGGGGGAACCGCGCCGTCTCGCGCACCACCGGCACGCCGGCCGCCCTCAGCTCCCCGGAAGTGGCGTGTTCCAGCACGTCGAGTGCTTCCAGGGCGCGGCAGGCACCGTTCCACCAGTACTCGTAGCCCTCGTCCACCGACCCGTCGCCGGGCAGCGCCGCCAGGTAGCGGTCGAGGCCCTCGATCGCCAGCGCGACCTGCCGAGCCCGCTCCGCTCCCGGTTCGGCCAGGCGCAGCGCGGCGACGAGCACGTTGCCGCAGATCCACGGGCACCAGTTGTGCACGCGGCCGTCCAGCCCCAGCCAGTGCCAGTCGCGCCGGCGGGTGAACGGCTCCAGAACCCGCCACCGCACCTCGGCGCGCAGGCGGTCCCGCAGTCCGGGGAATCGCTCGTCCAGCCGCTCGCCGAGCATGTGGTCCGCCCAGGCGAGCTGGGCGGCCACGTCACCGGCGCCGAGATCCAGGCAGGGGGTGGCCGGGTCGGGCAGTACCGTGCCCCGCGATCGGCAGGACTCCTCGTGGGCGGGCCAGCACCACGAGCTCTGTTCGCACACCAGCACGATCCCGTCGGCGGCCTCGGCCAGCCACTCGTCCGACCCGTTCGCCGCGGCCATGAGCACGGCCCGGGTGAGCCGCTCCTGGCGCTCGAACACGCCGCCCTCGTAGACCGTGCGGTCGCCGTCCTGAAAATATCTGGCGTACTGCGTGGCGAGCGGCTGCGCCCACGGCGACCCGCGCTCGGCCTCCGCTCGCTCCCGCACGCGCTCCAGTGCCCACAGCGGCGGCCCGCCGCTCAGGGAGGGCAGGGGCAGCGCACGGTCGGGACGCGCCAGGACGCCGATCAGCGCATCCGGCGAGGCGGTCGTCCCCCACCTGCCGAGCAGCGGGCCTGGGACGACGCTCTCCGCGAGCCGAACGGGGGGGCCGGTCGCCGTACTGGTCATACTCCTCCTTAGGACCCCTCATAGTACCGATCGAACCTGATCGAAGTTGATCCTCAGTGGCGAAGCGATCAAATCCGACGTTTATGCGATCACCCCAGGGGTCGCCGCGGTCGGAGCTGTGGACCGATGCCGCGGTCAAGCGGACGGGCCGCTCGTGGCTCTGCCGCGGCGGTCTGTGGGCGAGGAATGACAGGGGACGCCGGTCCCGATCCATGTGACGCCTCCGAGCCGGGCGATGACGTGAAATGCCGGGCATGGCGACCTTCGGCGATGGCGACCCTCGGAGACCGGGCACGATCGGGCGGGCCGGGCGACGGGACGGGGAAGGCGACTCCACGCGACTCGTCGGCACAGAGGGACGGGTGGCACCATTGCCGCGATTACGTGGGCGTCAGCGTAATCGGACATGACTATTGGAACGCGATAACAACGCAGGTTTCAATGCGCGAAGCGCGGCCCGTAACCGCGACAGGGCGGCGGGTCACATCGACATCGCACCAGTGTGTGCGTTCACATGAGTGCGGTCAACACCCGCTGTCATGGACCGCACCAGGCCTTCCGGCCCGCGGCCCGAAGGCCGGTACGACGACCCGGGCCACCGACCGCCGGGCACCGGAGAGCGGTGAACAGGCGATATATCCGTCTGCGACCAGAGGCCGGCGCTACCCGCCATCGCCGCTGCCGCAGGATGCCGGCTGCGCGGAGACGAATTTCTTGTAGCGAGATGTTGACATCCCGCCTGTGAACCCCAACACTTTGCGGAAATGCAACGGAAACACGAATGCGACCCGATCGCCGGCCCTTCATCGGGAACCAATCGCCCCATTGCCAAGCTCGCAGGGACGAGGTTTATGCATAAATGTTAGCGTTAACATTTCTTTGTACGCCTGTTGACGTGCCCCACCGCCCCTGAGGCCTCGCCGTGAGTGCGCGGCCGTGATGTCGCCCCTCGACGTCTTCTCCCCGATTCCCGGAAAGGATGCCCG
>NZ_JBRIQO010000064.1:0-14716 GCF_052983175.1 Streptosporangium sp. G12 | reverse complement strand
CCGTATCTGCCGTTCGCCTGGAACGGGGTGTCGGTCCACGCGGTCGGCGCCACCACCCTGCGCGTCAGAGCGACCAGAAACGCCACCGCCAACGTCGGGAGCGTCGGCATCACGCTGAACATCGCCGACGGCAGCGGTGCACCCGTGGCCGACATCGAGGCGCTCACGCTTCGGGCCCTGTCCACGGCCGGCCTGGGCAACACCGCCGGGCAGAACCTGTACCGGCTCGAGTGGAGTGCGGCTCCGGCCGTTTCCGCCGCCGCGGAGGCGCCCGAGTGGGTGGTCGCCGATTCGCTGGACGGTGAGATCGCGGAGTGCGTGCTGGTCGAGGTTCCGGCCGGGGTGCACCAGGCGCTGGGCCTGGTGCGGGAGTGGCTGGCCGAGGAGCGGTTCGCCTCCTCGCGGCTGGTGCTCGTGACCCGGGGCGCGGTGGCGGTCGCCGAGGTCGAGGACGCGGACCCGGCGCAGGCCGCGGTCTGGGGTCTGGTGCGGGCGGCGCAGGCGGAACAGCCCGGCCGGTTCGTGCTGCTGGACGTGGAGGCCGGGCCGCTGGACCCGAGAACGGTCGGTCAGGCCCTCGCCTCGGGCGAGGCGCAGGTCGCGGTCCGGTCGGGCGCGCTGTGGTCGCCGCGCCTGGCACGCGCGGCCGTACCGGAGTGCGAGCGGCTGGAGTTCGGGCCGGAGTCCACGGTGCTGGTCACCGGCGGCACCGGCGGCCTGGGCGCGCTGGTGGCCAGACACCTGGCCGCCACCTACCAGGTCAAGCATCTGCTGCTGGCCAGCCGGCGCGGCGAGCAGGCCCCGGGCGTCACCGACCTGGTGGCCGAGCTGACCGAGCTCGGCGCCACGGTCACGGTCGCGGCCTGCGACGTCGGTGACCGGGACGCGCTGGAGCAACTGATCGCGGCCATCCCCGTCCAGCACCCGCTGAGCGGCGTGGTGCACGCGGCCGGCGTCCTCGACGACGGCGTGATCACCGCGCTCACCCCCGAGCGGCTGGAGCGGGTCATGCGGCCCAAGGCCGGCGCGGCCTGGCACCTGCACGAACTTACCCGGCATCTCGACCTGTCCGCGTTCGTCCTCTTCTCCTCCCTCTCCGGGGTGCTCGGCGGGGCCGGCCAGAGCAACTACGCCGCGGCCAACGCCTTCCTCGACGCCCTGGCCGAGCACCGCAGGTCACAGGGACTGGCGGGCACCTCGCTGGCCTGGGGCCTGTGGGAGAGCGGGGGCATGGCGGACGACCTCACCGAGGCCGACATACGCCGCATGGAGCGCATGGGCCTGAAGCCGTTGCCGGTGGCGGACGGGCTGGCCCTGTTCGACGCCGGCCTGAACCACGACCTCCCGGCGCTGGTCGCCGCCCGGTTCGTCCAGGCCAGAACCACGGCCCGTACGGCGATGCCCCGGGCGGGCGCCCTGCACGGGCTCACCGAACGGCTGGCCGCGATGGAGCCCGCGGAGCGCCAGGCGGCACTGTCGGACCTCGTCCGCGGCCAGGCGGCCATGGTCCTCGGCTTCGCCGACGCCTCGGCGATCGAGCCCCAGCGCCAGTTCCAGGACCTGGGCTTCGACTCCCTCACCGCGGTCGAGTTCAGGAACAGGCTCAGCACCGTCACCGGGCTCCGGCTGCCGGCCACGCTGGTCTTCGACTATCCCACCTCGATCGAGCTGATCGAGTATCTGGTGGACCACTTCGACGGGGCGGAGGACGAGGAGGCGCAGACCCTGCGGCTCTTCGCCGAGATCGAAAAGATCGAGAACACCGTGACCGGGCTGGCGGAGGAGAGCGTCGCCCGCAACCGGCTGGTCGCCCGCCTCAAGGACTTCCTGACGGGCCTCAACGGCTTCGGCGCGGCCGACCAATTCGAGACGGCCACCGACGACGAGATGTTCGCCTTCATCGACAACGAGCTTGAAGTCTCCTGACCTGTGCGCTTCTGCTGAGAAGGAATACCCGAGATGGCAAACGAAGACAAGCTCAGGGACTACCTGAAGCGGGTTACAGCCGACCTCCAGCAAACTCGTCGGCAGCTGCACGAGATCGAGGGCCGCGACCACGAGCCCATCGCGATCATCGGCATGAGCTGCCGCTACCCGGGCGGGGCCACCTCGCCCGAGGAGCTGTGGCAGCTGGTCGCCGAGGGCGGTGACGGGATCTCCGAGTTCCCCGCCGACCGCGGCTGGCGCGAGGACCTCTACCACCCCGACCCGGACAACCCGGGCACGACCACTTCCAGGCACGGCGGTTTCCTCTACGACGCCGCCGAGTTCGACGCGGGATTCTTCTCCATCTCCCCGCGCGAGGCCATAGGGACCGACCCGCAGCAGCGGCTGTTCCTGGAGACGTGCTGGGAGACCTTCGAGCACGCGGGCATCGACCCGGTGTCGGTCCGCGGCAGCCGTACCGGGGTCTACGCCGGGGTCATGTACCACGACTACTTCCGCGCGGAGGCGCTCGGCAGTGTCACCTCGGGCCGGGTCGCCTACGCCCTGGACCTGGAGGGCCCGGCCGTCTCCGTCGACACGGCGTGCTCCTCGTCGCTGGTCGCGCTGCACCTGGCGGTGCACGCCCTGCGCAGGGGCGAGTGCTCGCTGGCACTGGCCGGCGGCGTCACGGTGATGGCGACCCCGAACACGTTCATCGAGTTCTCCCAGCAGCGGGGCCTGGCCAGCGACGGCAGGTGCAAGTCGTTCGCCGGCGCGGCCAACGGCACCGGCTGGGGCGAGGGCGTGGGCGTGCTGCTGCTCGAACGCCTCTCGGACGCCACGGCGAACGGGCACAACGTGCTCGCGGTCATCCGTGGCAGCGCGGTCAACCAGGACGGCGCCAGCAACGGGCTGTCGGCCCCGAACGGTCCCTCCCAGGTCCGGGTGATCAGGGAGGCGCTGGCCGACGCCGGCCTGTCGCCCTCACAGGTCGACGCGGTGGAGGGCCACGGGACCGGCACCACCCTGGGCGACCCCATCGAGGCGCAGGCGCTCATCACCGCCTACGGCCAGGACCGGGCCCCCGGCAGGCCGCTCTGGCTGGGCTCGCTGAAGTCGAACATCGGTCACACCCAGGCCGCCGCCGGCGTCGGCGGCGTCATCAAGATGGTGATGGCCCTGCGGAACGGCGTGCTGCCTCAGACGCTGCACGTGGACGAGCCGACCGAGCACGTGGACTGGTCGGCCGGCGCCGTGGAGCTGCTCACCGAGGCCCGTCCCTGGAAGCGTCACGACGCGCCGCGCCGGGCGGCCGTCTCGGCCTTCGGGTTCAGCGGCACCAACGCCCACATGATCATCGAGGAGACGCCCGTCCAGCCCGACGAGGCCGAGCCGGAGAGGCTGCCGCTCCCGCTGGTGCCCTGGGTGGTCTCCGCCAAGGACGAGCAGGCGCTCGCGGCGCAGGCCGGCCGGCTCCACACGTGGGCGGTCGCGCACGACGACCTGCCGATCGAGGACATCGGCTGGTCCCTGGCGACCGGCCGGGCCGTGCTGGACCGGCGCGCGGTGGTCGTCGGAGCGGACCGGGCCGAGCTCCTGGCCGGGCTCCAGGCCCTCGCGGAGAACGCGGCCCTGCCGGGAACCGTCACGGGAACCGGGACGGGCGGGCAGCTCGCCTTCCTGTTCGCGGGCCAGGGCAGCCAGCGGGTGGGCATGGGGGCGTCCCTCTCGGCGGCGTTCCCGGTGTTCGCCGACGCGCTGGAGGAGGTCTGCAAGGTCCTGGACCCGATGCTGCCGCACCCGGTGCGCGAGGCGATGTTCTCCGGTCCGGAAGAGGTGCTGGCCGAGACGGGGATGACCCAGCCGGCGCTGTTCGCCTTCGAGGTCGCCCTGTACCGGCTTCTCACCTCGCTCGGCGTCACCCCGGAGGTGCTGGTCGGCCACTCGGTCGGGGAGATCGCCGCCGCCCACGTGGCCGGGGTGCTCTCGCTGCCCGACGCCTGCACGCTGGTCTCCGAGCGGGCGCGGCTCATGCAGGCGCTTCCGGCAGGTGGGGCGATGCTGGCGATCGCCGCCCCCGAGGCCGAGGTGCTGCCGCTGCTGGAGGGGCGCGACGTCGGCATCGCGGCGGTCAACGGCCCGGAGGCCGTGGTGATCTCCGGCGGTGAGGCCGCGATAGAGGAGATCGCCTCCCTGGTGAACGCCCGCACCCGCAGGCTTCGCGTCTCGCACGCCTTCCACTCTCCGCTGATCGAGCCGATGCTGGCCGAGTTCCGCCAGGTCGCCCGGTCGCTGACCTACCACGAGCCGACGGTGCCGATCATCTCCGACGTCACCGGCAGGCGCGCCCAGGCGGGACAGCTGACCGACCCCGGCTACTGGGTGAACCACGTACGGCAGGCGGTCCGCTTCTCCGACGCCGTCACCACCGCCCGCACCGGCGGCGCCACGGTGTTCGTCGAGATCGGCCCCGACGCCGTCCTGACCAGCCTGGCCAGGCAGATCCTCGACGGCGACGACGCCGTCGCCTTCGTGCCGACCGCGCGCAAGGACCGCGACGAGGCGCGAGCCTTCGTCGAGGCCCTCGGCCACCTGCACGGCAGGGGCGTCGTCGTCGGCTGGGACGCCTACTTCGCCGACGCCTGCCCCCGGCGCGTCGACCTGCCCACCTACGCCTTCCAGCGCAAGCGCTTCTGGTTCATGCCGGGAAGCGCCGCGCCCGAGCAGGCGGCCGACGCCGTCGACCCCGAGTTCTGGTCGGCCGTGGAGCGCGAGGACGTGGCCGCGCTCGCCGCGACGCTGAACATCGAGGACGGCTCGCCGCTGGCCGCGGTGCTGCCCGCGCTGTCGTCCTGGCGGCGCAGCAGGCGCGAGCAGGGCGTGCTGGACTCGTGGCGCTACCACGTGACGTGGGAACCCGTCACCCTGCCGGACGCCAGGCCCTCCGCGCTGTCCGGCACCTGGCTGATCGCGGTCCCGGCGGCGCGTGCCGCCGACGCCTCGGTGCTCTCCGTCGCCGAGGCCCTCGAGCGGCACGGAGCCAGGACCGAAGTGATCGGGCTGGGCGACGACTTCGGCGGCGAGACGCTGCCGTACGGCGACATCGCGCCCGCGGGCGTCCTCTCCCTGCACTGCGACCTGGCCCTGACCCTCTCGCTGATTCAGGCCACGGACGGCCTGAACGCGCCGCTGTGGATCGGCACCGACGGCGGCGAGAGCGTGAGCCGCGTCGACTTCGTCCGCGACCCCGAGCAGGGGGCGGTGGCCGGCCTGGGCCGCGTGCTCGCCCTGGAGCACCCCGGCCGGCCGGGCGGCACCGTCGACCTGCCGGAGACCCTCGACACGCGCGTCCTCAACCGCCTGGTGAGCGTGCTCGCCGGAGCCGGGGAGGAGGACCAGCTGGCCGTCCGCGCCTCCGGGATCTTCACCAGGAGGCTGACCAGGGCGCCCAGGCGGCGGACGGGCCCGGCCGGACGCTGGCAGGCGCGCGGCACCGCCCTGATCACCGGAGGCACCGGCGGCCTGGGCGCGCACGTGGCGCGCCGGCTCGCCCGCGGCGGCGTCGAGCACCTGCTCCTCACCAGCAGGCGCGGCGCGGACGCCCCCGGCGTCACGGAGCTCGTGGCCGAACTCGAAGGGCTGGGCGCGCGGGTCACGGTCGCCAAATGCGACGTGGCCGACCGCGCCGCGCTCGCCGCCCTGGTCGGCGAGGTCGAGGCGGGCGGCGACACCATCCGGTCGGTCTTCCACACCGCGGGTGTCCCGCACATCCAGCCGTTACTCGACCTCGGCCGCGACGAGCTGGCCGAGGCCACCCAGGCCAAGATCACCGGCGCGGCCCACCTGGACGAGCTCTTCGCCGGCCCGCTCGACGCCTTCGTGCTGTTCTCCTCCGGTGCCGGTGTCTGGGGCGGCTCCCACAACGGGGCCTACGCCGCGGGCAACGCGTTCCTCGACGCGCTCGCCGCCCACCGCCGCGCCCGAGGCCTTCCCGGGACGGCGATCGCCTGGGGCTTCTGGGACGCCGCGGGCGGCGGGATGACCACGCTGCTCGGCGAGGACGACGCCCGCAGAAGCGGCGTCCGCTACATGGACCCGCTCACGGCCGTCGAGGGACTCTGGCAGGTACTGGACGACGACGAGACCACCCTTGTGATCGCGGACATCGACTGGCCGCGTTTCGCCCCGCTCTTCGCCATCGCCCGCAGGCGCCCCCTGCTGGAGGGCGTCCCCGAGGCCGTCGCGGTGCTCGAGACCGGCGGCGAGACCGGCGCGGGCGCCGGGGAGGTGTCCGAGCTGGGCGCCCAGCTGGTCCGGCTCAGCCCGCAGGACCAGACCCGCCTCCTGGTGGCCCAGGTCCGCAAGGAGGTGGCGGGCGTGCTCGGCTACGCGGACCCGTCAGAGGTCGGCGTCGACCGGGCCTTCCGCGACCTCGGCTTCGACTCCGTCACGGCCGTCGAGCTGCGCGGCAAGCTCAACCTCGCCTTGGGCATCCGCCTGCCGGCCACCGTGGTCTTCGACTACCCGAACGTGAAGGCGCTCGCGGAGCTGGCCAGGACCGAGATCCTGGGCGTGCAGGAGGACGTCGCGACCGCCGGGAGGGATCGCGGCGACGTGTCCGACGACCCGATCGTGATCGTCGGGATGAGCTGCCGCACCCCGGGCGGGGTGAACGGCCCCGACGACCTCTGGCGGCTGGTCGCCGAGGGCGAGGACGCCATCTCCCGGCTGCCCGACAACCGGGGCTGGGACGTCGAGGGGATCTACGACCCGGACCCGGAGGCGGTCTTCGCCTCGTACACGCAGGACGGCGGTTTCGTGCTCGGCGCGGGCGAGTTCGACCCCGAGTTCTTCGGGATCTCGCCGCGTGAGGCCCTCGCGATGGACCCGCAGCAGCGGCTGCTGCTCGAAGCCTCCTGGGAGGCGATCGAGCACGGCCGCATCGACCCCGGCTCGCTGCGCGGCAGCCGGACCGGCGTGTTCGTGGGCGCGGCCTACGAGGAGTACGGCCGCCACTCCGACCAGGTGCCGCTGGAGTCCATCGGGCACCTGGTCACCGGCACGCTGAGCAGCATCGCCTCCGGTCGCGTCGCGTACGCGATGGGGCTCGAGGGGCCCGCGGTCACGGTCGACACGGCGTGCTCGTCGTCGCTGGTGGCGCTGCACCTGGCGGTGCAGGCGCTGCGCAACGGCGACTGCGACCTGGCCTTGGCGGGTGGTGTCACGGTGATGTGCACCCCGCTCGGCTTCATCGGCTTCAGCCTGCAGGGCGCGCTCGCCAGGGACGGCCGGTGCAAGTCCTTCGCCGGCTCGGCGGACGGCTTCGGACTGTCGGAGGGCGTCGGCATGCTCCTGGTCGAGCGGCTGTCGGACGCGCGCCGCAACGGCCACCCGGTCCTGGCGGTGATCCGCGGGTCGGCGATCAACCAGGACGGCGCGAGCAACGGCCTGACCGCGCCGAACGGTCCCTCGCAGCAGCGGGTGATCCGCCAGGCGCTGGCCAACGCGGGCCTGTCGCCGGCGGACGTGGACGCGGTCGAGGCGCACGGCACGGGCACCACCCTCGGCGACCCGATCGAGGCGCAGGCGCTGCTCGCCACGTACGGTCAGGACCGGCCCGAGGACCGGCCGCTGTGGCTCGGCTCGGTGAAGTCGAACATCGGCCACACCCAGTCGGCGGCCGGCGTGGCCGGGGTCATCAAGATGGTGATGGCCCTGCGGCACGGCGTGCTGCCGAAGACGCTGCACGTGGACGAGCCGAGCCCGCACGTGGACTGGTCGGCCGGCAGCGTGGAACTGCTGACCGAGGCCGTCACCTGGCCGGACAGCGGGCGCGAGCGCCGCGCCGCCGTCTCGTCGTTCGGCATCAGCGGCACGAACGCGCACGTGGTGCTGGAGGAGGCCCCCGCCCAGAAGGACGAGGCGCAGGCGCCCTCTGAGCTGCCCGCGCTTCCCGCGGTGCCGTGGGTGCTGTCGGGGCGGAACGCCCAGGCCCTGCGCGACCAGGCCGGACGGCTGGCGCGGGCGGTCGCCGGATCCGAGGCGCGCCCGGAGGACGTGGCCCACTCGCTGGCCGTCTCCAGGTCCGCGTTCGACCACCGCGCGGTGGTCGTGGGCACGGACCGCGACGAACTGCTCGCCGGGCTGCACGGGCTCGCGGACGGCGCCGCCGTCACCGGGGTGGTCGAGGGCACACCAGGCTCGGGCGGCAAGACGGTGTTCGTCTTCCCGGGCCAGGGGTCGCAGTGGCCGGGGATGGGTGTCGAGCTGCTGGACTCCTCCGCGGTGTTCGCGGCGCGGATGGCGGAGTGCGAGGCGGCGCTGTCGGAGTTCGTGGACTGGTCGCTGACCGGGGTGCTGCGGGCCGAGGAAGGCCAGCCGGGCTTCGACCGGGTGGACGTGGTCCAGCCGGTGCTGTGGGCGATGATGGTCTCGCTCGCCCAGCTGTGGCAGTCACTCGGGGTCGAGCCGACGGCGGTGGTGGGCCACTCCCAGGGAGAGATCGCCGCCGCGGTGGTCGCCGGCGTGTTGTCGCTGGAGGACGGCGCCCGGGTGGTGGCGTTGCGCAGCCGGGCGATCGTGGCGCTGGCCGGCCGGGGCGGGATGGTCTCCGTCGCGCTGCCGTCGGCCGAGGCGGCCGAGCGGCTGGACCGCTGGGACGACCGGGTGTCGATCGCCGCGATCAACGGCCCGGCCTCCACGGTGGTCTCCGGTGACGTGGACGCGCTGGAGGAGCTGCTCGCCGACTGCGAGGCGGCCGGGGTGCGGGCCAAGCGGATCGAGGTGGACTACGCCTCGCACTCGGCGCATGTCACCGCGATCGAGGACGAGCTCGCCACGCTGCTGGCGCCGGTCGCGCCGCGTACCGGCCACACGCCGTTCTTCTCCACCGTGACCGCCGGCTGGATCGAAGGCGCCGAGCTCGACGCCGGGTACTGGTACACCAACCTGCGCCGACCGGTCCAGCTGGAGCCGTCGGTGCGCGCGCTGATGGAGCAGGGACACGGCGTGTTCGTGGAGTGCAGCGCCCACCCCGTGCTGACCATGGCCGTCCAGGAGACGGCCGACGCGGCCGACCACGACGTCACGGCCATCGGCACCCTGCGGCGCAACGAGGGCGGCCAGCGCCGGATGTGGTCCAGCGCGGCCGAGCTGTGGGTGCGCGGCGGCGACGTCGACTGGGAGCGGGCCATCGCCCCCGCCCGGCCGAGCGTCGTCGACCTGCCCACCTACGCCTTCCAGCACCAGCACTTCTGGCTCGAGGAGCGCACCGCCACCGCCGGTGACGTCGGCGCCGCGGGCCTGGGCGCGGCGGGCCACCCCATGCTCGGCGCGGCCGTGTCACTGGCCGGCGCGGAGGGCGTCCTGCTCACCGGCAGGCTCTCGCTGAGGACGCACCCGTGGCTCGCCGACCACGCGGTCAACGGGCAGGCGATCCTGCCGGGAACCTCCTTCGTCGAGCTCGCGCTGCGCGCCGGTGACGAGGTCGGCTGCGACCTCGTCGACGAGCTCACCATCCAGGCGCCGCTCACCCTGCCGGAGCGGGGCGCGGTCCAGCTGCAGCTCGCCGTCGGCGCGCCCGACGACGAGGGACGGCGCACGCTCGCCGTCCACGCGCGGCCCGACCGCGGGCTGTCCGACGACCCGTGGACCTGCCACGCCGTCGGCGTCCTCGCGACCGGCGCCGCGCAGCGACCGGTCCAGGACACCGCCGCCTGGCCGCCCGAGGGCGCCGAGGCCATCGACGTGTCCGGCATGTACGGCTGGCTGGCCGAGGCCGGTCTCGGCTACGGCCCCACCTTCCAGGGACTGCACGCCGTCTGGCAGCGTGGCGAGGAGGTCTTCGCCGAGGTCGCCCTGCCGGAGGGCACCGACACCGGCGGGTTCGGCCTCCACCCCGCGCTCCTCGACGCGGCGCTGCACTCGATCGCGCTGCACGCGACCGGCGCGCAGGCCGGGCCGCAGATGCCGTTCGCCTGGACCGGCGTGCGGCTGCACGCCACCGGGGCCACCTCGATCCGCGCCCGGCTGTCGATCCGGGAGGCCGGCCGCGTGGCGCTCACCGTCACCGACCAGGCGGGCGCCCCGGTCGCCGACGTGGCGGCCCTGCTGCTGCGCCCGCTGCCCGCCGCGGGCACCGTCCCGGCCGCCGGTACGGCACGCGACTCGCTCTACGCCCTCGACTGGGTGCCCGTCCCGGCGGGAGAGGCGCCGGCCGGGCAGCGGTGGGCCGCCGTCGGCGACGCGGCCGGCCTGTCCCGCGCCGGGATCGACGCCGCGCGCCACGACAGCCTGGCCGCGCTCCTCGCGACGGAACAGGTGCCCGACCTGGTGTGCGTGTCGCTGGACGGCGGGCCCGCGGGCGCGCTGGCCGCGGCCGTCGCCGACCGTACCTGCGAGGTGCTCGACCTGCTGCGGACCTGGCTGGCCGAGGAGCGCTTCCCGTCCTCGCGGCTGGTCCTCATCACCCACGGCGCCGTCGCCGCGACCGGCCACGACGAGGTCGCGGACCTGCGCAACGCCGCCGTCTGGGGACTGGCCAGGTCGGCGCAGTCGGAGAACCCCGACCGGCTGATCCTGCTCGACCTGGACGGCCACCCGGACTCCTACCGGGCGCTGCCGGCCGTACTGGCCGGCGGGGAGAACCAGCTCGCGCTCCGCGAGGGGACGGCGTACGTGCCCAGGCTGGCTCGCGCCGGATCCGGGCGCGGCACCGCGCTGGTCCCGCCCGCCGGGACCGGCAACTGGCGGCTGGACGTGAACGGCCGTGGCACGGTCGACAACCTGACGCTGCTGCCGGCGGACAACCCGCCCCTGGCCCCCGGCGAGGTCAGGATCGCCACCCGGGCGATGGGGCTGAACTTCCGCGACGTGCTGATCGCCCTGGACATGTACCCCGGCGACGCCCCCATGGGCGGGGAGGGCGCGGGCGTCGTCACCGAGGTCGCCGACGACGTCACCACGCTGGCGGTGGGCGACCGGGTGATGGGCATCGTCGACGGTTTCGCCCGGCTGGCCGTCGCCGACCACCGGCTGCTCGTCCGCATCCCCGAGGGGTGGACGTTCACCGAGGCGGCGTCCGTGCCGATCGCCTTCGTCACCGCCTACCACGCGCTCGTGGACCTGGCCGATCTCCGCGCCGGCGAGTCGCTGCTGGTGCACGCCGCCGCCGGCGGTGTCGGGACGGCCGCCGTGCAGCTCGCCCACCACCTGGGGGCCGAGGTCTACGGCACCGCCAGCGAGGGCAAGTGGGACGCGGTGCACGCGCTGGGCGTCCCCCGCGAGCGGATCGCCTCCTCGCGGACGCTGGAGTTCGCGCGGACCTTCGGCGCCGGGGTGGACGTGGTGCTCAACTCCCTCGCCGGCGAGTTCGTCGACGCCTCGCTCGGGCTGCTGCGTCCCGGCGGGCGGTTCATCGAGATGGGCAAGACGGACGTGCGGGATCCGGCCGCGGTGCTCCCCGCGCGCTACCAGGACTTCGACCTCACCCGGCTCGACACGGCGCGCACCGGCGAGATCCTCGCCACGATCGTCGCGCTGTTCGAGCGGGACGCGCTCCGGCTGCCGCCGATCCGCGACTGGGACGTCCGCCGGGCCGGCGACGCGTTCCGGCACGTCGCCCAGGCCCGCCACATCGGCAAGGTCGTGCTGACCATGCCGGCAGAGCTCGACGGCGAGGGCACCGTGCTCGTCGTCGGCGGCACCGGCGCGCTCGGCGCGCTCGCGGCCAGACGGCTGGTCACCGAGCACGGGGTGCGGCACCTGGTCCTGGCCGGCCGCCGCGGCCCCGAGGCCGCCGGCGCCGCCGCGCTGGAGGAGGAGCTGACCGGGCTGGGCGCCACCGTACGGATCGTCGCGTGCGACGCGGCCGACCGGGACGCCCTGGCGGCGCTGCTCGCGGAGATCCCCGCCGAGCACCCGCTGACCGGCGTCCTCAGCACGGCGGGCGTGCTGGACGACGGGATGATCTCCTCGCTCACCCCGGAGCGCGTCGAGGCCGTGCTGCGGCCGAAGGTCACCGCGGCCGTCAACCTGCACGAGCTCACCGCCGGGCTCGGCCTGGCACGGTTCGTGCTGTACTCGGGCGCGGCCGGCGTGTTCGGCAGCCCCGGCCAGGGCAACTACGCGGCGGCCAACGCCTTCCTGGACGCGCTCGCCCAGCACCGCCGGGCACGCGGGCAGGCGGCGACGTCGCTGGCCTGGGGCCTGTGGTCGCCGCGGAGCGGCAGTGGGATGACCGGCCACCTGGACGAGGCCGACATCGGCAGGCTGAACAGGTCCGGGATGGGCGCGCTCGACCTGGACCAGGGCCTCGACCTGTTCGACCTGGCCATGGGCGCGGACCAGGCGGCACTCGTGCCCATGCGGCTCGATCTCGCCACGCTGCGCGCGGGCGCGGCGGCCGGCTTCGGGCACCCGCTGCTGCGCGGCCTGGTGCGGACCACGGCCCGCCGCGTCGTGGCGGCCGAGTCGCAGGAGGCCGAGTCCCTCACCGACCGGCTGGCGGCCCTTCCCGAGGCCGACCGGACGCCGATGCTGCTGGACCTGGTGCGGAGCCACGTGGCCGCGGTGCTCGGCTTCGCCGGGTCCGAGGTGGTGGAGCCCGGCCGGGCGTTCAAGGAGATCGGCTTCGACTCGCTGACCGCGGTGGAGCTGCGCAACCGCCTCAAGACCGCCACCGGGCTGCGGCTCCCCGCCTCGCTGGTCTTCGACTACCCCAACCCCGCCGCGCTGGCCGGGCACCTGCTGGAGGAGATCGCGCCACCGGCGCACAGCGCGGACCAGCAGATCCTGGCCGAACTCGACCGGATCGAGGCCAGGCTGGCCGTCGTCGCGGCCGAGTGCGCGACCTCCGAGGACATCACGGCCCGGCTGGAGCAGCTGCTCTTCTCCTGGAAGGAGAGACGGCCGGACTCCGGACCGGCGGAGGAGGACGTGGCGGGCCGGCTGGCCGACGCGACGGCGGACGAGATTCTCAACTTCATCGACAACGAGCTCGGCATCTCCTGAGCAGGCGTAGTAGCGAGAGAGGAAGGCAGATGGCAACAGAAGCACAGCTCGTCGAGTACCTGAAGCGAGTGACGACCGAGCTTCACGACAGCAAGAAGCGCCTGCACGCGGCCGAGGAGAAGGACCACGAGCCCATCGCCATCGTCGGCATCGGATGCCGCTACCCGGGAGAGGTCGAGAGCCCGGAGGACCTGTGGCGGGTCGTGGCCGACAGGACCGACGCCATCTCGAATTTCCCCGAGGGGCGCGGCTGGGACCTGGAGACGCTCTACAACCCCGACCCCGACGCGTTCGGCACCTCGTACGTCGCCGAGGGCGGGTTCGTGCACGACATCACCGAGTTCGACCCCGGCTTCTTCGGGATCAGCCCGCGTGAGGCCGTCGCGATGGACCCGCAGCAGCGGCTGCTGCTGGAGACCTCGTGGGAGGCGATCGAGCGGGCCGGCATCGACCCGGCCACCCTGCACGGCAGCAGGACCGGCGTGTTCGTGGGCGCCAACAGCCCCGAGTTCCTCACGATGATGACGCAGGCGCCGCCGGAGCTGCAGGGCTACATGATGACCGGCGTCGCCACCAGCGTGGTCTCCGGCCGCATCTCCTACACCCTGGGACTGGAGGGCCCGGCCGTCACCATCGACACCGCCTGCTCGTCGTCCCTGGTCGCGCTCCATCTCGCGGTGCGCGCGCTGCGCAACGGCGACTGCACGATGGCGCTGGCCGGAGCGGTGACCGTGCTGGCGACCCCCGGCACGTTCGTCGGCTTCAGCCGGGTGCGCGCGCTGGCCAGGGACGGGCGTTCCAAGGCGTTCTCCAACGCCGCCGACGGCATGGCGCTCGCCGAGGGCGCCGGCGTGCTCCTGGTCGAGCGGCTGTCGGACGCGCGCCGCAACGGCCACCCGGTCCTGGCGGTGATCCGCGGGTCGGCGATCAACCAGGACGGCGCGAGCAACGGGCTGACCGCGCCGAACGGTCCCTCGCAGCAGCGGGTGATCCGCCAAGCGCTGGCCGACGCCAGGCTCGCGCCCGTCCAGGTCGACGTCGTCGAGGCGCACGGCACGGGTACCGCGCTCGGCGACCCGATCGAGGCGCAGGCCATCCTGGCCACGTACGGCCAGGACCGGCCCGAGGACCGGCCGCTGTGGCTCGGCTCGGTGAAGTCGAACATCGGCCACGCCCAGGCCGCCGCGGGCGCCGCCGGGGTCATCAAGATGGTGATGGCCCTGCGCAACGGCGTCATGCCCGCCACCCTGCACGCCGAGGAGCCCTCCGAGCAGATCGACTGGACGGCGGGCGACGTGGAGCTCCTGAAGGAGGCCCGTCCCTGGCCGGCCGGCGCGGAACCGCGCAGGGCGGGCGTGTCCTCGTTCGGCATGAGCGGCACCAACGCGCACGTGATCATCGAGGAGGCCCCCGCCCAGGAGGCGGTCGAGGCCGAGGCGCCCGCCGAGGCGCCGGTGGCGCCGTGGGTGCTGTCGGCGAAGACGAGCGAGGCGCTCCGGGCACAGGCCGGGCGGCTGGCGGCGTGGACGGCCGAGCGCGGCGAGCTGGGTCTGGCCGACGTGGCGCACTCGCTGGCGGTGTCGCGGTCGGCCTTCGAGCGCCGGGCCGTGGTGGTGGGGGACCGGGCCGAGCTGACGGCGACCCTGGAGCGGTTCGCCTCCGGCACGGTGTCGGGCGCCGTCGAGGGAGCGGCGGGAACCACGGGTAAGACGGTGTTCGTCTTTCCCGGTCAGGGGTCGCAGTGGCTGGGGATGGGGGTTGAGCTGCTGGAGTCGTCGGC
>NZ_JBRIQO010000063.1:0-15239 GCF_052983175.1 Streptosporangium sp. G12 | reverse complement strand
CGACCCGCTGCCCAGCCGCATGCCGAAGGCGTTCTTCCAGTAGTACTCGACGGGGTAGGCCGCCTGCCCTTGCCGGATACAGGGCGCGGCGGCCTGCGCAACGGCCTGTGCGCCGGTGTCGGCCGCCACCGGTGTCCCCGATGTGGCCAGCAGCGTCGCCAGGGCGCAGGTGAGCGCGGTGAGCGCTGATTTGGATCGTTGTGACATCAACACTGAACTCCACTCTGTGGTGAGGGATGTCCTCGTAGATCGACTTCACAACGGACACTACCTACGGTGATCGCTCAATTACGATAGGCGCCTATGTGATCTCCGTGTCACACCTCGGGCCTGCTTGCAGCCGCCGGAGGTTCCCGACAACCGGCCGGTGCCCACAACTCGAGCCCTGCGGCCAAGGGCCCTGCCTCCCCGCACCGAGCGCCTACCGGGTGATCTCAACGATTCCTTACCGTGCTCCTTGCCGGAGCTTTGGGAGTCCTGGGCCTTGAACGCCTCGATCGACGCCACCGACTGATCAGATGCACCACGACATCAATTGATCAGCGCCTGGCCGGGTGCCGCGGGAGGGAGGCGTCAGAGCCGGGTGAGGCGGACGGCGTCGGCGACGACGAGTCCCGTGCCGGAGGTCCAGCGGCTGACGCCGACGGCGTTGTACGTCCCGGCCTTCAGGGGGAACGTCCCGATGCTTCGCCAGGCGCCGCCGCCGGCGCGCTGGTCGACGTAGATCGTCCTGCTCCCGGCGGAGGTGGCGACGATGTACGGGGCTGAGCTGTTGTGGCCGGGGGCGGCCGGGTACCAGACCTCGACCTGGTAGGTGGCCGCGGCGGGGACGGCGAACCGGTACCAGGCGACGTCGCTGGAGGTCACCGGCCTGGCCTGGCGGTGGTCGGGGCCGTGTCGCCCGGCCGCCTGGGCGGAGGCGGTCCAGTTCGCGCTCGCGGTGAACGCGCCGGAGGTGGAGTTGTCGGCGGTCGCCGACCAGGGAGCGGTGCTCCCGGTGACGTACCGCATGTACTTGGCCCAGTCCCAGTGGGAGCCCGGGTCGGTGTGCGTGGCGCCGGGGACCTGGTTGTGCCCGATGATGTGCGAGCGGTTCTTGGGGATGCCGTACTTGTCGCAGAGGGCGCGGGTCAGGGCCGCCGAGGCGCGGTACATCGCGTCGGTGAACCAGGAGGCCTTGTTGACGAACCCCTCGTGCTCGATCCCGATCGACCTGGTGTTGTAGGACCGGTTCCCGGCGTGCCAGGCGACGTCCTTGTCGCGGACCATCTGGGTGACGTCGCCGTCGGAGGAGCGGACGACGTAGTGCGCGGAGACCTTCGCACCGGGGTTCTGGAACCAGGAGAGCGTGCCCGCGTACGCCCCCTGGGTCACGTGGACGACGATCCGGTCGATCTTGGAGCTTCCCGGCCTGCTCGCGGTGGTCCGGTTGCCGGCGTGGGCGGCCACCCAGCTCGCGGCCGGGTAGTCCGGGCTCGGGGCCTTGGCGGCCAGTTCCCGCACGCCCTCGTAGACGCCGCGGTCGGCCTGCAGTTCCACGGGCGTGACGGTGACGACCTCGCCGTCCGCGGCGGTGGCCCGGACGCCCTTGCCGAGGAGGTCGTAGACGGTGTCGGCGTACAGCCTGGCCGTCTCGGAGCTGGAGGCGTTGCCGTACCTGGCCACGGCCGGGTACCACCGCCCGGCGTCCTTCCTGGCGGTCGCGTCGAGGCCGAGCGCGTCGGCGTGGGAGCGCAGCACCGCGGCGCCGCCGAGGATGTTGGCCGCGTCGTCGGTCTTCAGCGTCGCCGCCGGCCGGCCGGTCAGCTGGGCCGCGCGTTCCAGGGCGCGCACGGCGGGGTTGCTGACCAGGTGCATGACCCCGTACCCGCCGCTCGCGCTCGGCTCGCCGTCGTGCCCGTCGAGGTGCGTCTCCGCGTACGCGAGCGCCACGAGCAGGTCGCGCGGCACGTCGTACGCGGCGGAGGCGCGAGCGAAGGCGTCCGCCAGGGGGCCCGCCGACCGGGCGCCCGCCGCCTGAGCGGGCACGAGCAGCAGTGCGGCGAGAACGGCGGACAGGATCGCGGCTGACCGGCGGTGCGAGCGCGGCCGTGCGTTCTGCACGGAGCCTCCTCGGGAATCGGGGTCCGGGTCCCATCCGGACACCGGCTGATTCGGCACCGTAAAGCAGAAACACGACAAGTGTAAATAATTAACACTTCTTTGTTTGTTTCAGACAAATTCCCCCTTTAGTCTGATAGCCCGTTATGTGCGCAGGTGGGCGGGGGTCTCAGTGGACCGCCAGCCGGGTCGCCTCGTCCTTGGAGATCGTGTACGAGGCCGCGCAGAAGGTGCACTGCATTCCGTATCTCGTCCGTACCGGGAACAGCGGGATGAAGAACAGGCTGAACTTGGTGACCCGTCGCGACAGCACCTGCGCCGCCGTGTTGCCGCAGTTGCGGCAGGTGAGGGGCACGACCCCGAGCCGATGGGCCACCGTACGCAGACCGAAGATGAGCATTACCCAGACATACCCGGTACGGGCGCGCTACTCCTCGCGTTTCGTCATCCCTTGTCCGCGCCCTCGTTGGCGCCGCGGATGAAGTAGCGCTGGAAGATCACGAAGATGATCGCGACCGGGATGGTCGCGAGCACCGCCGCGCCGAGCTTGAGCGGATACTGGCTGCCGAGCCCGAGGGAGCCGCTGACCAGGTCGGCCAGCCCGCGCGGCAGGGTGAAGAGGCTGGGGTCCTGGACGGCCACCAGGGTGTGCGGGAACTCGTTCCAGCTGCTCTGGAAGGAGATGATCGTCAGGGTGATGACGGCGGGGCGTCCCATCGGCAGCACCACCGACCAGAAGACGCGGAACCGGCCCGCCCCGTCGATCCGCGCCGCTTCCTCCACGCTCACCGGGATCGACTCGAAGAACTGCTTCATGATGAACACCCCGGCCGCGTCCGCGACGATCGGCAGGATCAGCGCGGTGTAGCTGTCGTAGATGCCGAGCTGGTTCAGCACCAGGAACTTCGGGATGAACAGCACCACCCCGGGGACCGCCATGATCGCGACGATGGAGGTGAACAGTGCCTTGCGCCCCCGGAAGCGCAGCCGGGCGAGCGCGTACCCGGCCAGGGAGTCGAGGAACACCCGGCCGACGGTGATGACGACGGTCACCAGTACCGAGTTCCCCAGCCACAGCGGCATGCCGGTGTCGACGAACACGCGCTCGAAGCCGGCCATCGTCACCGGGTCGGGGATCGGCGAGAGCGGGTCGGCCGCGGCGTCGGGCTCGGTCTTGAACGCGTTGGCGACCTGAATGACGAACGGGTAGAGGAAGACCAGCGAGAAGAAGACCAGGACGGCGTACCCGCCGAAGGTGGAGACCAGCGAACGGATCCCCCCGCCCGCCCCCTCCGGACGGGCGGGGGCGGAACGGGTCTTGACCGCGGACATCATGCCCTCCTCTGGCGCGGCGCGCGGCGCCTCGCGGTGCCGCCGCCCTTGGCGTCCCTGTCGCGCATGACCCACCGCTGGAACGCCGCCAGCACCACGATGAGCACGAACAGGACGAACGAGATGGCGGCGCCGGAGCCGTAGTCCAGCTCCTTGAAGGCCGTCTGGTACGACAGGAAGGCCGGGGTCAGGGTGGTCTTCGCGGGTTTGCCCTGGCTCATCACGTACACCTGGTCGAAGACCTGCCAGGTGGCGATCAGGCCGAGGGTGAGGACGAGGAACAGGGTCGGCTTGAGCAACGGCAGTGTCACGTGGCGCAGGCGCTGGCGGGGGGTGGCGCCGTCCAGCATGCTCGCCTCCTCCAGGGTCACCGGGATGTCCTGGAGCGCGGCGAGGAACATCAGCATGAACGTGCCCGAGGTGGTCCACACGACCAGGATGATGATCGTGCACATCGCCACGCTGGGGCCCGACAGCCAGTCCCACCACGACAGCCCGAACGGGCCGCCGCCGGTCAGCGCAGCGGGGGGCGCCTCCGGGTCGACCAGGCCGACGGAGCCCAGCAGCAGGTGCAGCACGCCCCGCGCGTCGGAGAACCACGGGGGGCCGTCGACGCCGACGAACGCGAGCAGCTGGTTGACCGCGCCGGAGTTGCTGAAGATGAACAGGAACAGGACGCTGATCGCCACCGAGCTGGTCACCGAGGGGAAGAAGAAGGCGGTGCGGAAGAAGGTCTTGCCCTTCAGCAGCCGGCGGTTGACGACCAACGCCAGGCCGAGTGCCAGGACCGTCTGGGCCGGCACCACGATCAGCACGTAGTAGAAGTTGTTGCGAAGGCTCGTCATGAAGTTCAGGCGGCTCAGGTTGTCCTGGGTGAACAGCTCGGTGTAGTTGTCCACGCCGACGAACGGCACCTGCGCCCGGAACGGGCTGCCCTGCCCGTTCCAGTCGGTGAGGCTCACCCACAGCGCCATCAGGATCGGCAGCAGCATGAACAGGGTGAGGATCACCACCACCGGCGCCACGAAGAGCCAGCCCGCGATGTTCTCCCTGGCCCTGTCGCCAAGGCGGCGCGCGGGTCGCCGCGGTGCGGTCGTTGTCTCGGCCACGTCAGTCTCCCTCACGTCCGGTGCGCGGCCCCGGACCCGTCCGGTCCGGGGCCGCGCACCGGGCTGACTCAGTTGCCGAGCGCGGCCTGGGTGTTCTTCTGCAGGTTCGCCAGGATCTTCTTGGGGTCACCGGCGGGCAGCTGCTGGATCGCGGTGTCGAAGTCGGCCAGCACGCTGTCCATCTTGGGGGCGTTGACCGGCCCCTGGGCGTACTCGGCGCTGTCGACGAACGGCGCGTCCTCGGGGAAGGCCTGGGTGAAGGCGTCCTTTGCCGACTGGCGCGAGGGCATCACGCCGAACGCCTCGGCGAAGGCCATCTGCTGGTCGGCCTTGGTCATCGCCTCGACGAAGGCGATCGCCTGCTCCTTGTACCTGCTCTTGGCGGCGACGCCCCAGCAGGTGGTGAAGGACAGGGTGCCCTTGCCCTTGGGACCGGCCGGCAGCTCGTGGGCGCTGTACTCGACGTCCGGGTAGTCGGCCTTCATCGCGCCCTTGATCCAGTTGCCCTCGATGGTCATCGCGGCCTTGGCCTTGCCGAACGCCTCGCCGCCCCAGCCCGCGTCCACCTGCTTGGGGAACCGGGCGAGCCTGTCCTTCAGCAGGCCCTGCACGTAGCTCAGGCCCGCCGCGTTCTCCGGGCTGTCGGCGGTCGCCTTCTTGCCGTCGGGGCTCACGATCCAGCCGCCGGCCTCCACCATGAACGCGCCGACCCGGTCGCGGGTGTCGCCGATGACCAGCGGGGTGACGTCCGGCACCTTCTCCTTGAGCGTCCTGGAGACCGAGGTGAGCTGCTCCCAGGTGGTCGGCACGTCGGCGTCGGTGAGCCCGGCCTTCTTCCACAGGTCGTCGTTGACGATCAGCGCCAGGGTGGAGAAGTCCTTGGGCGCGCAGTAGAAGGTGCCGTTGTGGGTGAACGTCTCGCGCAGGCCGGGGTAGAAGTCGGCGGAGTCGGAGATCTTGTCCGCGTACGGCTCCAGCGCCCCGACGCTCGCGTAGTCGGCGAAGCGCGCGGCGTCGACGTAGAACACGTCCGGTGGGTTGCTCCCGGCGAACGCCTGGCCGAGCTGCTGGGTCAGGTCCTGGGCGGGGGTGATCGTCGCGGTGCTGCCCGAGGACGCCGACCACGTCTGGGCGGCGGCGCGCAGCGCGTTCGTCTCCGCGTCGCCCGAGGAGCCGATGAGCACCTGCAGCTTGGCGGGCCCGCTGCTCTGCGGGGCGGCGCTCCGGCCGGCGGAGTCGTCGAAACCGCTGCCGCAGGCGGCCGAGGCCACCAGGGTGCCCGCGGCGAGCGCGGCGAGCGCCGCGGTACGGAGGCTGTGCTGCTTGGTCCGCTGTTTCATCGTGGTCTTCCAATCTTCTGGGGGGTGGCCGGAAAGAGAGTCAGGTGATCATGCGGTCATGACGACTGCCGCAGGACCAGGGACGGCTGGAGCAGTACGTGCGTGCGAGGCCCACCGGCCTCGGGGTCATACGGGTCGCCGGATCCACCGGATCCACCGGATCCACCGGGGTCACCGGATCCACCGGGGGAGGGCGGGTCGAACAGCCGGGTGAGCAGGCCGACGCAGCCGGCCGCGGCCTCGGCCAGCGGCTGGCTGACGCTGCTGAGCCCCACCGCCTTCGCCACCGGCGTGTCGTCGAAACCGATCACGCGGACCGGGAGCCCCTCCTCGCCGCCGGCCTGCCCCCCGACCGTGAGACGTCCCTCGGCCGTCAGGCGCCCGGAGGCGGTCAGCTGTCCCGAGGCCGTCAGGGAACGGACGGCGTGCAGCGCGCCGAGGGCGAGCGAGTCGCTGGCACAGACCAGCGCGGTGATCGGCTGCTCGGCGCGCAGCAGGTCGCGGGCCGCCTTCTCGCCGTCGGCCACCCCGTCGTCCGTGGCCTGGTCCAGGCCCGCCGGGTCGACCCCGGCGGCGGCGAGGGTCCTGGCCCAGCCGGACCTGCGGTCGTCGCCCACGCCGGAGCCCGGCGGCCAGCCGAGGAACCCGATCCGCCGGTGACCCGCGTCGAGCAGGTGGCGGGTGGCCGCCGCGGTGCCCGCCGCGCCGTCCACGTCGACCCAGGGGTACCCCGGATCGACGGAGGTGCCATCCGGGCTCCCGGTGTCTCCCGCGTTCCCCGTGTTTCCCGTGTTTCCCGTGTTTCCCCATGGCCGCCCGAACGTGACGAACGGCAGCCGCCGCTCGCGCAGCCACGCGGGGCGGCCGTCGCCGTGGTAGGTGCTGGTGAGCACGAAGGCGTCCGGCTCGTGGCTCCCGACCAGCTCGTCGAAGGTGTCGATCTCCGACCGCTCGTCGCCCGCCGCGTACAGCAGGATCCGGTATCCGGCACGGGCCGCCGAGGCGGTGAGCCCGTGCAGGAACCGGTCCAGCACCGAGCCGTTGATCCCGTCGCGGTCGGGCTCGATGCGCGTGGCGATCAGTCGCGAGCGGCCGGTCCGCATCTGCCGCGCGGCCTGGCTGGCCCGGTAGCCGAGCGTCTCGATGGCCTCCCGCACCCGGTCGCGAGTCTCCTCGCGGACCAGCTCGGGGCTGTTGAGCACGTTCGACACCGTCTGACGTGACACCCCGGCACGGTGAGCGACGTCAGTGATCGTCACCTTTGTAGCCATATGTACCTTTCTGGGGGTTTGAACGTTCAAAGGGGTATGAGGCATGATTGGATCGTTCAAGTAAACGAAGCGTAATGGTTGGATCGTTCAAGTAAAGAAAGTGTTTCGCAATGTGCACCCCCCGGCCGTCGTCTGTCAAGACGTCACCGGCTCGACACGATCTCAGGGAGTAAGCCGTGCTCGACGACGCCTCGTCCCCCACCACCCAGGCGGTCACGGCGGCCGGTTCCACCGCGGCCTACCGCCTCCAGCCCCTGCTGCACGACCTCGTCAGCACCGTGCTGGCGCCGACCGTCGCACTGAGCGGCGCCGACGGGCAGATCCGCCCGGCCGGTGTCCAGGGTGTGTTCCACGCGGACTCCCGCGCCCTGTCGCAGGCCACCCTGACGATCGACGGCCGGGAGCCCGAGGCCGTCGGCCACGCGCCGCGGGGGCCGGGCGCCACCACGTTCGTCACGCTGGCCCGATGGCTGGGTGATCCCGTTCCCGATCCCACTGTACGGATCGAGCGGTTCCGGCAGGTCGTACCGGGTGGCGTGGAAGAACGTGTCGAGATCGTCTCCAGCGCGACCGTTCCCGTGACCGCCGTCGTGAGCCTGGAGCTGGGCTGCGACTTCGCTCCCATCGAGGTGGTCAAGTCCGGCGGCGACACCGCGGAGGCCGCGCCGGAGCGCACCGCGCCCGGTGAGATCTCCTGGCACTCCGGCGGCGTGCGGGTCACGGTGACCGGTACGGGCGCGCGGGCCGAGTCCGCTGAGTCCACCGGGTACGCGCGCACGGGTTTCCTGCGCTGGCCGGTCGAGCTGGCGCCCCGCGGCCGGGTCACCCTGTCCTGGCGGGTCGAGGTGCACGACCCCCAGGCCGTGGTGACCGCGCCCGGACGCCCCGCCGAGTGGGCGGTGGGGGAGGGGGAACCCCGGGTCGTCGCCACCGACCACCGGCTGAGCAGGCTCTTCGAGCAGTCCATGGACGACCTGCGCTCGCTGCGGCTGGCCGAGCCCACGGCCCCCGGCGACGCCTTCCTCGGCGCGGGAGTGCCCTGGTTCCTCACCCTCTTCGGCCGCGACAGCATCTGGGCCGCCCGCATGCTGCTGCCGCTCGGCACGGAGCTGGCGACGGGCACCCTGCGGGTGCTGGCCCGCAGGCAGGGAACCAAGGTCGACCCCGGCTCCGGCGAGGCCCCCGGGAAGATCATGCACGAGCTGCGCCGGCACGATTTCGCGGTCGAGGGCAACGGCCTGTACCTGCCCGCCGCCTACTACGGCACGATCGACGCCACGCCGCTGTGGATCGGCCTGCTGCACGACGCCTGGCGCTGGGGCGCCCCCGCCGAGGAGATCGCCGCGCTGCTGCCCCACCTGCAGGCCGCCCTCGGCTGGCTCGGCGGGCCCGCCGACCCCGACGGGGACGGTTTCGTCGAGTACGTCGACACCAGCGGCCGGGGCCTGGCCAACCAGGGCTGGAAGGACTCCGGCGACGCGCTGCGCTTCCACGACGGCCGCCAGGCCCAGCCGCCGATCGCCCTGGTCGAGGTGCAGGGTTACGCCCACCAGGCGGCCCGGCAGGGCGCCGACCTGCTGGAGGCGTTCGGCCGTCCCGGCGCGGCCCGCTGGCGCGAGCACGCCGCGGCGCTGGCCGAGCGCTTCCGGGCCCGCTTCTGGGTGGACGGGCCGATGGGGAGGTTCCCCGCCCTGGCCCTGGACCGGGACAAGCGCCCGGTCGACGCGCTGACCAGCAACATCGGGCACCTCCTCGGCACCGGCCTGCTCACCGGGCCCGAGGAGGCTCAGATCGCCGACCTCCTCGTCTCCCCGGAGATGGCCGGGGGCTTCGGCCTGCGGACGATGTCGGCGAACGCGGGCGGCTTCAGCCCGCTGTCCTACCACTGCGGGTCGATCTGGGCGCACGACACGGCGATCGTGGTCGCCGGGCTGGCCCGCGCCGGATTCGCCGCGCACGCGGCGACCCTGGCCGAGGGGCTGCTCGCGGCGGGCGAGACGTTCGGCTACCGGCTGCCGGAGCTGTTCGGCGGCGACGACCGCTCGGCGCTCGGACGCCCCGTGCCCTACCCCGCCGCCTGCCGCCCGCAGGCCTGGTCCGCCGCCGCCGCGGTGACCGTCGTGCACGCGGCACTCGGCCTCTATCCCGACGTGCCCGAGGGCCGGCTGCTGCTGCGCCCGCTCGCCGGCGCCCCCCTGGGCGCGGTCTCCGCCCGCGGCCTGCGGGTCGCCGGAGCGGAGGTGAGCGCGGCCGTCGACCGGGAGGGAGAGGTCGTGGTGACCGGCCTGCCCGGGGGGATCTCCACCGAGCGGGCCTCGACGTGAGCTGAGCCCCGGCGCGCCGCCTGCGGCCTCTTCCCGACGTCCCGTCCCGCTCCGCCGAGGCGGGCGGGGGCGCGTGGACACGGGGACCGCGTGGGCACGTCGGCTGTGGGGCGCTCAGGCCAGGTGACGGCCGAACCAGTCCAGGACGCGCCGGTACGCCTCGGCGGCGGCACCGGCGTCGTACCGCGGGCCGGTGTCGTTGAAGAAGGCGTGGTCGACGCCGGGAAACGTCACGATCTCGTGTTCCAGGCCCGCCCTCTCCAGGGCGGTCTTGGCCTCGTCGCGGCTGGCGTTGACCCGGTCGTCCCGCTCGGCGTAGATCGCGAGGACGGCGGCCCTCGACCCGGAGAGGTCGGCGTCGTCGGGAAGCGGGCCGTAGAACGGGACGGCCGCCGACAGGCGCGGCTCGTCCGAGCCGAGCAGCAGCCAGGTCATCGCGCCGCCGAAGCAGAAACCGGTGACGCCGAGCCTCTTGCCGGGGGCGCCGCGCTCCAGCTCACCGAGGGCGGCCCTCATGTCCGAGGCGAGGCGCTCGGGGGAGATGGCGCCCAGCGCCGCGGTGGCCTGCGCCGGGTCCTCGAAGGAGGCGGTCCCGCCCTCGCGGGAGAGCAGGTCGACGGCGAGCGCGCAGTAGCCGTCGGCCGCCAGGCGCCCGGCGACCGACCGGATGTGATCGGTGAGCCCGCGGTTCTCGTGGATGACCAGCACCGCGCCCCGCGGCTGCGCGGGCGCCGCCCAGGTGCCCCTGAGGGTGACGCCGCTCTCGGCGCCGGAAAAGATGATCTCCTCGGTCGGCAGGGGCGGGGGTCCCGGGGGTGAGGCGCCGTCCGGTGGCATGGCGGACGCCGTCGCCGTACCGGATCCGGTAGCGGCACCGGGTCCCGTGACGGCCGGCGCGGTCGCGTCCCCCCCGCCGGTTTCCCAGGCCGCGAGCAGCGCGCCGGCGGCGGGTGCCGCCAGCCCGAGAAGGGTGAGGCGGTGCAGCGCCTCGCGCCGGGGGACGAGCCCTTCCGCGTGGTCGACCGCGACCTCCTCCGCGAGGTACCGGTGAAAAGACGTCACCAGCACACGGTAGGACCGGCGGGTGAAAGCCACGGCAAAGCCGGGCCACGCGCCGTCACCCGAAAGCAGGGCCACGCGCCACCACCCGATGGAGCCCTCCCGGCGGTGACTCACGCGGGCCCGGCGCGCCCGTGAGCCTGCCCTCGCGCCTCGCCCGCGAGGGCTGTCCACTATCGGACACGGTCCCCCGAGGTCTTTTGCGTATTTCTCCATAGTCGGCCGGGTCCGGCCGGTAGACCATGTGGGGATCGGCCGCGCGACCTCGCGTCGCCGTACGCATGCGACGGCACATGCGGACACGTACGGGCACAGAGGGTTGGAGTGTCGATGGGCGAGACGCGAGGGCCGCTCCCGTTGGGCAACAGGCCGGTCTTCGACACCGCGGACCTCGACGAGACCCGCGAGCTGGTGGGCCGGGTGTTCTGCCCCCACCGGCTGGAGCTCACCGGTGACGCCTCCCGGCTGGCCGCGCGGCTCAACTCGGTCCAGCTGGGCACCGTGCGGGTGAACTACCTGGACTACGGGGCGGACGTCCGCATCGAGCCCGGGGAGCTTGAGTCCTTCTTCCTGGTGCAGATCCCGCTGGCCGGGCGCAGCCTGATCCGGTGCGGCGGCCAGGAGATCGTGTCGACGCCGGACCTGGCGTCCCTGCCGTCGCCGTCGGAGTACCTCGACATGCGCTGGGGAGCGGGCTGCCCCCAGCTGATCGTCAAATTCGACCGGCCGGTCGTCGAGGACGCCCTGGAGCGGATGCTCGGGGAGCGGCTCGACCGTCCGGTCGTCTTCGACCTGGGCATGGACATGACCGCCGGCTGGGCGCGGGCCTGGAAGGCGATGGCCGACCTGATCGTCAGGGAGGCCGAGCACGGCGACGGGCTCGCCGCGCAGCCGCTGGCGATCGCCCACCTGGAGAACGCCATGCTCTCCTCCCTGCTCACCGGGCAGCCGTCCAACTACCTGGAGCGGCTGAACGCCCCCCGGCCGCCCGCCCTGCCCAAGGTGGTGCGCCGGGCGATGCGGTACATCGACGACCACGCCCACCTGCCGCTCACGACCGACGACGTCGCGCGCGCCGTGGCGGTCAGCGGCCGCTCGCTCCAGGAGGGCTTCCGCCGCCATCTCGGCCTGACCCCGATGACCTACCTCAGGGACGTGCGCCTGGGCAGGGTGCACGACGAGCTGGCGGCCGGCGACCCGGCCAGGTGCACCGTGACGACCGTGGCGGCCCAGTGGGGCTTCCCGCACCAGGGGCGCTTCGCCGCCCTCTACCGCGCGCGGTACGGCCGGGCGCCGTCACAGACGCTGCGCGGCAACTGAACAGGCCCTGGTCGGCCTCACCTTCGTCACGTACGAGAACCCGCCCGGCGTCCACACCGACGGCGAGCGCGTCCGGGCGTTCAGGACCGGCCCGCAGCCGATCGTAAATGTAAATAAACTTTGACACGGTGTCCGGGGCGCTTTACATTGGTTGATGTCAGCTTTGTTTTACATGAGGGGCGGCCATGGCCTTCGAGGAAAAGCGCGCCTGGGTGATGATCGTGGTCTCCATCGGCGCGTACACGATCTACGTGGCGATCGTCCTGAGCCGGGCCGGCGACGGCCCGCTCGCCGACGTCGCCTACGCGGGAACTCTGCTGTGGACCATCGGCGGCGCCATCGTCGCCGCGATGGTGGCCCACATCGCGATGGCCGTCGCGGGCGGCCACGGCGCCGACCGCACCGACGAGCGCGACCGTGAGATCAACCAGGTCAGTGAGCGCATCGGGCAGTCGGTCCTCGTCATCGGCGCGCTCGCCGTACTGGTCATGGCCATCGCCGAGCTGCGCCACTTCTGGATCGCCAACGCCGTCTACCTGGCGTTCGTGCTGTCCTCGGTGCTCAGCTCGTTCGCCAAGATCATGGCGTACCGCAAGGGCGGCTTCCAGACGTGGTGAAGCCGACGCGGGTCACCAACGCGATCCGGGCCCTGCGGTTCGCGCACGACGAGATGACCCAGGCCGAGCTGGCCGACCGGGTCGGCGTCACCCGCCAGACCATCATCGCGATCGAGCAGGGCCGCTATTCCCCCTCGCTGGAGATGGCGTTCCGCATCGCCCGGGTGTTCCGGGTCGGACTCGACGACGTCTTCCAGTACCCCGACACCGAAGGAGACCCCTCATGAAAGCGATCGTCCAGGACGAGTACGGCCCGCCGCACACGCTGAGCCTCGGCGAGGTCCCGATCCCGGCGCCCGGCGCCGGCGATGTGCTGATCCGGGTGCACGCGGCCGGCGTCGACTACGGCGTGTGGCACGTCATGACCGGGCTCCCGCTCGTCGGCCGCCTCGGCTTCGGCCTGCGCCGGCCCCGCAACCGCGTGCCGGGCATGGACGTGGCCGGCGTCGTGGAGTCCGTCGGCGCCGACGTGACCGCGTTTCGCCCCGGCGACGAGGTGTACGGCCAGGCGACCGGCGCGTACGCGCAGTTCGCTCTCGCCCGCCCGGGCAAGCTCGCCCGCAAGCCCGCCAACCTGAGCTTCACCGAAGCGGCGGCCGTACCCGTCTCAGGGGTGACCGCGTTACGGGCCGTCGGCCAGGTCACCGCCGGCGAGAAGGTGCTGGTCATCGGCGCCGGTGGCGGAGTGGGCAGCTTCGCGACGCAACTCGCGGTCGCCGGCGGCGCCCACGTCACCGCCGTGTGCAGCACGGCCAAGGCCGGCCTCGTCCGGTCGCTGGGCGCCCAGGCCGTCATCGACTACACGCGCGAGCCGCTCACCGGGACCTACGATCTGATCATCGACATCGCGGGCATCCGGCCGCTGCCCCTGCTGCGCGGGCTGCTCACCGAGCGCGGCCGGCTCGCCATCGTCGGCGGCGAGGGCGGCGGCCGGTGGTTCGGCGGGATCAGCCGGCTGCTCGCCGCCCGGCTGATCACCCCGTTCACGCGCCAGCGCCTGGACGCGCAGATCGCGCTGACCCGCACCGCCGACCTGGACGCGCTGCGCGACCTCATCGAGGCCGGGACCATACGACCGGCCGTCGGGCGCACGTACTCCCTGGCGGAGGCCTCCGCCGCGGTGGGTGACCTGGCGGCGGGCAACGCGCCGGGAAAGCTCGTCATCACGGTCGGCTGACCCCGGGGCGCCGGCACCCGGCAGCGTGAAGACGACGGCCGCGTGCGCACCATCCGTCCTTGAGGACGGTGAAACCTTCATCCAAGGGCGCGGGCCAGGGACTCGGCTCTGCGGCGGTCGTACGGCGCGGCCAGGCGTTCGGCGGTCGCCACCGCCTGCTCGGCCGCCCGCCTGGCACGCCTTCGCCCGCCCAGGGCGGCCAGGACCAGCGCGAGGGCCCAGCCGATCCGGGCGGCGGCGCCGGGGTTGCGGGCGGCGTACCGGGAGAGGTGCCCGAGCAGGAGGGGAGCCACGGTCCGGTCCCGCCCCGCGTTCCCGAGCAGCTCGGCGAGGCCGGTCCAGCACTCCAGCATGCCGGGCTGCACCGTCGGCAGCCGCTCGGCCAGCGTCAGCGCCTCGGCCAGCGCCGCGGGCGCCCGCGCCGGATCCAGGCGGGCCGCGATGGTGAGCAGGCGCAGCTCCTGGATCGTGCGGCTCGCCGGGCTGTCGCGCAGGCCGATCTCCTTCGCGTGCGTACGCCGCCGCTCGTGCGAGGCGCGGGCGGCCGCCAGCAGCTCCCGGATCCGCTCCACCGGCACCCCGTCCAGGCGCAACAGCGCTTCCGCCCGGCCGGTCAGGCACCAGTGGCGGCCGATGTCGTCCCCGCCCACCCGCGCGACCGCCAGCTCCTCCGTCTCCGCGTACCCGGTGGCCGCCGCGGCGAACTCGCCCTGCCACAGTGCGGTCTCGGCGAGCATGCCGGCGCAGTTCTCGGCCACCCGCGGGTCGATCGTCCGCGACCGTCCCTCCGTGAACGACCGCCTGGCGTCCTCGAAACGGCCCGCGTGGAGCAGGTCGATCCCGCGGGCCAGCCGGGCCCGGTGCACGGCCTCGTCCGGGTGGTCGATGCCGGAAAGTGCCTGGTCGGCGAGGCTGCCGTAGCAGGTGGCGATCCGGTGGCGACCGGCGAGGCGGGCGATGGCGGCGAAGTTCGCGCAGGACTCGGCGCGCAGGGCGAGGTCGGTGCCGCGGTCGGCGGCGTTGAGCTGGCGCAGCGAGGTCACCAGCATCACGGGGAGGTCCTGCCGGTGGTAGGCGAGCCGGGCGAGCAAGGTCAGCGCCTGCGCGGCCTCGCCCCCGTCCGCGCGGGGTGCGGGGAGGAGACGGCGGGCGGCCGTGGCCGGCAGGAGGCGGTGGGCGGCCTGGCGGGTGGCGGCGGTCAGGAGAGCGGTCGCGAGGCCGGTGGAGGTGGTGGGGAGTGGCTCGCCGAGCGTGTCGAGGGCGGCGCGGGCCAGGCGGGTGGCGGCGCGTTCCCCGGCGAGCTGGTGGGAGCTCACCGCGGCCATCCGGAGCAGGCGGGCCCGCAGGCGCGGGTCATCCGGAGGGCGGTCGAGGTGCTCGCGGACGATCGCCGTCGACTCCTCGTACAGGCGCAACCGCAGGCACAACGTCCAGTAGTGGTCCAGGAAACGCGGCTGCCCGGACACCCGCCAGGCCAGGCGGATGTTGTCCATCTCGGCGCCGAGCACGCGGACGACCTCGGCGTCCGAGCCGTCCTGGAGCGCGGTGGCGTGCCGGTCGAGGAGGCGGGCGTAGTGGCGGGCGTGCCGT
>NZ_JBRIQO010000062.1:0-17393 GCF_052983175.1 Streptosporangium sp. G12 | reverse complement strand
CAGGCTCTCGGCCGCCTCCGGAGCCAGCAGCGCGCAGGCCCGCTCCACCTGGCGGTCCCGCACGGCGGCGTAGAAGTTCTGCGCCGCCCGCTGAGCGGAAGGCGCGGCCGCGGACGCGCACCCCGCCACACACACCAGCAGCGCCGCCCCGGCTACCGAGGCCGTTGACACGCCGTGGAATCTCATCCATCGCTCCTGCCCCACCAACCGTAACTATCACCCCCCTACCCCACCGGCGTGTGCGACACCTCATGAGATGCCCGGTCGGGGTCATCCGCCCGGTGGGCCTGTCTCGGCATCTCACATGACGACGTCTTCGCCTGCGCCGCCGTTTCCGCCCTCGTCCGTGATGACCCGCGTGAATCCTGTACGGGCTCCGTCCACCGTGCGGCACCGGCAACGGCGTACCGCGATCACCAGCCGTGTTTCCCCTCGGACGAGCCGGGTACCCGGCCCCGTGAACGTCCCGGCACCCCGCACCGTGAAAAACGGCATTCACCACTTCGAAAGGCCGTCTGTCGATCGGCCCCTCTCCACCGCTTCGCGGACGTGGAACGTCGACCGGACGTGGAACGTCGACTGGAAAGGAACCGAGCTCATGAGCAGTCCCACACCCCGGCCACTGGCACTCGTCACCGGAGCTTCCAGCGGCATCGGGTACGAGCTGGCCAGGCAGTTCGCGCACAACGGCTTCGACCTCGTCGTCACCGCCGAGGACGAGGGCATCGAGGAGGCCGCCGACTCGATACGGGAACCGGGCGCGCAGGTCACCGCCGTTCGCGCCGATCTCACCGAGTTCGCCGGGGTCGAGGAGCTGTACGCTCGCGCCACCGCCTCGGGCCGGCCCCTGGAGGCGGTGGCGATCAACGCGGGCGTCGGGGTGGGCGGCGACTTCGCCCGCCACACGGATCTGGCCGCAGAACTGAAGCTCATCGACCTCAACGTCACCTCCTCGGTGCACCTGGCCAAACGCGTGCTGGCGGACATGGTCGGCCGGGGGCGGGGCCGCGTGCTGTTCACCTCCTCCGTCGCGGCCACCATGCCCGGCCCCTTCGAGGCGGTCTACGCCGCTTCGAAGGCGTTCCTGTTCTCCTTCTCGGAGGCTCTGCGCGAGGAGCTCAAGGACACCGGCGTCACCGTCACCGCCCTGCTGCCCGGCCCCACCGACACCGACTTCTTCCGTCGCGCCGGCATGCTGGACACCAGGGTGGGAGCCGGGAGGAAGGACGACCCCGCCCAGGTGGCCGAGCAGGGGTTCAAGGCACTGATGGCGGGTGACGACCACGTGGTGGCCGGTTCGGTCAAGAACAGGGTGCAGAGCGTCGCCGCCAAGGTCACGCCCGAGACCGCCAAGGCGCGCATGCACCGCACCCTGGCCGAGCCCGGCAGCGCCCACGAAGACCGCGACGACACCTGACGACACCTGGAGAAATCATGCGCCGTTCCCGTGTCGGCAGCGTCGTGATCGACCGCGACGACTTCGCGGCCGGGGTCGCCTTCTGGTCGGCCGCCCTCGACGCGCGCCCGGAGAGCGGCGACGGCCGGTGGGCCTCCATCGCCCAAGCCGCGTCGCACGCTCGCCGGCACCGGCGCCCGTGGCCGACGACCGTGTTTTCTCGCGGGGAGAGCGGGCAGGCGCAGGACTATGCCTGAACTCGACGACACGCTGTCCTTGCTGCTCGAAGGCTATGGCTGGTTGCCGAACCTGCGGCGCCGCACCCCCGGCGGGGTGGTCCGTACCCGGCTGATGGGCCGGCGCGTGGTGGGCCTGTGCGGGCCGGAGGCCGCGCGGTTCTTCTACGACGAGGACCACCTCCGGCGCGATACCGCGCTGCCGGAGATGGTCAAGAGCACCCTGACCGGGCACGGCGCCGTGCACACCCTCGACGGCGCCGACCACCGCCTACGCAAGGCGATGTTCACGACGCTGATGACCGACCAGGGCATCGCGGCCCTGACCGGCCACACCATGACCGCCTGGGACGAGGCTGTGGCCTCGTGGGCCGACGGGCGCCGTGTCGTGCTCTTCGACGAGGTCGCCAAGGTGTTGACCCGCGGCGTCTGCCGGTGGACCGGCGTCCCGCTGGACGGCACCGACGTGGAAGACGCGGCCGGCGACCTCCTCGCCATGGTCGACGGTTTCGCCACCGCCGGGCCACGGCACTGGCGGGCCCGCGTGGCCAGAGGGCGCCGCGAGGCGTGGCTGGCCGCCCTGGTGCGGGACGTGCGCCGCGGCGCCCTCTCGGTACCGGCGGGCTCAGCGGCCGACGTGGTCGCCCACCACCGCGACCCCGGCGGCGAACTGCTCGATCCCCGCGTGGCGGCGGTGGAACTGCTCAACGTCATCCGCCCGACCGTGGCGGTGTCCTGGTTCGTGACGTTCGCGGCTCATGCCTTGCACCGCTGGCCCGAGCACCGCGCCCTCCTGCGCGATGATGACGGTGACGGCGAGGGGTCCTTCGCCGAGATGTTCGCCCAGGAGGTCCGCCGCTTCTACCCGTTCGCCCCCTTCGTCGGCGGCAGGGCCGTCAGGGACCTGTCCTGGCAAGGGGAGCCGATCGGCGCAGGTTCGCTGGTGTTGCTCGATATCTACGGCCAGAACCACGACCCGCTGCTGTGGAAGAAGCCCTACACCTTCGACCCGCAGCGGTTCGACGGCCGACGGATCGGCGCCTTCGACCTCATCCCCCAGGGCGGCGGCGACCCGCGCACCGGCCACCGCTGCCCCGGCGAGCCCATCACCGTCGCCCTCCTGCAGGCCCTGGCCGTCCGCTTGGCCCGGCTGGACTACCACGTCCCCGAACAGGACCTCGGCATCTCCCTGCGTCGAATCCCAGCCCGCCCGGCGAGCGGGTTCGTCCTCTCCCTCACCCGCCCTGCCGAGAACTGACCACACCGGTCCCGGCCATCACAGCGCGACGCGGATCCCGCAGCCGGTCGGTGTCCGGCCGCGCGGAGGGTTACGACGAATGGACAAGTGAAGGATCGTCATGGGCGGAGCGTGGCCTCCTCCGCTCCGCCGACGCCGACACCGTTGCGGGGCTTATCGCTCCCTGCGTCGCGGAAGGATAAGTTTCGACCAATAATGTTGGACTTTCGTCGTTCCTCGGCGAAAGTCCAACGAAGTCGGCCGTAACATCTGGACAGTCTGCGCGTAACATTTTAAGATCGCAGCAGAATGACCGAATGAGCCGCAAAAATGGCGAAAGTTCAGGAGGTGCAGCGATTTGCGATTGCAGCACCGCACTCTTCGTCCCCCGCGTGGCGAGAGGTCGCTGCCCGAGGCCGGGATAGGTCGCCGACTCGAATCACCGCGCGGGCGCGCGGCCGTCGAGCCGGAGCCGGAGCGGCCGGGAGCGAACCACCTCACCCACAGGGCTCGGCACCGTACGGCGACGGCGGCCGAGGCGGTCTCGCAGGCCGTACCGATCGCCGGGTTTCCACGGCCCCGGCTCACTCCGTATTCGTACCACCGCACCTGATCACGCGGTTCCACCGACCGCGGCCCCGCTCCGCGATCGGTGATCGGCCGGCCCCCACACCCCCCACCCCCCTCGAATGCCTGGAGGTCGTCATGCGACTGCCGATCCGTACCACCGCGACCTGCTGACGGCAGGCGCGGCGCCAGGTCGGCGCCGCGCCGCCGGCACAAGGGAGATAGCCGGGCCGGCGAGGGCGTACGCCGACCGCCCCGTCGGCCCGGTCCCGCTCGTCACCCGCCGGTGGAGGCCGGTATGCGCCGACAGCACCGGCGCTCACCGTTCACCTGCTCCCCCCGGCCGGCGAGCGGGACGATCCCCGCGTCCCGTCGTCATGGCCCACCGCGACGGCCGGCGACGGCCCCCTTCGTGATGCCCTCCAACGTGTCCGCCCGCGGTCGCTTGACGGTTCGCCACAGCTCCGCGGCGCTCGAAGCCTCAAAGACGAGGTGACTCACAACCCCTGACAAGGACCTGTTGACTGTTTTACTCATAGCAGTCACAGTTTGTCCGAGCGACGTCGCCGAGGGATTCCCCCGCCTCTCCGCGTCGTTGGCGTGATCGGCGCACGCCTGTATGGATTCGTACTACAGGAAGCGAGCACCACCGATCATGTTAAGAAAACTCGTCGCAGGCGTCGCCGTACTGGCGACCGCCCTCAGCCTGGGTCCTCCACCGGCACAGGCCGCACCGAGCACCGCCTCGAAGGCAGCGGCGCCCGCGGCGCCCGCGGCACTCGCGGCGCCCGGCTACACCCAGGTGACGCTGGCCAAGGGCGCGGCGGAGACCGGCGAGCCGATGGGCCTCACCGTCCTGCCCAACCGGGGCGTGCTGCACACGTCGCGCGACGGCACGATCCGCTACACCGACGTGCTGGGCAACACCAAGGTGGCTCTCACCATCCCCGTGTACACGCACGACGAGGAAGGCCTGCAGAGCATCAAGGCCGACCCGAACTTCGCGTCGAACCGGTGGGTGTACGTCTACTACGCGCCGCCGTTGTCCACTCCGGGCGGTGACGCGCCGGCCTCGGGCACGGCGGCCCAGTTCGCCCCGTTCAACGGGGTGAACCGGCTGGCCCGGTACACGGTCAACGCGGACCACACCCTCAACGCGGCCTCCGCGGTCACCATCCTCGACGTCCCCACCAGTCGCGGCATGTGCTGCCACGTCGGCGGCGACATCGACTTCGACGCGGCCGGCAACCTCTACCTCTCCACCGGTGACGACACGAACCCGTTCGACTCCAGCGGCTACACGCCGATCGACGAGCGGACCGACCGCAACCCGGCCTACGACGCGCAGCGCACCTCCGGCAACAGCAACGACCTGCGCGGCAAGGTGCTGCGGATCAAGCCGAGTGCGGGCGGCGGCTACACCGTCCCGGCGGGCAACATGTTCGCGCCCGGCACCGCGAACACCCGGCCCGAGATCTACGCGATGGGGTTCCGCAACCCGTTCCGGATGAACGTGGACAAGGCCACCGGCATCGTCTACCTGGGTGACTACGGGCCGGACGCGGGCAGCGCCAGCGCCACCCGGGGCCCGGCGGCGTCGGTCTCGTTCGAGCGCATCACCCAGCCCGGCTTCTACGGCTGGCCGTACTGCTCGCAGTTCAACGTGCCGTACATCGACTTCACGTTCCCGTCCGGTCCCTCGGGCGCCGCGTTCAACTGCGCCGGCGGGCCGGTGAACAACTCGCGCAACAACACCGGCATCACCCAGCTCCCGGCCTCGCGCGCGGCCTGGCTGCCGTACGGGGTCGGCCAGGACCGGTCGGAGCTGTGCTGCGGAAGCTGGTCGCCGATGAACGCCCCGGTCTACAACTACGACGCCGGGCTCGTCTCGGACGTGAAGTTCCCCGCGTCGATGAACGGCAAGGTGTTCATCGGCGAGTTCGGCCGGCGGTGGATCAAGACGGTTACCCTCAACGCCAGTGGCGGGGTGGGCTCGATCGAGCCCTTCCCCACCTGGACCGGCACCCAGGTGATGGACATGGAGTTCGGGCCGGACGGCGCGCTGTACGTGCTCGACTACGGCACCGGATGGTTCGGCGGCGACGCCAACTCGGCCGTGTACAGGATCGAGTACAACTCGGGCACCGGCCAGGCGCCGATCGCGGCGATCGGCGCCAACCCGAAGGCCGGCAACGCGCCGCTCACCGTGCAGTTCAGCTCGGCCGGGAGCACCGACCCGGACGGCGACCCGATCACGTACGCGTGGGACTTCACGACGAACGGCAGCACCGACTCGACCGCGGCGAACCCGTCGTTCACCTACACGGCCAACGGCACGTACACGGCGACGTTGACGGTGAGCGACAACACCGGTCGCAGCGCCACGGCGAGCACCACGATCAGCGTCGGGCAACCGACGGTCACCCTCAACCTGCCGCTCAACGGGCGGGTGTTCAGCTTCGGCGACGCGGTCCCGTTCCAGATCAGCGTCACCGACCCGAACTCCCCGACCATCGACTGCAGCCGGGTGAAGATCAACTACATCCTCGGTCACGACAGCCACGGCCACCAGATGACCAGCGCGACCGGTTGCTCGGGCACCATCCAGACCCCCGTGGACGGTGAGCACGACGCCAACGCGAACATCTTCGGCGTCTTCGACGCGGAGTACACCCCGGTCGGCTCGACCACGGCCGTCCACGCGCCGCAGGCCGTCCTGCAGCCGCGGACCCGCCAGGCCGAGCACTACAGCGCCCAGCAGGGCGTCCAGATCGTGGCCAAGCCGTCGGCCAACGGCGGCAACGCGGTCGGGCACATCGAGAACGGGGACTGGATCTCGTTCACGCCGTACAACCTGACCGGGGTCACGTCGTTCACGGCCCGGGTCGCGTCGGCCGGCACCGGCGGCACGCTCACCCTGCGGGCCGGTTCGGCGACCGGGACGGTGGTCGGCACGGCAACGGTCGCGCCGACCGGCGGCTGGGAGACGTGGGTCAACGTCACCGGCACCGTGACGCCGCCGCCCGGGACGACGAACCTGTTCCTGGTCTTCACCGGTGGCGCGGGCTCGCTGTTCGACGTCGACTCCTTCACGTTCACCAGCGGCACCCCGCCGACGTCGACGAACCTCGCGCTGAACAAGCCGGCGACGGCCTCCAGCGTGGAGGCGGCCACCTACCCGGCCTCGGCCGCGGTGGACGCGTCGGCGACGACCCGGTGGTCCAGCGCGTTCTCCGACCCGCAGTGGATCCAGGTCGACCTGGGCGCCACGTACACGATCAACCGGGTGCGCCTGGTGTGGGAGGCGGCCTACGCGTCGGCGTACCAGATCCAGACCTCGCCCAACGGCACGACCTGGACCAACGCCAGGTCGGTGACCGGCGGCAACGGCGGCGAGGACAACAACACCGGCCTGAGCGCCTCCACCCGGTACGTGCGCATCTACGGCACCACCCGGGGCTCGGCGTACGGGTACTCCCTGTTCAGCTTCGAGGTCTACGGAAGCTGAACGCCACGGCGGACCTGATCCGCCCTGCCGGGTAACGCCGCCGCGGGGCGTCCGAACGTCGGACGCCCCGCGGTGTCACTTATCTTCGGGCTCCACGGCGAAGGGCACTTGTCCCGAGGCTCCCGGGGGTTTCATATGAGGTCCTGGTCACTCACCGAAGTGGCCGGATCTTTCTTGCGCTCCGGTGCCCGGTGGTGTCGTCGAGCTGGACGAAGGCCCGTTGGACTCGGTCCGGCGCGAGGTCCTGGAGGAGACGGGTGTCCACGTCGAGCCGATCCGCCTGACCGGCGTCTACAAGAACATGACGCTCGGGGTCGTCTCCCCGGTCTGTCTCTGCCACCCGGTGGAGGGGGAGGCCAGATCAACTGAGGAGGCGACGAAGACCACATGGCTCACGCTCGACGAGGTCTCAACCCGCATGTCGGAAGCATTTCCGATCCGTCTGCTGGACGCGCTCCGAATCGCCGGTCCCGCTGTCCGTACGCATGATGGCGAACACCTGCTTGGACCTGATTCGGTATGAGCCACCAGATGTCCGCAGAAGCGGAATGGACTCACACACTTGTTCCAGATTGCCCCCACGTACGATCTACAGGGCAGGTGGTCGTCCATCACGGTGACGGGGGAACAGTGAGCTGTCGAGACTGCGGGACCTGCACTAAGCCGGCCGTTCCCCGCGTGGGGCAGAAGTGGATGGTCGGGCTCCTGTACTTGTGCACCGTCGGTATCGCTTTCGTGGTGAAGCGCGGGTTCATGCGTCACTGTCCCGACTGCAGGCATCTGCTCAGCAATCATCTGCGCCGGGCGGACGGATCGTTCCGCGACTAGACCGTGTGTCATAAGTGGCGTTCGATACGACGGACCCAGGTGTCGATCATGCTGATGATTACGGTGGTTTCGTACCGCACGGCAAGTTTGTCGTAGCGGGTCGCCACGCTGCGGTGTTGTTTGAGCAAGTTGATGCCGCACTCGACGGCGTGTCGTAGCCGGTAGGCGACCTTGTCGAAGGCTGGTGGTCGCCCACCCCGTGAGCCACGGGCGCGGCGGTGGGCGACCTGGTCGGCCTTGATCGGGATGACGCAGCGGATCGACCGTTGGCTCAGGTAGGCACGGTTGGCCTTGCTGCTGTACGCCTTGTCAGCTAAAACCCGGTCTGGGCGGCTGCGCGGCCGACCACCACCAACGCGCGGGACCCGGATCCGGCCGAGCACTGTGATGAATTGCGGGCAGTCTCCGCGTTGTCCGGCAGTGAGCACCATCGACAGCACCTTGCGCCTTTGCTCGCAGGCCAGGTGCAGCTTGGTCGTCCAACCGCCCCGAGACCGGCCCAACGCGTGATCCTCCGGCTCCGCGCCACCAGCACCACCCGGCGGCTCAACTTGCAGGTGCGACTGTCGCCTGGCGCCAGCGGCGTGCTGATGCGCCCGAGCGATCGTGGAATCCACACTTATGTCCCAGTCGATCAGACCCGACGTGTCAGCATGACCCTGCAACCCGGCCAGGATCCGAGTCCAGATACCCTCGCGCTGCCACCGCCGGAACAGCCCGTACACCGTGCGCCAGTGTCCGTAACAGGCTGGCACGTCCCGCCACGGCGAACCAACCCGAATTCGCCACCGAATTCCATCGATCAGCTGTCGTCTACTCCACTTCGGTGGTCGGCCAGGCTTCTTCCTCTTGGGCAGCAGCGGTTCCAGTACCGCCCACTGCGCGTCGGTCACATCGAACCGCCTCGTCACCGCCACGCTGAATGGCACGTCGAGCCGTACTGCAGGCGCGGTTAGTGCACGATCTTGTTCGATGGGTACCACTCCTCGCCAGCGGGCTCACCCGCGAGATTCCAGCTCCACGACACGGTCGGCGTGATGCGCAGGTAGGTGCCGGGGCCGACCAGGCCGACCCGCTCGAAGGGCTGCTCGGCGTCGCCGTACACGCGGATGCCCCGGGCGATGAACGGTTCGAGCGACACGAGGTCGTCGACCACCAGCGCCACCTTGTGGTTTCCGGAGGCGATGTTGCGGAACTTGCGGGTGTCGCGCACGGTACCGGCACCGCCGACCCACAGGAAAGTCCCGTCGAACTCGACGGCCACGGGTACGACATCGGGCTGTCCGCTCTCGCCGAGGGTGGCCAGCCGTCCGAGCGGCTGCGAGCGCAGGTACGTGATCTCTTCGTCGGTGAAAGCCATTACGGCAAACTACACCGTTCAGTTTAGTCTTGCGCAATGGGTGAGAACCGCTCCGACCGTAAGCACCGTGCCATCCTCGACGCCGCGACGGAGGTGTTCCTGCGCAACGGCTACCTGGGCACCACCGTGGAGGAGGTGGCCGCGGTCGCCGGGGTGTCGAAGCCGACCGTCTACAAGCACTTCACTGACAAGCGGCGGCTGTTCCTCGAGATCGTCGCCGCCACCGTCGACGAGGCCGGCCAGGTCGTCCAGGACGCGGTGTCCGGCCTCGCCGACACCCAAGATGTCGAGGCGGACCTGCGCGAGCTGGCCCGGCGGCAGCTCGCGCTCGTGCTGCGCCCGCGCGTCGTCCAGCTCCGCCGGCTGGTGATCGGCGAGACCTCTCGCTTTCCCGAGCTTGGCCGCACCTTCTACGAACGCGGTCCCGGACGAACGATCGCGGCGCTGGCTAAGGCGTTCGCCGACCTCGACGCCCGGGGGGCGCTGCTGGCAGCCGACCCGGTCACCGCCGCGACCCAGTTCAACTGGCTCGTCATGTCCGCACCGGTCAACCAGGCCATGCTGCTCGGTGATGACCGCGCTCCCACCGCCTTGGAGCTGGACCACCATGTCGAGGGCGCGGTACGGGTCTTCCTCGCCGCGTACGGCCCGGCGGCACGCCCACGGGAATTACCTGGCTCGGCTGAAGACGTTCACCGCGTCGGATCCGGGATCGTCCGCACGGAACACCAGCGGTAGTCGCCGTAGCCGTCGAGCCGGACGAGAGACGGCCGCCCGTCCAGAGGCGCCTGTCCGCCGATCCGGAACCTGCCGTGTCCACTGTCATCACGTCAGGCGGGCAACTATCCCCAGCCACTTATGACACACGGCCTAGGGATGTGGTGCCGACTTCCGAGAACAGTGGTGGCCCCGCCCCCACTCCCCAGTGGAGCGGGACCACCGTTTCCGACCGGATCCCGGCGGGCTGCCGGGTGAGCGCGTATCCGGTCGGAAGACCAGGGGGTGGGACGACCGAGGTGTCCCAGCACCGGGGCGCGTCCGGGGCACACTCGCGTCAGGTGCCCGGGTCGAACGGCGTGGTCCTCGACGGCGCGGCGGTGTCGGGCCGCCGCGCCGTGAGGGGTGGGCCGAGGTCAGCTCGCGCTGCAGGAGACCGTCGGCCAGGTCGAGTTGCCGTTGCGCTGGATCGTCACGCCCCAGTTGTTGCCGTTGCCGTTGGGCCTGGCGGTCAGCACCTGGGCGCTGGGGTAGCTCGCGCTGATGTTCCAGGTGGAGAGGACCTTGGCGGGGGACGGGACGTTCATCGTCACGGTCCAGTTGCTCGAACCGCTCACCGCGACGTTGAGGTTGTAGCGGTCGCTCCACTGCTCGCCCGCGGAGAGCGACGCGGTGCAGCCACCGCCGCCACCGCCACCACCGCCACCGCCGCCGCCACCGCCGCCGGAGGAGCCGCCGATCGTGATGTTGGAGTTTCCGCTGCTCTGGTAGCCCTCCGTCGCGAGGATCATGTAGTCGTGGCTGCCCAGGCTCATTCCGTTACGGGCCCACGCGTCGAAGTGGTTGCCGGAGGTTATGGTGCCGCCGGTCTTCTTCGACTGCCGGACGCTCCAGTACTGGTTGAAGGTCCTGGTGCCCTCGATGGAGGGGGCGTTGTATCGCGTCGTCTGGTAGATGTCGTACGTGCCGCCGTCGCTGGTGACCGTGCCCTTGTACGTCCCCGTGGGCCGGTAGGTGCCCCAGTTGTCGACGATGTAGTACTCCACCAGCGGATTTCTCGTCCACCCGTAGAGGGTGAGATAGGCGTTGCCGGACGGGTTGAAGCTGCCCGAGTAGTTCACGCTTCTGCGTCCGCCGGTGCTCCAGCCCTTGCCCGCGACGAAGTTCCCGGTGTTCCTCCATGAGGTGCTGTAGTTGCCGCCGGACCCCAGCTCCATGGAGACCGTGCCCTGGCTGTCGGTCCAGAAGGAATAGAAGTAGCCGTTGTTGGTGCCGGTCTGGTTGGTGGTGATGGCCGCGTAGGCGGGGCCGGGCAGCACCGCCACGGCCATGGCCAGCGCCACGGCGCAGACACGGGCGACGAGCGACCTGGCGCGGCCACGCCCTCGGCTCTTCGAGGGGGCGGGGGCATCGTTCATATGCGTGCTTCCTCTTGGTGAAGGCCGATAAAGGCCGTTGGGGGCAGGCAGCGTGATACGACCCGCGGGGCGGGCGGTGGCCGAGGTGGCGTCCACCGCGCGTTGGGGTCGTACAACGCGGCAGGGCTGGGCCGGTCGTGCGGTCGACGACCGGAGGACCAGGCCGCGCGGCGGGTGACCCGGATCGGCAGCGGTTAGGGCCTGTCGATGGTGAGAGTGTGGGTTTGACGCGCCAGGCTGTCAACAACTTTCAGAAATATATCGGAAATATGATCTTGCTTGCGATTCCCGGAAAGGGCATTTCGCCTGGCTGTCGGCCCTGGCTGGTCAATCGAGGGCGAGGACGGCCGATGAAAGCTTCTTCGTCGCGACCAAAGGCCAGCCGATGTTACCGAAATATTTCGATGCTTTCTTGACAGGTTTCGTGACAATACACAGAATGACTCACCAGGCAGGCCCGCTCATCCCACCCGGGTGACCTTGCGGCAGAACCGCAGCTCAACACGGTCCTGCGCATTCCGTACGCGTTACGCCGCAGCCGTACATGCGTCCGTCCTTACCGATCGGTGTTCCAGTGGAGGAACAGAGTGATCGACAACGCAACCATCACCCGCGGAAGCCGGGTACGCCGCTCACGCATCCGGAGTTCACTCGTGATGGGTCTTCTCACCGTCCTCGGCGCGGCGTTCGCCGTGACCTCCTCACCCGCGGCCCAGGCCGCCGACTGCAGCGCCGGATACGTCGGGCTCACCTACGACGACGGCCCCAACCCCGGCAACACCGCCAACCTGCTGAACGCGCTGCGGCAGAACGGCCTGCGGGCCACCATGTTCAACACCGGGCAGAACGCCCAGAACAACCAGGCCCTGGTCCGCGCCCAGCGAGACGCCGGCATGTGGATCGGCAACCACAGCTACACCCACCCCCACCTGACCACCATGAACAGCTCCCAGATCCAGTCGGAGCTCCAGCGGACCCAGCAGGCCGTCCAGCAGGCCACCGGCACCGCGCCCAGGCTCTTCCGGCCTCCGTACGGGGAGACCAACGCCACCGTGAGGTCGGTCGCCCAGCAGCTCGGCCTCACCGAGATCATCTGGGACGTCGACTCCCAGGACTGGAACGGCGCCAGTACCGCCCAGATCGTGCAGGCCGCCGGACGGCTGCAGAACGGCCAGATCATCCTGATGCACGACCAGTACGCGACGACGCTCAACGCGATCCCGCAGATCGCCGCGAACCTGAGAAGCCGCAACCTGTGCGCCGGCATGATCTCGCCCTCCACCGGCAGAGCCGTGGCACCCGACGGCGGCACCCCGACCGCCTCGCCGACACCGACGCCGACGCCGACGAACCCGCCGGGCGGCGACTGCACGGCCGCCATCACCGCCGGCCAGCAGTGGAGCGACCGGTTCAACCTGTCGGTCAACGTCTCGGGAAGCAACAGCTGGATCGTCACGGTGACCCTGCGCAACGCCCAGCGGATCAGCTCCACCTGGAACGGCAGCCCGACCTGGGACGGCAGCGGCAAGATCATGACGATGCGCCCCAACGGCAGTGGCAACACCTTCGGCTTCACCGTGATGCACGGCGGCGACTGGACCTGGCCGGCGGTCTCCTGCCGGGTGGGCTGACACCTCGCTCTCGGCCGGCCGTCGGCACGGCGACGGTGGTTTCGCCGGTGCCACGAACCGCGGGCGCCGCCGCTCCCCCTTACGCGGGGGGAGCGGCGGCGCGCCGTCGTCGGGTCAGGAGACCCCGCATGTCAGTACCGGTGTGGCGGCGGTCCCGTTGGCGGTGAATCCGAACGTGGTGGTGGCGTTGGCGGCGAGGCCGCCGTTCCAGGTCTCGTTCCGGACGGTGACGGCCGCTCCCGAGCCGGACCGTACGCCTCCCCACAGCTGGGTGACGGACTGTGAGCCGGGCCAGGTCCAGCTCACCGTCCAGCCGTTGATCGCGCTGGAGCCGGCCCGCACGGTGACGTTGGACTGGAAGCCACCGCCCCAGTCGTTCACCGTCTGGATCGTCGCCGTGCACCCGCCGGGGACGGGAGTCGGCGTCGGCGTGGGAGTGGGGGTCGGCGTCGGGGTGGGAGTCGGCGTGGGCGTGGGAGTCGGAGTGGGGGTCGGAGTGGGAGTGGGGGTCGGAGTCGGTGTCGGCGTGGGGGTCGGCGTCGGCGTGGGCGTGGGAGTCGGCGTGGGCCCGCCGATCACGACGGTCGTGAGGGAGCGCGGCTTGAGGGTGACGGCGCCGCCCGTGACCGCGGCGCTCGTGAGCGAGTTGGAGTTGTCGGTGACGTAGGCGGTGGTGCCGCCCTGCAGGCCGTCCCAGGTGACGGCCGAGTTGCCGGTGTTCAGCACCCCGACGACCTTCGATCCGTCGGAGTTGAGGAACGCCGACACCTTCAGCGACGAGTTGCTCGTCGACGTGCCGAGCCGGACCGCGCCCGGCCGGATGAACCGGCTGTAGGCCGCCATCGCCCACAGCCGCTTGGACACGCGATAGGTCCGCGCCGCCGGGTCGATCTGGATCAGCGCCCGGGTGGCTCCCGAAGAGCCCCCCAGCCAGTAGAGGTAGCCGCTGACGTTGCCGACGGTGAGAGCCTGATGGATGTTCTGGGCGATGGTGAAGCCGTCCTGGCCGCTCCCGTCGTCCCAGTTCTCGTTCCAGGTGCTCCCGTCGGGGCCCCATTCCGACATCCAGGTGCGCTTGTTCCCGGGTTGCGGGCTCGTTATCTGGCTTGCGTAGGTATGAGCCGTGTAGGTGGACACCCAGCGGCGGGCCTCAGGGTCCGCCTCGATGGCGTTGGTGTACGGCTTGCCCTGGTCCCAGCCGAAGGAGTCGCAACATGCGATCTTGACGTCGGTCGCGATCGGGCCGAGGACCTTGACGAAGGCGGCGGCCTGAGCCGGGGTGAAGCGCATGGACTCGTAGGTCGCCGTGTAGTCGGGTTCGTTGGTGAACCCCAAGTCCGTGATCTTGATACCTTCCTGCGCGTAGAACTTCGTGTACTGCGCCAGGTACCGGGCGTAGGCCGCGCGCCACTCGGGCTTGAGGGTGCCGCCGTTGTTCTCGCTCCCGTTGTCCTTCATGTATCCGGGGGCGCTCCAGGCGTTGGCGTAGAAACGCTCCAGGCCGTACGACTGCGCGACCTTGGCCACCCACACCTGGGCGCCGTCGTCCCCGTCCCACACGTATCTCGGCGGCGCGTCAGGTCCACCCGGGTTCTGCGGCTGGATGGAGACCATCTTGTCGTACGGACTGCCGACCGGCGAGGCGCCGATGCCCAGGCGCAGGATGCTGAGCCCCGCGCCGGTCTCGCGGTCGAACCACAGGCGGAAGACGTCGTTCTGCTGCGCCGTCGACAGGTTACGCAGCAACTCCCCCCGGCGGAACGCCGTGGAGACGCCGAAGCCGTCCATCTCCTGATAACGCACACTGTCTGAAACGGTGATGACAGGCGCGGCTGCGACCTGCCCGGCCACGGCCTGCCCGGCCACGGCCACCAGTGACGTGCCGAGAAGGGCGATTGCCATGACGATCCGTACCACGGACCCTCCCGAGATCGTGCCATCCGGATGCTGCTAGCAGGTGAAGCTGGTCTGACTGAGGCGGCTCGATGGTTTCCGCGGCCGTGCATCCCGCTGCGTACTTGGCTCACCGACGGGAGTTCCCCTTCCGGCCGCCACCGCCCCGAGCGTGGTCGCCGCGACGGCCGCCGCAGACCCGAGAAGGGCGGTCATCGTATGTTTGCGCTAACAATTGGGTGAAAGCGGTGCGTCCGCTCGGCACCCAAGTGTGGAAAAGGCATGGAAAGGTGTCAAGGACATGGCTAGAAAGTTTCGGGCGTCTCGCTTCTCCGTGGATGCGACGACCTGCGGACATCACGTCCCCGCCATGTGAGATATCAGCCTCTCCACCAGCGAAAACCCGACTTGCGAGGTCGGGCTCTTTCAGCGGGGCCACCCGGCCGGCGGAAGAACGGCGACTCTGAACGTTTCATTTCCCACGATGCCCTCGATGCCCTCGATGCCCTCGATGCCCTCGATGCCCTGGCTCCGGCCCGTCGAGGTACGGCCCCGAGCCGGGTCCGACGACAGGGGCGCGCCCGCGACGACGCCTGGGAGCACGCCTGGTCATGATGCCACCGGCCGTCCAGGACCGGGCGGTTGTGATGCCGTCGGCACTCTCGCGACCGGGCATCCAACCGCCCGCCGAGTGATTTTGAAATATTTCGAGGTTCCAACATTGGCCTTTCCTCTTGCAGAAAGGTTTAATACGATTATTTTCGCTGCTATACCGAAAGTTTCGGGGGTCGATTCCAAGGGAGTTCGATGAAGCGTTTCCTGACCTTCGGTGCCACCACGCTCATGCTGGCCGGCACGCTGAACGCCGTTCCTGTTCTGGCGGAAGAGCGTCGCCCCACGGTCGCCGAGCAGAGCCTGCGCGCGCTCGCCGCCCGCCACGGTCTCGCCATCGGCACCGCGATCGACGTGGACGTGCTGCACGACGCGGCCGATCCGCAGTACCGCGCGCTCGCCGCCTCGCAGTTCTCCTCCGTCACCGCCGAGAACGCCATGAAGTGGGAGTCGCTCGAACCCACCCGGGGCACGTACAACTGGGGCCCGGCCGACGAGCTGATCGACTTCGCCCGCGAGAACAAGCAGCAGGTCCGCGGGCACGTGCTGGTCTGGCAGAACCAGTTGCCGGCCTGGCTCACCCAGGGCGTCGAGGACGGGACGATCAGCAAGACGCAGCTCCGTGACATCCTGCGCAATCACATCACCACCGTCGTCAAGCGCTTCAAGGGCAAGATCTCTCAGTGGGACGTCGTCAACGAGGCGGCCAGCGACCCGTGGGACACCCCGTCGTCGATCCACCTGAAGGGCTTCTGGGCGCAGCACCTCGGCCCCGGCTACATCGCCGACGCCTTCCGCTGGGCCCGTGCCGCCGACCCGAACGCCCTGTTGTTCTACAACGACTACAACATCGAGGCGTTCGGCGACCGCGGGTCCTCCGACAAGACCTGGTACGTCTACAACATGGTCAGGCAGCTGCGCGCGAGCGGCGTCCCCATCGACGGCGTGGGCAGCCAGGGACACCTTGGCACCCAGTACGGCAACTTCGACGCCTTCCAGGCGCTCGAAGTGCTCGACGCCTTCTCCGACCTCGGGCTCGCCACGGCGTTCACCGAGGTGGACGTGCGCAGCCAGATGACCGACGGGGTGCGTGCGGGCGACTCCAACGAGATCAATCCCCGCCTCCAGGCGTCGGCGTCGAACTACAGCGTGCTCCTGCAGGCGTGCCTGGCCAACCGGCGCTGCCTGTCCTACACCGTCTGGGGTTTCACCGACCGGCACTCCTGGGTGCCCGGCTGGTTCTCCGACCCCCCGGAGGGCATGGCCACCCTGTACGACGAGTCCTACCGGCCCAAGCGCGCCTACAACGCCGTCAAGGCGGACCTGGCCTTCTCCGGGCCGCCCCACGTCCTGCCGAGGATTCCGCAGAAGCCCCGGCGATGAGCGGCGGCGGGGTGTCCGCCGACTCGGACGCCCCGCCGCTCCCCTCCCCGAAGGACCATCCCCCGAAGTGGAAAAACCGGCTCACCCCCACGGAGGTGTGGGGGTGAGCCGGAGAGATGACGTGGCGCACGGGCCGGGCCGTGGAAACCACGGCCCGGTCCGAATCGGATCAGGGACTGGTGCAGGTGGCCGTGGGGGTGGCCGCGGTGCCGTTGGCGGTGAAGCCGAAGGTGGTCGACTGACCCGCCGCGATGGAGCCGTTGTACGCGGCGTTGCGGACGCTCACGCTGGAGCCGGACACGGTGTGCTGGCCGCTCCACAGGCTGCTGATGCTCTGCCCGCCGGGCCAGGTCCACCGTACGGTCCAGCCGTTGACCGGCGCGTTGCCCGCGCTGACCGTCACCGTCGACTGGAAGCCGCCCGGCCAGTTGTTGGTCGTCGTGATCGTCGCCGCGCACGCCCCGGGACCCGGAGTCGGGGTGATGGTCGGTGTGGGGGTCGGGGTCGGGGTGATGGTCGGTGTGGGGGTCGGGTTGGGGTCGGCGGCGTTGAGGGCGTTCAGGACCGAGGTGTAGGCCGGCTTCTTGTTGCCCGAGGTGTCGAACAG
>NZ_JBRIQO010000061.1:0-18697 GCF_052983175.1 Streptosporangium sp. G12 | reverse complement strand
CCAGCCGGGCTCGGTCATGGTGACCCCGGCCGCCACCAGCTTGTCGATCAGCGGCGCCAGCTCGACCAGCTCGGCCAGCACCTTGTCGGTGATGGTGGAAATGGTCTGCGCAGCGGCGGCCCGGCCTTGGCCCGGCAGGCGCCGTGTGCGGCGACCTCTTTCAGTACGGCCTCGCCGAAGTTGTGCCACAGATGGCCGGCGGTCGGCGACCTGGACGGCGTCCGGCAGGGCGCGGCGGATCGCTTCGGCGTAGGCGCCGGAGCCGTCCCGGCACACGATCTGCACCCCAGAATGGGTGCGCAATCAGGCTCCCAGCACATCAGCGGTGCGGCCGGGCAGGACGTCGATACGCTCGCGCGTTTCGGCGTCGATGAGCCCGAAAACACTGTATTCACAAGCTCGTCGACATCATGCACGACCCAGCGTGACCCATCAGCATCTTGCGTTACCACCGGATACGAGACAGAGCCGAAAACCGTACAGTCCCATTGGTCGGCCCGCAGGTTCATCGGGCGTAGGCGGTTCAAATCCTCGATCTGCTTCATGACCTCCAAGACGCAACGGCGCGTTCCCTCGGCCACGAGCTCGGAATTGTTCGGCACATTGCTCAGCGTGGACAGAGAGACGCCGACGATCTGGGCGGCGTGACGCGTGCCACGACGCCCAGAGTCGAGATTTGCATGGCGGCGGGTGCCAAGGGCGACGTTCAGGCTGCCAGGTCCGTGAGGCGGGGTGGGTCGGCGCCCTCTTTACGGCAGGTTTCTGCGGCGACGTCGGAGGCGAAGGTCAAGGCTCTCATGAGAAGACCTGGATCGAGCCCGGGTAGCCGTCCGCCGAGGACGCCATCGGCGTGGAGGCGGTGGAGCAGTCCCGCGGTGAACGCGTCGCCCGCGCCGATGGTGTCGACGGGGGTGATCGGGCGAGCGGGCACCTGGTGGCGCTGTCCGTCGAGTGAGGCGTAGGCGCCGTCTGCTCCGCAGGTCACCACGACGAGGCGGACGCCGTGCGCATGCCATTCGTCGCACGCTTGGGGCAGGCTCACGCCGGGGCGTAGGAGAGCCAGGTCGTCAGAACTGAGACGGAACACATCGGCCACCGAGGTCCAGCCGGGCAGCAGTTCGCGGTAGCGCTCCGCGGAGACGATGCCGGGCCGGATGTTCGGGTCGATCGAGATGGTCGCGTTGACGCGCCGCTCTCGCAGCGTTTTCTCGATAAGAGGGCCGCTGGGTTCCAGGGCGAGGGCCAGGGAGCCGGCGTGGACGCAGACGGCCTCGAGAGGCACCGCACCGGCGAGTTCGCCGGCAGTCCATTGGAAGTCGGCAGTGCCGGTCGCATAAAAGGAGTATCGAGCGTGGCCTGCCTCGTCGACGGCGGTGATCGCCAGCGTCGACTGTTCGGCGGCGGTGACGAGGCGTGACAGGTCGACGTGGGAGTCGGCGAGGTGGGTGCGGAGCAGTTCGCCCAGCGGTCCGCGCGGAATCCGGCCGACGAAGGCGACGGGCGTGCCGAGCCTGCCGAGGGCGACGGCGGTGTTGGCGGGCCCGCCGCCGGGTCGCACCCGCAGGTCGAGTCCGCCCGGTGTGGGCTGCCGGGCGGGCATGAAGGTGTCCGCCACGGTCTCCCCGATGACCGAGATCATAGTTGGACGGCTCCAGTCATGATCGCGACAACGTCGGACATCGTGTGATCGGAGGGTCTGACGACGCCCGCGCGTTTACCGAGGCGTTGGATATGGATACGGTCGGCGATCTCGAATACGTGCGGCATGTTGTGGCTGATCAGCACGACCGGCAGGCCCCTGCCACGAACCCGCGCGATCAGTTCCAGTACCTGTGCGGACTCCTTGACCCCGAGCGCCGCGGTCGGCTCGTCCATGATGACCACATGGCCGGCCCACGCCGCGGCGCGGGCGACCGCGACGCCCTGGCGTTGCCCGCCCGACAGGTTCTCCACCGCGCCGGCCATCGACTGGAGGCCGATGTTGAGCTCGCTCATGTGGCGAGCGGATTCGGCACGCATCACGGGCTTGTCGAGCATCCGGAACACCGAGCCGAGCACGCCTTCGCGGCGCTTCTCCCGGCCCAGGTACAGGTTGGCGGCGATGTCGAGGGCGGGCGCGACGGCGAGGTTCTGATAGACCGTCTCGATGCCGAGGCGGCGGGCGTCGAGGGGCGACCGGAAGCTCACGCGCCGCCCGTCCAGGAAGATCTCGCCCTCGTCGGGCCGGGTCGCCCCGGTCAGCGCCTTGATCAGCGACGACTTGCCGGCGCCGTTGTCACCGATGACGGCGAGGACCTCGCCGGGCATCAGCTCGAAGTCGCATCCGTTGAGAGCGGTGACCGGGCCGTACCGCTGGACCAGCCCTTGAGCCTTGAGAACCGGTTCGCCGGTCATCGCCTGGACCTCTTCCTGGAGAGCTGGTCGACCGTGACGGCCAGGATGACGAGAATGCCGGTGATGAGGATCTGGTAGATCGACGGGACACCCATCAGCTGAAGACCGTTGCGGATGATGCCGACGAGCAGGGCGCCGATCAGTGTGCCGATGACGCGGCCGCGGCCGCCGAACAGGCTGGTGCCGCCGAGCACCACCGCGGTGATGGAGTCGAGGTTGTCGGTCTGGCCCGCCTGGGGGTCGCCGACGCCGGTGCGGGCGATGAGCAGCAGCGCCGCGATTCCGTAGACGGCCCCCGCGACGGTGTAGACCGTCAGGAGCCGGCGCTCGACGGGGATGCCCGTGAGGCGGGCGGCCTCGGGCTCGTTGCCGACGGCGTACACATGCCGGCCCCAGGCCGTCTGGCCCAGGACGTACGCGAACACCAGGAACAGTACGATCATCAGCACCGACCCGTAGGTGACATCGGTGCCGCCGAGCGGGAAGGTGTTCCCGAGAGCGGTCAGCTCGGACGGCAGCCCGCTGACGGTCTGCTCGTCGGAGTAGATGTGGGTGAGCGCGAACGCCACGTTGAGCACGCCGAGCGTCACGATGAACGGCGGCAGTGAGATCTTCGTGACGAGCAGTCCGTTGACCAGCCCGAAGAGCGCGCAGACACCGATCCCCGCGGCGATGGCCAGCAGCGGCGGCCAGCCCGCGTCCACCGCGAGTTTGGCCATGAGGACTCCGCCGAACGCCATGATCGCGCCGCAGGCCAGATCGATCCCGGCGGTCAGGATGATCAGAGTCTGGCCGATGGCCAGGGTTCCGACGATCATCACTTGCTGGATCACCAGGGCGAGGTTGCCGCCCGACAGGAAGTTGTCGGACTGCGTGGCGAAGAAGACGCAGGCCAGGAACAGGGCCGCGAGCGGCCCGGACGTGGAACCGGACGGGACCACGAGCCGCGAGGACACGGCTCGCAGTCCACCGGCGACGAAGGACGTCACTGCGGTCAGCCCCAGCAGTTCTCAAGGCCGAAGGTGGTGTCCTTCGCGTCCACACCGGCGACGGACCGGTCGGTCACGAGAGTGACGCCCGTGTCGGTGTAGCCGGAGACCTTGACGCCCTCCTTGGCGAACCTGGCGACGGCGTTCACGCCCAGTGCCGCCATCTTCAACGGGTACTGCTGCGAGGTCGCGGCGATCTGCCCGTCCTTGACACCCTTGACGCCGGTGCAGCCGCCGTCGACGGAGACGACGAGAACCTTCTTCTCCAGGCCCTTGGCCTTCAGCGCGGTGTAGGCGCCGAGCGCGGCGGGCTCGTTGATCGTGTAGACGATGTTGAGGTCGGGCGCTTTTTGCAGGCAGTTCTCCATCGCGGTCTGGCCTTTGGCCTGGTCGCCACCGGTGTCGGCGGCGCACACGACCTCCTTGGAGGTGGCCGGGGCCGAGGCGGAGGCGTCAACCGCCGCGACGCCGAACCCCTTGAGGAACCCGTTGTGGCGCAGGGTGCCGACGCTGACGCCGGGTGCGAGGTCGAGCATCGCGATTTTTGGAGTCTGCCCGGCGGTCTTGGCCTTCGCGTACTGGCCGATCAGCTCGCCCGCCTTGAAGTTGTCGGTGGCGAACAGCGCGTCGGTGGCGTCCCGCGGGTCGGTGGGGGTGTCGAGCGCGACGACCAGGACGCCCTTGGCGCGGGCCTTCGCGATCGCCGGGATGATGGCCTTGGTGTCGCTGGGGGTGATGAGAATGCCCTTGACGCCCGCCGCGACCATGTTCTCGATCGCGGTGACCTGGCCCTCGTTGTCGCCGTCGAACTTGCCGGCCGCGGTCATGAGGGAGAGGCCGTCGGCGGTCGCCTGCTTCTGGGCACCCTCCTTCATCTTCACGAAGAACGGGTTCGTCTGGGTCTTGGTGATCAGGCCGACCTTCGTGGTGCCACCCTGCTCGGTTCCGGATTTCCTCGATCCCTCACCACACGCGGTGGCGGCGAAAGCGAGGACTCCGATCAGGGCGAAGGTGAGGCCGCTGCGGATCATGTCAGTGCTCCTCTGGGATGTACCGGGGGTTACACCCCGATTGCGTGAGCGTTATCTTGCAGACGCGAAAACGCTCGCGCAAACGTTTGCGCAAAGATCGACTTCGAGGAACGAACATGGCCACAATGACTGATGTCGCACGTCAAGCCGGGGTTTCCGTCTCGACGGTGTCCCATGTGATCAACGGGACGCGGTTCGTCGCCGACGAGACCCGGCAACGGGTTCTGGCCGCCATCGAGTCGACCGGATACATCCAGAACGACATCGCGCGATCGCTCGTCACCTCCAGCACCAAGACGATCGGGCTGGCGATCTCGGCGATCTCCAACTTCTACTTCGCCGACCTGGTGGCGGCGCTGGAGGCGCAGGTCCGGCTGGCCGGATACACCCTTCTCCTGACCGACACGCACGACGACGCCGGTGAGGAACTCAAAGTGGTTCAGGCGCTGCACCAGCGGCGAGTGGACGGGATCCTGCTCGCGACCGAGGCACACGGCCCCGGGTCGCCGTCGCTGCGCTACCTCGACGAGTTGAACATCCCGACCGTGCTGGTCGATCGATGTGCCTCGACGCGGTTCGACCAGGTCGGAACCGAGAACGTGGAGTCCAGCGCCCACCTGGTGTTGCATCTGGCCCAGCTCGGGCACCGCAGAATCGGGATCATCGCCGGCCGCGGCACCCTGATCACGTCGGCGGAGCGGCTGAAGGGCTACCAGGTGGGCCTGGCCCGGGGCGGGCTGACCTTCGACCCCGGACTCGTCGGCAGCGGGCGGTCGAACGCCGCGGCCGCCGAGATCGCCGTCACCACCCTGCTGGAGCTGCCGGACCCGCCGACCGCCCTCTTCGTCGCCAACAACCATATGACCATCGGGGTGATGCGGGCACTCGATCGGCGCGGCGTCCGGGTACCGGAGGACATGGCGCTCACGGTGTTCGACGACTTCGAATGGGCATCGATCTTCCGGCCCCGGCTGACGGCGATCGCCCAGCCGATCCTCGAGATCGCGACCCACTCGGTGCGCCTGCTGGCCGAGCGGATCTCCGACCCCGACCAGCCGCCCCGCAGCGTCCGGCTCAAGCCCCGCCTCATGCACCGGGACTCCTGCGGCTGCGTCAGGTGACCTCCGCGCGTCGTACGGCGCGTTCATCCGCAGGTAACGGTTCGGAAACAGGGGCTTGCGAGACGTAGTTCACGTCCCCACTATGAAGAATCGTTTCAGTGAATCGATTCTTCAGGACTGGGATGACACGACCAAGGATCAAGGACGTCGCCAGGTTGGCAGGAGTCGGGACCACCACGGTCTCGGTGGTCCTGAACAACGTCGACGGTGTCCGGGTGGGCGCGGAGACGCGACAGCGGATCATCGACGCGGCCGAGCAGCTGGGATACACCTCCGATCCGATCGCCCGCAGTCTGCGCACCCGCAGAACCCAGACGATCGGGTTCGTCAGCGACGTGATAGCGACCACGCCGTTCGCCGGCCGCATGATCCAAGGCGCCCAGGAGACGGCCTGGCAGGCGGGTTACCTGCTGGTCCTGGTCAACACCGGCGGCGACCGGGACGTGCAGGAACGCACCGTGTCCGAGCTGCTCAAAAGGCAGGTCGACGGAGTGCTGTTCGCCACGATGTACCACCAGGAAGTCGAACTTCCCGCCGCCCTGGCGAAGGTCAAGACGGTTCTGCTGGATGCCAGCCCGCTCGGCACGGACCTGCCCCACGTGGTGCCCGACGAGCGCGGCGGAGCCCTGGCCGCGGTCGGTGAACTCATCTCGGCCGGGCACCGGCGCATCGGTTTCGCGACCGAGGCGTTGCCGGTTCCGGCGGCCGGTCGACGGTTGGAGGGCTATGCCCAGGCACTGAAGCCGGCCGGTATCGCCTGGGATCCCGCTCTCGTGATCGCCGAGCACGGCGACACCGCCGGCGGCTACCGCGCCGCGCACCGCCTGCTCGCGCTCCCCGAGCCGCCGACGGCGATCTTCTGTTACAACGACCGGATGGCGATGGGCTGCTACCGTGCCGCGGCCGAACGGGGGGTGAGCATCCCCCGCGATCTCTCAGTGGTCGGCTACGACAACCAGGACCTCATCGCCCCCGAGCTGTTCCCCGCCCTCACGACCGTCGCGCTGCCCCACTACGAGATGGGCGCCTGGGCGGCACGCGCGTTGCTGGATCTGATCGAGGACAACCCTCGTGACGAAGACTCCCGGCACCTGATGCCCTGCCCGCTGATCAGGCGGGACTCGGTTGGTCCGCCGGCGCGCTGACACGCGTCGGCGGACCTTTACACAAACACCCCACGGCTGCGCCACAGCCGTAAAGCGGTCCTCGGCACGCCGGGGACTGAGAAGGAGACACCGTGAAGCGCACCCTCTTGGGCGGCATCCTATCCGCCGTCACCATGACGTCCTTAATCACCGGATGCGGATCGTCGGGCGACGCGGCGGACGACACCTCCGGCGGCGTCAAGACGCTGAAGCTCTGGACCCACTCGGCGGGCAACCCCGACGAGCTCGCGATCGTCCAGCGGATCATCGACGACTTCAACTCCTTCCAGCGGGAGTACAAGGTCACCTACGAGGCGTTCCCGCAGGGCGCCTACAACGACGCCGTGACCGGAGCCGCGGTCTCCGGCAAGCTGCCGTGCATCCTGGACGCCGACGGTCCCACGGTCCCCAACTGGGCCTGGGCCAAGTACCTGGCGCCGCTCGGCCTGCCGACTGCTACCACCGACAAGCTGCTACCGAGCACGGTCGGAAAGTTCAAGGACACCATCTACTCCGTCGGCCACTTCGACGCCGCGGTCGGGATCTACGGCCGCAGGTCCGTACTCGACAAGAACGACATCCGCATCCCGACGACCGACCGGCCGTGGACGCTGAAGGAGTTCGACGCCGCCCTCGTCAAGCTCAAGGCCGACTACGACTATGCCCTCGACCTGGGCACCGGCGGCGGCGGGGAGTGGTGGCCCTACGCCTTCTCCCCGCTGCTGCAGAGCTTCGGCGGCGACCTGATCGACCGCTCCTCGATGACCACCGCCGAGGGCAAGCTGAACGGCCCCGAGGCGGTCAAGTGGGGCGAATGGTGGCACAGCCTGTTCGAGAGGAAGCTGGCCAACCCGCACGAGGCCGCCGACCGCATCGCCTTCCTGAAGGGCAAGGCCGCGCTGGCCTGGAACGGCAACTGGGGTGCCGCCGACGCCCAGAAGGCGTTCGGCGACGACCTGCTGTTCCTGCCGCCGCCCGACCTGGGGGCCGGGCCGAAGATCGGCGGCGCCTCCTGGCAGTGGGCCATCACCGATTCCTGCAAGGACCAGGACGGCGCCCGCAAGTACCTGGAGTTCTCGCTGAACGCCAAGTACATCGCCCAGTTCTCCAACAAGATCGGCCTCATTCCGGCCACGGAGGAGGCCGCGGCGCTGACCGACAAGTACAGGACCGGTGGCGACCTGCGCGTCTTCGGTGACTTCTCCCGTCAGTTCGCGCTCGTCCGTCCGCCGACGCCCGCCTACCCGGCGATCTCCAGTGCGTTCGAGAAGGCGGCCCAGAACATCATGAACGGTGCCCCGGTCAAGACCACGCTCGATGCGGCCGTGGACCAGATCAACGCCGACATCGGCTCCAACGACAACTACGGGTTCTGACGGACCCGCCGGGGGTCCGTACCGGACCCCCGGCGAACGACCCCAAGGAGACCCCGTGGTCGTCACCACCCCGGCGCGCCGGGACGCGCCCGAAAAACCGGACCACCGCCGGGCGGCGAAACGGCGCCGAAGCGACGGATTCACCGCGTTCCTCATGACCGCGCCCGCCGTCGTTCTGCTCATCTTGTTCATCGCCGTGCCGGTCGTGCTGGCGTTCTACCTGTCTTTCACCAACTCCCGGCTCATATCCCCCGATCCGCCCAGGATGACCGGCACCCAGAACATCGGCAAGCTGCTGAGCGTCAGCGTTCTGGACCAGCACAAAGAGCCGGGCGCCACGGACTATCCGCCGGTCCGCGACTACACCAGGAAGGGGTCGGGCTATCCGCAGTACGAGGAGAAGTCCGTCCTGTTCACCTACGACTCCTCCGATGAGGACCGGACCGTGGTCCTGGCAGGTGACCCCACGTTCTGGAAGTCCCTGCGTAACACGTTCCTGTTCGCCCTCGTCGTCGTCCCGGTCCAAGGCGGTCTCGGCCTGCTGCTGGCACTGCTGGTGAACGCCAGGCTCCGCGGAATCCGGATCTTCCGCACGCTCTACTTCATGCCCGTCGTCACCTCCATGGTCGTGGTGTCGATCCTCTGGCGGTTCATGTACCAGCCGGACGGGCTGATCAACTCGATGCTCGGCACCCTCACGTTCGGGTCCTGGGACGCCGTCGACTGGCTGGGCAACGCGCAGACCGCGATGCCCGCCATCATGCTGATGTCGGTCTGGCAAGGCGTCGGCTTCCACATGGTCGTCTGGCTGGCCGGGCTCCAGACCATCCCGCCCGCACTGTACGAAGCCGCGAAGATCGACGGCGCCGCACGTCTCCAGTTGTTCCGGCACATCACCTGGCCCTGCCTGAGACCGACCCGGGTCTTCGTCATCGTGACCATCACGCTGGCGGCACTCGGCCTGTTCACCCAGATCGACGTCATGACCCAAGGTGGCCCCCTCGACGCCACCACCACCGTCGTCTATCACGCGGTCCGCAAGGGCTTCCGGGAGCAGCAGATCGGCTATGGCGCGGCCATCAGCCTCGTCTTCTTCCTCTTGGTGCTGGCCGTCAACCTGGTCCAGCGCCGCCTGCTGCGGGAAAGGACATGATCATGCGTAGGGCGCTCACCTACCTGCTCCTACTGCTGTTCGCCGTCGTCTTCTCCCTCCCCGTCGTGTTCATGCTCGTCTCCTCGCTCAAGCCCGACGACCAGATCTTCGGCGACCTGGGATCGGCCAGAGCGGTCCTGCCCGTCGGCGACGTCTCCCTCGACAACTACACGGCCGTGTTCGACAAGGTCCCGGCCGCCCGATTCATGCTGAACTCGGTCATCGTCACAGCCTGCATCGTCCTGTTCGGGCTGCTGGTCAACAGCCTGGCAGGATTCGCCCTGGCCCGGCTGCGGTGGCGCTTCGGGCCGTTGATCCTCGGCATGGTCATCGCCACGCTCATCCTGCCGTTCGAGACGATCGCGGTACCGCTGCTGTTCTGGGCGTCCAAGCTGCCCTGGCTCACCGCCCACGGCCTGGAACTCGGCTGGCTGAACACCTACCGGGTACAGATCGTTCCGTTCATCGCGAACGGATTCTCGATCTTCCTGTTCCACCAGCACTTCAAACAGATTCCCGTGGAACTGGACGAGGCCGCACGTATCGACGGGTGCGGCTGGTTCACCATCTACCGGCGCGTGGCCATCCCGCTGTCCGGGCCGGTGGTCGCCACCGTCGCCCTGCTGACCGCGCTGCCCGCGTGGAACCAGTACCTGTGGCCTCTCATGACGGTTCAGGACGAGGACCTTCGCCCCGTACAGGTCGGCGTCCAGTACTTCTTCCAGCTCAAAATCGTCTGGGGCGAGGTCATGGCCTATTCATCCATGATCACTGTTCCCGTTCTCATTCTCTTCTTCGTCTTCCAACGCGCGTTCATGACGAGCATCGCCAGCACCGGACTGAAAGGCTGAAATGGCACTGCGGCTTTCCGACCACTGGGTCTGGGATATCTGGCTCGCCGATGACGGAACCGATTTCCACCTGTTCTTCCTGCGCGCCTCACGGGCGCTGCACGATCCCGGACGGCGCCACCATCGCGCCTCCATCGGGCACGCGGTCTCGACCGATCTGACCTCATGGAGCCTCCTTCCCGACGCACTGGTCGCCGCCGACCACGACGCGTGGGACGACCTGGCGACCTGGACCGGCTCGGTGGTGCGGGGACCGGAGAAATGGATGATGTACTACACCGGCGTGTCCCGGCACGAGAACGGCCTCATCCAGCGGATCGGCCTGGCCACCTCCGACGACATGATCACCTGGCACCGCCATCCCGGCAACCCGATCGCCGAAGCCGACTCCCGCTGGTACGAGAAACTGGATCCGGCCAGCTGGTTCGACGAGGCCTGGCGCGATCCATGGGTGTTCGCCGACCCCGGCGGCGACGGCTGGCACATGCTCGTCACCGCCCGCGCGGCCACCGGCCCGGCCGACGACCGCGGCGTCATCGGCCACCTGCGCAGCCATGACCTCACCGCCTGGGAGACAAAGCCTCCTCTCAGCGGCCCGTCGGGCTTCGGCCACCTGGAAGTCCCCCAGGTCGAGGTCGTCGACGGCCATCCCGTCCTGCTGTTCTCCTGCATGGAGGGCGAACTGGCCAACAGCAGGACCGACCGGGCCGGCGGAGTATGGTCCGCCCCGGGCTCCTCGGTGCTGGGCCCCTTCGACATCCGGAACGGCGCCCGCCTCATCGCCGACCGTTCCCTCTACAGCGGCCGGCTGATCCAGGACCGCGCCGGCGCTTGGCAGCTGCTCGGCTTCGTCAACAACGACGGCGACGGCTCCTTCGTCGGCGAGGTGTGCGATCCGATCCCGGTCACCTACGAGCCCGGAGCCGGCCTGGTCGGTACCGGCGTGACGGAGGCCGCCGTCCACTGACCCTCATGCCGTACGACAGCCGAATGACCGCCGGACCCCGAAAAAGGGGCATCGGCTGTTCAGGCACGAAAAAGGCGCCGGTCGCAAATCATTGACCGGCGCCTTTTTCGTGTGCGCCGAGGCTTTGCGCAAAGAAGTGCGGCGAATAATTTCTCGGCTTACTTTACGTGTGCGAATCAAATGTTAACCCGCATGACACATCGGGATCCCCCCACGTCGCCCGAAAGTGAGAAGAACCGTGAGAACACCCCACACCAGAGCGAGATCCAGAGCGGCGGCCGTCCTGGCGGGACTTGTCACAGTCCTCGGACTGGCCGTCGCCGTCCCCACTTCGACGGCGGGCGCGTCCGCCGCCGAAGTGACCAACCCCGACTTCGAGACCGGCGGCCTGTCGGGCTGGACGGCCACCGGCAACGCCTTCGCCGCCACCACCGACAGCGGCTGGGGCTGGGGCTGCTGCTTCGGCCAGCACGGCACCTCTCACGTATGGGGATTCAAGGCGGGCGGTGACGCGGCGACCGGAACCTTGACCTCTTCGACGTTCACCCTGTCGGGCACCGGCCAGGTCGACTTCCTCGTCGGTGGCGGCAACAACGCCGACACCCTGTACGTCGCGCTCGTCAAGGCGTCCGACGGCAGCGTCCTGCGTAAGGCCACCGGTGCCGACAGCGAGACCTACCGCCGCGTCACCTGGGACGCCTCGGCCTACCTCGGCCAGGACCTGCAGATCCGCGTCGTCGACCAGGCCACCGCCGGCTGGGGCCACATCAACCTCGACGATGTCCACACCTACACACCGGCGTCCCCTCCACCGGCCGGGCTGACCAACCCCGACTTCGAGACCGGCGACCTGTCGGGCTGGACCAAGACGGGCAGTGCCTTCGCGGTGAGCGCCGACAGCGGCTGGGGCTGGGGCTGCTGCTTCGGCCAGCACGGCACCTTCCACCTATGGGGGTTCAAGACCGGCGGGGACGCGGCCACCGGCACCCTCACCTCCGGCGCCTTCCGGCTGTCCGGTTCAGGGAAGGTCGACTTCCTCGTCGGTGGCGGCAACAACGCCGACACCCTGTACGTCGCGCTCGTCAAGGCGTCCGACGGCAGCGTCCTGCGTAAGGCCACCGGTGCCGACAGCGAGACCTACCGCCGCGTCACCTGGGACGCCTCGGCCTACCTCGGCCAGGACCTGCAGATCCGCGTCGTCGACCAGGCCACCGCCGGCTGGGGCCACATCAACCTCGACGACATTCGCCTCGACGGCGCGCCCGGCGACGGCGTCGTCGCTCACTGGCCGTTCGACGAGACCGCCGGCTCCACGGTGAAGGACACCGTCAGCGGCCGGAGCGACCCGGTCAACTACGTGTTCACCAACGCCAAGTACAAGCCGAACAGCGACCCGCTCTGGTACCAGCAGGAGCCGGCGGGCAAGAAGCTGTCACACGCGCTGATGTTCGACGGCTACTCCACCTGGGTCACCCGGCCCGGCTTCGCGGCACCGACCGACGCGATCACCGTCGAGGCGTGGGTCGCCCCCCGCGCGTTCGAGTGGGGGGACGAGGGCAAGCTCGAAGCGATCGTCAACCAGCAGGACCAGGCGGCCGGCCGCGGCTTCATCCTCGGTATCGGACGCCACGGTACCTGGGCGTTCCAGGCCTCGGTCGGGGGCTCCTGGCAGTCGGTGTGGGCCGACGCCGACGCTTCGCTGCCCGCCCGCCGCTGGTCCCATGTCGCCGCGACCTTCAACGCCGCCGACCACTCGATGAAGCTGTACCTCAACGGCCGCCAGGTCGGCAGCCGCACCGTCCCCGCCGGCACGATCACTCCTGATGGCGGCGACCTGGTCATCGGCAAGAACAATCGCGCCGCCGTGATCAACGGGCTGTTCCCCGTGAACACCGTCGCCGGCCTCATCGACGAGGTGAAGATATACGACAAGGCCCTCATCGGCACCGAGGTCACCGCCGCCTACGACGCGGTGCGCACCTCCTACGGCGACGGCAAGGTGCCCACCCCGGACCTGTCGATGAACCGGGCCCGCTACACCGGTGACAAGTACCGGCCGCAGTACCACTTCTCGGCTCCCGAGCACTGGATGAACGAACCCCACGCGCCGATCTTCCACAACGGCCAGTACCACCTGTTCTACCAGCAGAACCAGCACGGCCCGTTCTGGCACAACATCGGCTGGGGTCACCAGGTCAGCCCCGACATGGTGAACTGGCGCGACCTGCCGCCCGCCCTGGTCCCCACCGCCGGGTCGGTCGCCCCCGACGGGGTGTGGTCCGGCAGCGCCACCAAGGACGCGAACGGCAACCCCCTGCTGTACATCACCGCCGGAGACGACAGCGTCTATCCCAACCAGCGCACCGGTATCGCCCGCTGCGCCGCCCTTCCCTGCCAGCAGGACCTTCGCGACTGGAAGATGGACCCTGCCCCCGTCACCGTCCAGTCGCCCGCTCTCGACGTCGGTGCGGGCCGCAAGGTCAAGATGGGCGAGTTCCGCGACCCGTTCGTATGGCGCGAGGGCGGCACCTGGTTCCAGCTCGTCGCCTCCGGCGTCCAGACCACCGGCGGCGCCGATGTCGGCGGCACCGCCCTGCTCTACAGCTCCACCGACCAAACCACCTGGAAGTACGAAGGTCCGCTCATGGTCGGCGACATCGGGGCCCACCCCAAGACCGGCCAGGTCTGGGAACTGCCGGTCTTCCTGCCGCTCGGCGACAGCGGCAAGTACGTGTTCATGATCAACCCGCAGTGGTCGGGCGGCAGTCCCCACAACGTCAAGTACGTCTGGTACTGGATCGGTTCCTGGAACGCCGCGACGCGCAAGTTCACCCCGGACTCCACCGTGCCGAAGCTGTTCGACTACGGCGAGCACTTCACCGGACCCAGCGGGTTCGTCGACGAACAGGGCCGCTCGGTCGTGTTCAGCATCGCCCAGGACAAGCGCACCGAACAGGGCCACCACGATTCCGGCTGGGCGCACAACGCCGGTCTGCCGATGCGGGTCACCCTACGGCCCGACGGAGACCTCGGCGTCGCCCCGCTGCCCGAGATGGCCTCCCTGCACACCACCACCGCGCCGCTGGCCTCCCTCACCAACGTCACCGACCTGGCCGCCGCCAACCAGCAGCTCGGCGGCGTCAAGGGCGACATGCTCCACCTCCAGCTCACCATGTCGGCGACCACGGCGACCAAGTACGGCATCAAGGTCCGGCGCAGCCCGAACGGAGAGGAGGAGACGCTCCTGTCCTACGACCGGGGCGCCAAGACCTTCTGCGTCGACCGCACCCGCGCCGGCAGCGTGTCCAGCCTGTCCCCGGACCTGGGTGTGCAATGCGGCCCCGCCACCCTCGACGGTGACGTCCTCACCCTGGACGTGTTCCTCGACAAGTCCATGATCGAGGCCTACGCCGGCGGCAAGAAGAGCATCACCACCCGCGTGTACCCCGGCCGGGACGACTCTCTGGGCCTGGCCCTGTGGGCCGACGGCGGCGCGACCGTCCAGTCCCTGAAGGTCTGGGCCATGAAGCCCGCCTACTGATTCACCCACACCGATCTCCGCGGGGCGGGCCGGGATTTCCCGCCCGCCCCGCTCTATCTCCTAGGAGTTCCCCATGATCCTGCACGGACGACGTGCCGCGATGACCGCGTTCCTGGTCGCCGGTGCGCTGGTGGCCGGGCCGGCCACGTTCGCCGCCAACAGCGTCCACAACGTCTACAACGAGCCCTACCGCCCCCAGCTGCACTTCAGCCCGGCCAAGAACTGGATGAACGACCCCAACGGGCTCGTCTACCACAACGGCGAATACCACCTGTTCTACCAGTACAACCCACTGGGCGATCAGTGGGGCGAGATGTCCTGGGGCCACGCGGTCAGTACTGATTTGGTTCACTGGAAGGAGCTCGGTGTGGCCATCCCGGCCACCGAGAACGAGAAAATCTTCTCGGGAAGCGTCGTGGTGGACGAGAAGGACACCAGTGGGTTCGGTAAGGACGCGATGGTCGCGATCTACACCAGTTGGAACCCCGTGACGAACATCCAGTCCCAGGCCCTGGCCTACAGCCTCGACAACGGCCGCACCTTCACCAAGTACACCGGCAACCCCGTCATCGACCTCGCCTCCAAGGACTTCCGCGACCCGAAGGTCTTCTGGTACGGCGAAGGCCGCTACTGGGTCATGGCGGTGGCACTCGCCGCCGACAAGAAGATCCGCTTCTACCGGTCGGCCGACCTCAAGGCCTGGACTCAGCTCAGCGACTTCGGCCCGGCCAACTCCACCGCGGGCGCCTGGGAATGCCCTGACCTGTTCCAGGTACCCGTCGCTGGAAATCCCGCAAGGAAGAAGTGGGTGCTCGCGGTCAGCGTCGGCGGGGGCGCGATCGCCGGCGGCTCGGGCATGCAGTATTTCGTCGGCGACTTCGACGGCACTACCTTCACCGCCGAGAACGTCGTCGCCGACAGCGAACCCCCCGCCGGAACGGTCTTCGCCGACTTCGAGAACACCTATGACGGCTGGGAGGTGACGAACGACTCAGACCATTCGCCCGGCCCCTTCGGTGACGCGCCGGCGCCGGGCACCCTTCCCGGGCAGAACGCCGTGTCCGGGTTCCGCGGCCATGGGCTGGTCAACGGATTCGTCGGCGGCGACGCACCGCAGGGCACCCTGACCTCGAAGCCCTTCACCATCGGCGAGGACTACATCAACCTGCTCGTCGGCGGCGGCAATCACCCCCACGTGGAGGGGACCGGCGACGGAACCGCACCGGCCGGCGACGTCATCGCCGATTTCGAGTTCCCCGACGGCACCACCTATGAGGACAACGGCTGGACCGCCACCGGCGGCCTCGCCGGCCAGCGGCCCGCCCAGGGCAGTCTGCCCGGCCAGAGCCCCGTCACCGGGTACCAGGGCGAGAAACTGGCCAGCACCTTCTACGACGTGGACCGCACCACGGGCACCCTCACCTCACCCGAGTTCCCCCTCACCAAGCCCTACCTCAACCTGCTGGTCGGTGGCGGCAATCATCCTTGGGGCACTCCAGGCGCGACCGCCGTCAATCTCCTCGTCGACGGAAAGGTCGTCAAGACCGCCACCGGAGGCGACTCCGAGTCGCTCAACTGGGCGTCCTGGGACGTCACCTCCCTTGCCGGGCAGGCGGCCCGGATCCAGATCGTCGACGACAACCCCGGCGGCTGGGGCCACTTCATGGTCGACCAGGTGGTTGCCGCCGACCAGCCCGTCCTGCCGCGTTCCACCGAGACCGCCGTCAATCTTCTGGTGGACGGTAAGGTGGTGCGGACCGCCACCGGCGAGAACGCCGAAGGCCTGGACTGGACCGCCTGGGACGTCCGCGACCTTGCCGGCAAGACCGCGCGGGTCCAGATCAACGACGCCAACTCCGGCGGCTGGGGGCACATCAACGTCGACCACATCATGTTCGCCCCCCAGCCCGCCCTCACCGGCAAGCAGCGCTACTCCTGGGCCGACTACGGCAAGGACTTCTACGCCGCCATCACCTTCGACAACGCTCCCGGCCACGAACCCGTCTGGCTCGGCTGGATGAACAACTGGGAATACGCCTCAGGCGTGCCCACCGCACCCTGGCGCGGTGCCCAGAGCCTCCCCCGCCGGCTCACCCTGAGCCGGATCGACGGTCAGTGGCGAATGGTCCAGCAACCCGCCCACTCGGTGCGCACCCTGCGCACCGGCAACGCCCAGGTCATCCGCAAAAGGACCACCACCAGCGGAACCGCTGACCTGCCCCTCCGCGGCACCACCATGGAGATCGAAGCCGAATTCAAGCTCGGAACCGCCGAGCGCTTCGGCCTCATCGTCCGCAGTGGCGCCAACGGCCAAGGCACCAAGATCGGGTACGATCGGACCACCGGCCGCCTCTACGTCGACCGCACCGCCTCCGGCGTCGCCGCAGGACCCACCTTCGCCGGTATCCAGTCCGGCCCTCTGCGAACCCATGACGGTAAGGTCAGTTTCACGCTCTACCTCGACACATCCTCCGTCGAGGTGTTCGGCGGCCAGGGCGAAACCGTCATCACCGACCAGATCTTCCCTGATGCCGCCAGCGACGGTCTGAAGACCTACGCCGAAAACGGCTCTGCCCAGCTCCTCACCCTCAAAGCGTGGAAGCTGAACTCCATCTGGCACTGACCGCCCATCCGGCGGACATCCCTGACCAGACATGTCGGCTCCCTGTTTCACCGGGGAGCAGACAGTGGACGCGGGCTGGCTCACTACGTCAGCCCTGCGATCTCGTGTCGGTGAGCCTGGCGCCCGGGGCACCCGACGGGCCATGAGGAGGCAAGGCGGATGAGGTCATAAAGGTCAACCGCGGGCTGGGTCTGTCCAGTTAACGTGTATCTCGGTTTTGATGGTTCTATCGGGAGGTCAGGATCAGACGACCTTCGAAGGTGATCGCGAAGGCTTCAGGGCGGCCTTCCACCGGGTGACCCAGCGTTTGCGGCCCTTACCGGTCGGGTCCAGGCTCATGACAGCCATGTAGACGCACTTGAGCGCGGCCTGCTCGTCCGGGAAGTGGTGGCTCGAAGCCGGCGTCTCGATCTCGCGGAACGGTGATCCCCACCGGGCCGACATCGGTCAGACCGTCTTGGCCCGGGTGCCATTGCGGGAGTTACCCGCTCCATGACCGCCGGATCGTGCTTGTCGTAGCCCAGATGGTCGGTGATCTCACCTTCCAGCGCCGACTCCGGCGCCAGCTTGGTCAGCCGGCCCAGCAGCCTGTCTTGGCCATAGACCTCATCAGCGGTCACCCAGCCGAACGGCACACCCGCCGTCACGGCCCTTTCGATCATCATGCGGGCCGGTGCCGGTTTGGTGGCGAAAGCCACCTCGTCGCCGATACCGGCGGCCCGGCACCGGAGCCGGTCCTCGGTCCACTCCTTGGGCGGGTACAACTCCCGGTCGATCAATGCCCGTCCCCGGTCGCAGGCGTAGGCGAGGAACACGCCGATCTGGCGGTTGTCGAACCGGCCGGCAGTGCCGGAGTACTGACGGGCCACTCCGGCCGAGCGCACACCTTTCTTAAGGAAAAAGGAAACCGGTCTCATCGACCACAAGCACCCCGCCACGGGCATCACCCAGGACCTCGACCACGCTTTGGCGCACGTCATCGCGCAGCCCATCGCTGTCCCAGGCATAGAAGTTCGGCAATCGCTGCATGCGCTCCGGGCCCGCCTGCCCAGCCGCCTCGGCCAGCGTCCAGCCGTTCTTACGCTCACTCTCACCGAGCAGGCCTCGTACATGGGAGCGCATCTACCGACGCGCTTCCACCCGCGGGAATCGGCCCGCGAACCGGCCGAGAAACGCCGTGAATCCCGCTGACCATCCGGCTACCGTCTCCGCCGGCATGACGGGATCATCCATTACAGGACCTGAGATCTCAACCTGTCGTTGTCGTACTAAGACCGGCGGCCCCCGGCGTGGCAAGCAGTCCACAACGTCATCACGGTAAGCAGAAGCTCCCCGTGAGTGAGCTGACCGACCTGTGGTTGACGGTTGTGGCCGTTGATCTGCTCTCAGGTCCCCGCTCCTATGGCTCCGGTCCCGATCAGAGGAGTTCGCCGACGAGGGCGGCGAACTCCTCAGGGCCGACGATCCGCACGCCCAGGCTCTCGGCCTTGGCCCGCTTGGAGCCCG
>NZ_JBRIQO010000060.1:0-19467 GCF_052983175.1 Streptosporangium sp. G12 | reverse complement strand
GGGAAAGCCCGGCGTGCGGCCTGCTTTGACGCGGGCGAAGAACGCGGCGAACGCCGTGTCCAGGCGGCGCAGGGTGGCCTGCTGGGAGGAGAACGACCACCGGCCCTGACCGTCGGCGTCGGCGGCGCGGATGTGCTTCAGGTCGGCCGACTGGACGCCGTAGGTGATGCTCACGCCCGCCCTGCGGTAGGCGGTGCGGCGGTGCTCCAGTGCGGCGTTGTACAGGGCGCGGTGGTCATCCAGGTACGCGGTGAGCGCGACCTGCTGGTGGACGGTCGCACGCAGCAGGAACTTAAACGACCTCCGCACGAGCACCCCCACCGGTGGGGGTGCTCGTATCGGGTCTCGATTCGGGCATCACCTCCAACGCCACGATCTGCCGGCCGTGCTCGTCGGCCTTGGCGCAAATCAACTCCTCAAGGCGGTCCTTGACCCGCCCGCCAAGAACCGGGCGGGACTTCGGGCACCACACCACGTGGTAGCCGAGGTCGTACGCCGCGCCGGTAGAGGTGCGCACCTGACGAGTCACGCCATCAATATGACAGCACCGTCCATCCAACGCGCGACGATCGGAGATCCCACATGCGCAGACCTGACCGGCCAGGCCACGCTCGGCCCTTGACGGCCCTCCCGCTCCCGACTCCCCCGTCGCCCAAAGGCGACGGTCCCTTCGGGAGGATCTGATGGATGGTGAGCTCGCGCAGCCCTCACGCTTCCGCTCCGACGGGACGACGATCCGGCTGGCCGACATCGCCGCCCAGGCCGGGGTGAGCGAGGCCACGGTCAGCCGGGTGCTCAACGGCAAGCCCAGCGTGTCGCAGTCGACCCGGCAGGCGGTGCTGACGGCGCTGGACCTGATGGGCTACGAGCGCCCGCAGCGGCTGCGCCAGCGCAGCAACGGGCTGGTCGGCCTGGTCACCCCGGAGCTGGACAACCCGATCTTCCCGGCCTTCGCCCAGGCCATCGAGAAGGCGCTCACCCAGCACGGCTACACCCCGGTGCTCTGCACCCAGCTGCCCGGGGGAGCCCCGGAGGACGAGTTCACCGAACTCCTGATGGACCGCGGGGTGAGCGGCATCGTCTTCGTCTCCGGACTGCACGCCGACACCACGGCCAAGATGGACCGTTACACGCGCCTGATCGAGCGCGGGCTGCCGATCGTCCTGCTCGACGGCTACAGCGAGCGCGTCGAGGCGCCCTTCGTCTCCCCGGACGACCGCGCCGCGGCGCGGCTGGCCGTGCAGCACCTGGCCGACCTCGGGCACGAGCGCATCGGCCTGGCGGTGGGGCCGCGCCGGTTCGTGCCGGTGATCAGGAAGATCGAGGGCTACCGGCAGGCCATGTCCCAGCTGCTCGGCGTCACGGACGCCGACGGGCTGATCTCGCACTCGCTGTTCTCGGTGGAGGGCGGCCAGGCCGCCGCGGCGCAGCTGCTGGAGCGCGGCTGCACGGGCATCGTGTGCGCGTCCGACCTGATGGCGCTGGGCGCGATCCGGGCCTGCCGCGACCGGGGGCTCTCCGTACCGGGGCAGGTGTCGGTGGTGGGGTTCGACGACTCGCCGCTGATCGCGTTCACCGACCCGCCGCTGACCACCGTGCGCAAGCCCATCGGCGCGATGGCCTCGGCGGCGGTGGCGACCCTCCTGGAGGAGATCAACGGGGTCCGCGCCAAACACGTCGAGCTGATGTTCCAGCCCGAGCTCGTCGTCCGCCGCTCGACCGGCTCCGGCCCCCTGGTCAGCCGCTAGGGGCACGCGTCCGGCCGGGTGGGAGCCGGTGGGAGCCGGTGGGAGCCGGTGGGAGCATGGCCCGATGAACACTGGTCACGATGTCGTCGTCATCGGCGGCACCGGAGTCGACACCACCGCCTACGTGCCCGCGCTCCCCCTGCCGTACGCCGACACCTACGCGGTCCCGCCGGTGATCGACCGGATCGGCAACACCGGCAGCGGTGTCGCCCTCGGCTGCCACGAGCTCGGGCTGAGGGTCAAGCTGGTCGACCTGATCGGCGACGACCCGCAGGGCCGGTTCGTCCGGGCCCACTTCGCGGAGAAGGGGGTGGACACCGGCTGGGCGCTCGCACCGCAGGGGACCCGGCGCAGCATCCTGCTCGTCGGCCCGGACGGGCGGCGCACCTCGCTGTTCGACCCGCGCGCCGCGCCGGGCGAGCGGCTGCCCAGGGAGCTCTACCTGGACGCGGTCCGCGCGGCCCGGCACGTCCACGTGTCGATCACCGACTTCTCCCGGCACGTCTACCCCGACCTGCGTACCGGGTCCGGCCCGCGTACCGGGCCCGAGCGGGGCACCGGTTCCGAACCGGCCGCGGGGACCGTCCCGGGCGGCGCGTCCGTCTCCACCGACCTGCACGACTGGGACGGCGAGAACGACCACCACCGGGACTTCGCCTACTCCTCCGACCTGGTCTTCCTGTCGGCCACCGCGCTCGGCCCGCGCCGTGACGAGGTCATGCGCGACATCCTGGCGCGCGGCCGGGCGAGGGCCGTGGTCTGCACGGAGGGCGCAGAGGGCTGCCGCGTCCTGGACGCGGACGGCTTCCGCCGCTTCCCCGCCGCGCCCCCGCCGGGGCCGGTGGTCGACAGCAACGGCGCGGGGGACGCGTTCGTCTCGGGGGTCCTGTACGGGCTGCTCTCCGGGCGTTCCCTCGACGACTCCATCCCCCTCGGCGCCGTCGCCGGAGCCCACGCCTGCACGTCGGCGGGCACCCACGAGAACCCCATCGGCGAGCCGGACCTCCTCGGCCGCGCGAGGGAACTCCGCCGCGAGGGGGAACCCGCCCGCCCCCCGGGTACGTGACGGCGTCCACCTCCGAGGGACGCGGAAAACCGTTTGCCCGGCGCGGGGAACGGCCGACACACTCTCGGGATGGCCGAGATCCTGTACGGCGACGGGCGCGCCGGCATCGACGCGGCGCTGGTGAGGCGACTGGTCGCGACCCAGTTCCCGCGGTGGAGCGCCCTTCCGGTGACCCCGGTCGAGGTCGACGGGTGGGACAACCGCACCTACCGTCTCGGTGACGAGATGACGGCGCGTCTTCCCACCGCCGCCGGCTATGTCCCGGCGGTCGACAAGGAGCATCGATGGCTGTCGGTCCTCGCCCCGTCGCTGCCGGTCGCCGTTCCCACGCCGCTGGCGAAGGGGGTTCCGGGCGAGGGATACCCGTTCAGCTGGTCGATCCGCGGCTGGCTGGACGGTGAGACCGCGAGTCTCGACCGCATCGACGACCTGCCCGGGTTCGCGGTCTCGGTCGCCGGTTTCCTTCTCGCCCTGCAGCGCGTGGACGCGACCGGCGGGCCGCCGGCGGGCGCGCACAGCTTTCACCGGGGCGCGTCACCGGCTCACTACGACGACGAGACACGTCGCTCCCTCGCCGCGCTGGACGGCCGCGTCGACACCACCCGGGCGTCGGCCGTGTGGGACGCCGCCCTCGAGGCGACCTGGTCCGGGCCGCCGGTGTGGTTCCACGGCGACATCGCGAGCGGCAACCTGCTGGTCAGGGACGGCAAGCTGGCCGCCGTCATCGACTTCGGGACCTCGGGCGTCGGTGACCCCGCCTGTGACCTGGTGATCGCGTGGACGATGTTCTCCGGCGAGAGCCGGGAGGCCTTCCGCGACGCCGCCGGCCAGGATCCCGCCATGTGGGCGCGGGCTCGTGGCTGGGCGCTGTGGAAGGCCCTGATCAGCCTCGTCCAGGACATCGACGGGGACGGGCGGCGGGCCGCGGATCACCGCCGCGTCATCGACGAGGTCCTGGCCGACCACGATCGTGCCGGCTGACCCCGCGGGCACCGGCGACCGGGCCCCCGCCGGGGTCGCGGGTCGCCGGTGGACGCTCCGGGGCTCCGCGCGTTCGCCCGGGTCCGGCTCCGCGCGCGCCCCCGTACGCCGCTCCCGTGCCCCCGGCGGGGCCTCGCCGTTCCGGCACCGGGGGCGCGGGCCCTATTCGCCGCTCAGCTCGTCGAGGACGGCCCTGGCGGAGGCGCGGTAGGCGGCCACGTTGCGCAGCTTCACGTGCTCGTAGCCGCGGACCACCTCGGGCAGCTCGGCCAGCTCGCGGACCCGCTCCCCGGTCTCCGGGCGCAGGTGGTCCAGCGCGCTGTGCACGTCGCGGGTGTACTCGGCGGCGAGTTCGCGCTCGGTCCCGCGCACCCCGCCCAGGCCGAACGGGTCCAGCCGGGTGCCGCGCAGCGCGCGCATGCCGTACAGCAGGCGGAAGGCCGGGTCGAACCAGGCGCCGAGGCGGAGCTTGCGCCTCATGCCCAGGGCGCGCAGGAACGGCGGGTGCAGGTTGTAGGAGACCCGCGCGCCGGGGCCGAACTCGGCGGCGATCCGCGCCCGCTCGGCCGGGTCGAGGTGCAGGCGCGCCACCTCGTACTCGTCCTTGTAGGCCATCAGCCGGTGCAACTGCCGGGCGTAGGCCTCGGTGACGGCGGTGCTCCCGGGGGAGACCTCCCGCTCCCTGGCGAGGACCGCGCGGACCGCGTCGGCGTACCGGGCGGCGTAGCGCGCGTTCTGGTACGCGACGAGGTCGGGCACCCGGACCGTGAGGATCCGGTGCAGCTCGGTGCCGGGCTCGGCGACCGCGTCGACCAGGCGTACCGTCTCCGGGCCGGGCGGTGGCGCGACCGGGGCGGCGGGGCGGGTCGCCGCCGCCACGGCCTCGGGGGCGGCGACCACCGCGCGGCCCCAGTGGAAGGCGGCGACGGTCCGCTCGGCGGCCCGGCCGCCGCCCGCGCGGATGGCCCGCTCGATCGACTCCAGGCCGAGCGGGATGAGCCCGCGCTGCCAGGCGGCCCCGACGATGATCGTGTTGGCCGGCATGTGGTCGCCGAACAGCGCCTGGGCCATCTCCTCGGCGTCGAGGTAGACGTTCAGCTCGCGCCGGGTCCGCGACTCCAGCGCGCCGATCGGCGAGCCCGTGTCGGTCAGGTGGGTGGACGGGTCGAGCACCATCGAACCGGTCGGCACCAGGCTGGTGGAGACCACCGCCACGGTACGGTCGCGGTCGGCGGCGGCCAGGTGGGCGGGATCGGTGGCGCCGATCAGGTCCAGCGCCAGGTAGGCGTCCACGCTGGCCGCGCCGCCCCGCGCCGAGCGGTCGCCGTCACCGTCGAAGATGAGGATGTCGGAGACGACCGTGCCGCCCTTCTGGGCCAGGCCGGTCTGGTCGAGCCCTCGCGACCGCCTGCCGTCGAGCATCGCGGCGGTGCCGAGGATCTGCGCGACCGACACCACGCCGGTGCCGCCGATGCCGACCAGCCTGATCGAGGTCTCCCCGGTGCGCGCCTCGGGCAGGGGCATCTCCGGCGGCGCGGGCACCGCGGCGCGCCTCTTCGCGGCGGCCTTCCCCTTCGCGGGCAGGACGGTCAGGAAGGACGGGCAGTCGCCCTCCACGCACGAGTAGTCCTTGTTGCAGGACGACTGGTGGATCTCGGTCTTGCGGCCGAACTCGGTCTCCACCGGCAGCACGGACAGGCACTCGGACTTCTGACCGCAGTCGCCGCAGCCCTCGCAGACCCGCTGGTTGATCGCCACCCGCCTGGCGGGGTCGGGCAGGTCGCCCTTCTTGCGCAGCCGCCGCTTCTCGGCCGCGCACTGCTGGTCGTGGATGAGCACCGTCACGCCGGGGACCGCGGCCAGCTCGCGCTGGGCGTCCTCCAGCGCCGTCCGGTCGCGCACCTCGGCGATGCCCGCCAGCCTGACACCCCGGTAGCGCTCGGGCTCGTCGGTGGTGACGACGATCCTGCGCACCCCCTCGGTCTCCAGCCAGCGGGTCAGGTCGGGCACCGACAGGGCCGGGGTGATCGTCTGCCCGCCCGTCATCGCGACCGCGCTGTTGTAGAGCAGCTTGTAGGTGATGTTGACGCCCGCGCCGACCGCGGCCCTGACCGCGAGCGAGCCGCTGTGGTGGAAGGTGCCGTCGCCCAGGTTCTGGAAGATGTGCGGGGTGTCGGTGAACGGCGCCTGGCCGATCCACTGCGCGCCCTCGCCGCCCATCTGGGTCAGGCCGGTGAGCGTGCCCTTGCCCTCGCGGTTGAGCACCACCATGGTGTGGCAGCCGATCCCGGCGCCGACGGGTGCGCCGTCGGGGACGGCGGTGGAACGGTTGTGCGGGCAGCCCGAGCAGAAGAAGGGGGTGCGCTTGGGGGTGAGCAGCGTCAGCGGCGCCGGGCGCGAGATGACGGAGAGCCCCTTCGCCACCTGCTCGCCGAGGTCGGTCAGGCCCCGGCGGCGCAGCCGGAAGGCGATGGCCTTGGCGGCCAGGTCGGCGTCGACGGCGCCGTGCCGGGGGATGAGCCGCGCGCCGTTCTCGTCGAGCTTGCCCAGCACGCGGGGGGCGTCGGCGGTCCCGTACAGGATGTCCTTGACCGAGGTCTCCAGCAGCGGGGCCTTCTCCTCCACGACGAGGATCTCCGACAGCCCCCGGGCGAAGGTCCGGACGATCTCCGGGTCCAGCGGCCAGAGCATGCCGATCTTCAGGAGGCGGACACCGGCCTGTTCCGGCGTGACACCGAGCTTGCGGAAGCCCTCGCGGACGTCGTAGTAGGCGGTCCCTGAGGCGACGACGCCCAGCCAGGCGTCGCGGGGGTCGGCGGTGACGCGGTTGAGCCCGTTCTCGCGGGCGTAGGCGCGGGCCAGGTCGAGGCGCGGGCCGACGAGCGTGCGCTCCATCTCCAGCGACCACGGGGTGAGCAGGGTGGCGTCGGGCACGTGCCGGTACGGCCTGCCCTGGTACTCGACGACGGGCATGACCGGGACGACCCGGTCATGCCCGACGTCCACGGTGCCGGTGCCGTCCACGACGTTGGAGACGGCCTTCACCGCGACCCACAGGCCGCTGGCCCGGGACGCCGCGATCGCGTGGCGTCCCAGGTCGAGCAGCTCCTGGACACTGCCGGGATGGACGACCGGCATGCCCAGCGTGGCGAGTGTGCCCTCGGTCGCCGAGGGGAGGGTGGAGGACTTGCAGGTCGGGTCGTCGCCGCAGAGCGCGATCAGGCCGCCCTCGGGGTGGGCGCCGACGAAGTTGCCGTGCCGGAACGCGTCGGCCGCGCGGTCGACGCCGGGTGCCTTGCCGTACCAGACGCCCAGCACGCCGGAGGTGCGCGGGCGGGGGAGCGCGGGCACGAGCTGGCTGCCCCAGACCGCGGTGGCGCCGAGTTCCTCGTTCTGCCCGGGGCGGTGCACCACGCCGAGCGGCTCGGTGTGGCGGCGGGAGCGGGCCAGCTCCTGGTCGAAGCCGCCGAGCGGGGAGCCGGGGTAGCCGGACACCATCGTGCCGGTACGGAGACCCGCCGCCCCGTCGGCGCGCATCTGGTCGATGATCACCCTGACCAGGGCCTGGGTTCCGGTCATGAAGACCTGGCCCTCGTCGAGCAGGTAGCGGTCGTCGGGGGAGATCTCCCGGGCGTCTGCGAAGATCGTCATGTTTGGTCCCGTCGTCGGCGCTCCTGCGTTGCCGCAAGGTTATGCCAGGTAGAACAAAACTCGATGTCAAACTTTCCAAGGTTGGCCCGTCTCGTTAGCATCCGATGTCATGGATGTGACGGATCGCGCAATTCTCGGTCTCCTGCAGGTGGAGGGGCGACTGAGCAACCTGGAGCTGGCCGAGCGGGTGCGGCTGACCCCCTCGCCGTGCCTGCGCCGGGTCCGCAACCTGGAGGAGACCGGAGTGATCACCGGCTACCGCGCCGTGATCGACCCGACGGCCGTGGGGCGGGGCTTCCAGGTCGTCGCCTACGTCGAGCTGGAGGGCCAGGACGCCGAGACGGTCACCGCCTTCGAGGCCGCCGTCATGGAGATCGACGACGTGGTGGAGTGCCTGCGCATGTTCGGCCGCCCCGACTACGTGCTGCGGGTGGCGGTGCCCGACATGGACGCCTACAGCCAGCTCTGCCTGGAGAGGCTCGGCCGCCTGCCCGGTCTCGACAAGCTCACCTCGCAGATCGCCATGAAGGCCCTCAAGCCCGGCGGCGTCCTGCCCCTGTGAACCGCGCCTCCCGGAGAGGCGTCTCTTACGGCGCTCAACGAAATGATCTCTCGCCGTGACGACAGCGGGAGGGGCGGGCCACTTGGCGCGGCTGAAGCCTGGGAGGCCGGCGACGAGTCGTCGGCGGTCATCGAGCCATCGCCGCCCAGACACCAGCACCGCCCCTGCCTGTCATTCCTGCGCGGCAGCTCCGCCGGCAGCCCGAGCGGCATGGCCCGGGCTCGTCGTCGCGGCTCGACCCGGGAGAACCTGCTGGCGATCCGGCTCACGGGTCTGCGCGCCCCCGCACCCACCTCGAGGTATGCCGCGTGGGGGCTGAATTTCTCGACACAGAAACCGGGTGAGTACGAGCTTCGCCGCAGGTAACCGTGTTTCGGGCTGACCTGATCGATGACGTCTGTCCCGTCAGATGTCGTCGGGCAGGAGCCGGAAGCACTCGTGGCCGGTGAGCGGGCGGATCGTACGGAAGTGTTCACGATCCAGGGTGAAGACGGCGTCGGTCCGGAACTCGGCCGCCAGAGCCGCGTTCATCGCGTCGGTCAGGCTGATGTTCATCGTCCGGTAGCGGTTCATGAGCGCGCCGGCGGTGCGCAGGTGCGGTGACACCTCGGGTACCTCATACCGTTTCACATCGATTCTGCCCATGATGTGGTCGAGGACCGCGAAGGCGGCGTGCTGGCCGATTCTGCTTGTGATCAGGTAGTCGAGCTCGGCCAGGACAAGCGGAGAGATGACCAGGTGGCCCACCTGGGCGCGGGCTTTGACGCACGCATCATGTTCCGCGTCCTGACGGTTGAAGGTCGCCAGCAGAGCGGAGGTGTCAGCGATGGCCACGGGCACGCTCACCGGCCGAAGCCCTCGGCCAGGAGTGCATCAGTCTGCGCTGACAGATCGGCGGGTCCGTCGAACAGGGGGAGATCGTCGTCGCCCATGGGGTCGGTGGGGAAAGAGAACGGCGGCTCGGCCTGGTGGGCGGGCACCAGGGTGGCGATGTGGCGACCGTTCTTGGTGACCGCGACCGTCTCTCCGCGCTCGGCGGCGGCGAGGATCCGGGCGGACTGCTGGTTGAACTCGCGGGCTGTGGCTTCCATGCGTTCCATGGTACTACTTATGTACTACATTGAGGCGAGTTTGCGGATGTACTGGTTTCCGCTGTTGGGAAGCCGTACGCATGCCCGACCGCTGAAAACGATCGAGGGGTGCGATCCTCGACCAAGGGCGGAGTTCTGGCCAGGTGCTCCGGACCGAGCTGTCGAGAGCGGTCTTACCGGTCAGCCGAAGTGGCCCGACTTCACTGCGGTGAGGAAAGCGCTCCACTCGCCCGGGGTGAAGGCGAGCACCGGTCCGCGTGGCGACTACGCCACCAGGCACGTGCTCGGCGAGCCCGCTACCGGTGACAACGCATCAAAGATCACTAAGTGCGACCGGAGTGTCGGAGCGGTGCCTTCCGGATACGTGTCTCCTGGGGGCGGGCCTCGGCTTCCTCACCTTGGTGCCGTTGACCTGCTCCCCGGGCCGCTTGGCCGGTAGGGGTGTCCGTAAAGCGGATTTTTGTCCGAAATTGAATAAAGCCTACTATTTCTGTAGGGTTAGACGAGAAGCCGCTGACGACGTGTTCCCAGCCTGTCGCCCGCGGCGTACCGCAGGAAACCCCTCCGGCGTGCCCTCGCCGACCGCGACGAAGTGAACCGTCCGAAACCACGCCCGCAACGGCCCCCGCGAGCATCGCCGATCATGCCCGCGCCTCCCGTGCGGCCCGGTGGCGCGGACGGCCATCAGGAGAGACAGTGAAAAGGAAGACGACGCCGTTCATCGGAGCCGTGATCGCGGCCGCGCTGGCCCTCGCCGGCTGCGGCTCGGGCACCGGCCCGGACTCCGGTTCGGGCTCCGGCTCCGGGGGGAGCGCCGCGCCCGGGGGATCGGCGGCCGCCTTCGACCCGGCCGCGACGATCGAGGTCGGCTCGCTCTACGAGCCGCAGAACCTCGACAACACCGGCGGCGGCGGGCAGGGCGTGACCGAGGCGTTCAACGGCAACGTCTACGAGGGCCTGTTCAGGCTCACCGACGAGGGCAAGGTCGAGAACCTGCTCGCCGAGAGCCAGAAGGTCAGCGCCGACGGTCTCACCTACACCTTCACCCTGCGTGACGGCGTCACGTTCCACTCGGGCGATCCCCTCACCTCCGCCGACGTGAAGCACAGCATCGAGCAGGTCACCGCGAAGAAGTCGCAGTCGGCCCGCAAGAGCGCCTTCGCCGTCGTCAAGAGCATCGAGACCCCCGACGACGGCACGGTCGTCGTGAAGCTGAAGGACAGGTCGATCTCGTTCGTCTACAACCTCAGCTACGTCTGGATCGTCAACGACGCGGCGAAGGACCTGGCCACGTCCGAGGACGGCACAGGCCCGTACCGGCTCGGTGAGTGGAAGCGCGGCTCCACGCTGAGCCTGACGCCGTTCGACGGCTACTGGGGCACCGCCCCGACGAACAAGGGCGTGGTGTTCCACTACTTCACCTCGGCGACCGCGCTCAACAACGCGCTGCTGACCGACGCCGTCGACATCGTGACCGGCGAGCAGAGCCCGGACGCGCTGGAGCAGTTCAAGAACAACCCGAACTACAAGGTCAACGACGGCCGGTCGACGACCAAGCTCCTGCTGGCCTTCAACGACAGGGCCAAGCCGTTCGACGACGAGCTCGTCCGCAAGGCCGTCGGCTCCGCCATCGACGACCGCAAGCTGCTCGACTCCGTCTGGGGCGGCTACGGGACGCCGATCGGCTCGATGGTCCCGCCCACCGACCCGTGGTACGAGGACCTCACCTCGCTCGATCCCTACGACGTGGAACTGGCCAAAAAGCAGCTCGCCGAGGCGGGTTTCCCGAACGGCTTCGACTTCACGCTGGACACCCCGAACTACGACCCGCACCCCACCGCTGCCACGTTCGTCAAGGGCGAGCTGGCCAAGATCGGCGTCAACGTGACGATCAACGTCATCACCGCCGACGAGTGGTACACCAAGGTGTTCAAGAACCGCGACTTCACCGCCACGCTGCAGGAGCACGTCAACGACCGCGACGTCGTCTGGTACGGCGACCCCGACTTCTACTGGGGCTACGACAACCCCGAGGTGACCAGGCTGGTCAACGAGGCGGAGCGGGCCGAGACCGCCGAGAAGCAGGCCGAGCTGCTCAAGCGGGCCAACCGGCTGATCGCCGAGGACGCCGCCAGCGACTGGCTCTACCTCTACCCGCAGATCGTGGTGGCCTCGTCGTCGCTGTCGGGCTACCCGGTCAACGGCCTCAACTCGCAGTTCCACGCCTACGGCATCAAGAAGGGCTGATGTCCGGCACCGCACCCCGCAGGCCCGGCCCGCCGCCCCGCGCGGCCGGCCGGGCTCCGGCGCACGTGCCCGCCGGCACGGGGTCCTCTCTCATGACCACTCATCCGCTGCCCGGTTCCCTATGATCACTTACCTGCTGCGGCGGGCGGCGTTCCTCGTCGTCTCGCTCCTGCTGGCCTGCGTCGTGCTGTTCCTGCTGCTGCGCCTGCTGCCAGGCGATCCGGCCAACGCACTGCTGTCGGTCGGGGCCACCCCCGAGCAGATCGAGGCCGCCCGCCACCAGATCGGCTCCGACCGCCCGCTGCCCGAGCAGTTCGCCACCTGGCTCGGCCGGCTCGCCACCCTCGACCTGGGCGAGTCGTTCGTCAGCACCCTCCCGGTCGGCCCGGAGATCGCCTCCCGCCTGGTCGTCACCGTCCCGCTGACCCTGCTGTCCTTCCTGCTCGCCGTCGCCGTCGCCGTACCGGTCGGCTTCGTCGCCGCCCACCGCGCGGGCACCTGGTACGGGTCCCTGCTCGGCGGGCTGTCCCAGCTGGGCATCGCGGTCCCGGCCTTCTGGGTGGGGATGCTGCTGATCACGGTGTTCTCGCTCCGGCTGAGGGTGTTCCCGGCCGGCGGCTTCCCGAGGGACGACTGGGCCGACCCGGTCGCGGCCCTCACCTCGCTGGCGCTGCCCGTCGTCACGATCGCCCTCGTCATGTCGGCCTCGCTCGTCCGCTACGTCCGCTCCGCCACCCTGGACGTGCTCGGCAGCGACCACCTGCGGACCTTCCGGGCGCTCGGCTCCTCCTTCACCGGGGCGATGTGGCGGCACGGCCTGCGCAACGCGGCCGTGCCCGTCGTCTCCATCCTCGGGATCGAGCTCGCCACGACCTTCCTCGGGGCCGTCGTCGTCGAGAGCGTGTTCGCCCTCCCCGGTCTCGGCGGCATGCTGGTCAAGGGGATCGCCCAGCACGACTACCCGGTGATCCAGGGCATCCTGTTCGTCAGCACCTTCGCGGTCCTGCTGATCGGTTTCGCCGCCGACCTCGCCCAGCGGCTCATCGACCCCCGGCTGCGCGGCACCGTCTCCGGAGGCCCGCGATGAACGCCGTGGCCTCCCCGTCGAAGGCCCCCGTACCGGGTGCGCGTCCCCGGTCGCGGCGATCCACGACGCTCGTGATCGGATGCGTGCTCGCCGGCCTGGTCGTCGCCGTCGCCGTCGTCTCCCTCCTGTGGCTCCCGTACGCCCCGGACGACACCTCGGGAGACCGGCTCATGCCCCCGGGAGCCGCCCACCCGCTGGGCACCGACAAGCTGGGCCGGGACCTGCTCACCCAGTTGATGATCGGCGCACGGATCGCGCTGACGGTCGGGGCCGGGTCGGTCCTGCTCGGCGGCGTCCTCGGCCTGCTCGCCGGTCTCGCGGCCGGGTTCGCCACCCGGTGGCTCGACGACACGGTCTCGGTGCTGCTCGACATCCTCATCGCCTTCCCCACCCTGCTCCTGGCCATGCTCGTCGTCGCGGTGCGCTCGGCGTCGCTCGGCTCGGCGATCCTGGCGATCGGGCTGGGCATGTCCGCGATCGTGGCGAGGCTGACCCGGGTGCTCGTCAAGCGGGTGCTGGCCCAGGACTTCGTCACGGCCTCGCGCACCTCCGGAACCTCCTGGCCGCGCGTGGTGACCGAGCACGTCCTGCCGAACATCTGGCCGACGCTGCTGGTCAACCTCGCGCTCCAGCTCGGGCTCGCCGTGCTGGCCGAGGCGTCCCTGTCCTACCTGGGGCTCGGCCCGCCCCCGCCGAACGCCTCCTGGGGGCGCATGCTGCAGGAGGCCCAGGCGACCGTGCTCACCGCGCCGCTCGGCGCCGTCGCCCCCGGCGTCCTGCTGGTCGTGCTCGTCATCGGGGTGAACCTGATCGCGGACGGCCTCAGGGACGTGGCCGACCCGACCCGGCGGAGGACGCGATGACCCTGCTCGACGTCACGGGACTGCGCGTGCGCTCCGCCGACGGGCGCGACCTCGTCAAAGGCCTGTCCTTCACGATCGGCCCTGGCGAGCGGCTCGGCCTGATCGGCGAGTCCGGGTCCGGCAAGTCGCTGACCGCCCTCGCGGTGACGGGCCTGCTGCCGTCCGGCATGACCGCGTCCGGCAGCGTCGTGCTGGACCCGCGGGGAACGGGTCCGTCCGAGATCGTCGGAGCACCCGAGCGGCGCCTGAAGGGGCTGCGCGGCCGGGCGGTGTCGGTCGTCTTCCAGGAGCCGCTGACGGCACTCGACCCGCTCATGAGGGTCGGCCGCCAGCTCGCCGAGCCCATCAGGCGCAGGCGGGGACTGCGTGGCGCCGCCCTGCGCGCCGCCGTGGCCGCCGCGCTCCAGGAGGCCCGGATCGCCGAACCCGACCGGGTCGCGCGGGCGTACCCGCACCAGATCTCCGGCGGCCAGCGCCAGCGCGTCGCCATCGCGATGGCCCTGGCCTGCGAGCCCGCGCTGCTCATCGCCGACGAGCCGACCACGGCCCTCGACGTGACGGTGCAGGCGGAGGTGCTCGCCCTGCTCGGTGGCCTGGTCGCCGCCCGGGGCATGGCCCTGCTGTTCATCGGCCACGACCTCGCGGTCGTCTCCGGGATCACCGACCGCGTCCTCGTCCTCAAGGACGGCGAGGCCGTCGAGTCGGGAACCGTCAGGGAGATCGTGGACGCGCCGCGCCACCCGTACACCCGGTCACTGGTGGCGGGCGCCCGGCACCTCGACAGCGCACTGGATTGGACGAACCGTTGACCCGGCCCACCCCGGACCAGCCCGCCGAGCCCGCCGAGCCCGCAGTGCCCACTGTGCCCGTCCCACCCGCTCCTGACGCGACGAGCGAGCCCGTCCCGGACACCGCGGGACCGGCCGGGACCGTCCGGGACAGGGGGGTCCAGCCCGTCCTGGAGGCGCGCCAGGTGGGCTTCGCCTACCGCGGGGCGGCGGCCCCCGTGCTCTCCGACGTCTCCTTCCAGGTGCTGCCGGGGCGCAGCACGGCCCTGGTCGGGGAGTCGGGGGCGGGCAAGACGACGCTGCTGCGCCTGCTGCTCGGCCTGGCCGTGCCCACCGCCGGGCGGATCCTCTTCGACGGGACGCCGCTCTCGCCGCGCGACCGCGGGCGGATGCGCGCGTTCCGCCGCAGCGTGCAGACCGTGTTCCAGGACCCGTACTCCTCGCTCGACCCGCGGCAGCGGGTGGGCAGGATCGTCGCCGAACCGCTCCGCTCGCTCGGCCTGGTGCCGGCGGCGCGGTGGAACGCCTCGGCCGCGGACCTCCGCGTCGCCGCCGCGCTCGAAGCCGTCGGGCTGCCGGCCGACGCCGCGCGCCGCTACCCGCACGAGTTCTCCGGCGGGCAGCGCCAGCGGGTCGCCATCGCGCGCGCGATCGTGTGCGAGCCCCGGGTCCTGCTCGCCGACGAGCCCGTCAGCGCGCTGGACGTCTCCACGCGCGTACGCGTCATCGACCTGCTGGCCGAGCTGCGCGAGAGCCACGGGCTGACCGTCGTGATGGTCTCCCACGACCTCGCCGTGGTCGCGATGCTCTGCGACCACACGGCGGTCCTCGAACGCGGCCGGATCGTGGAGCAGGGCGACACCGCCACCGTGCTCGGCTCTCCGAGCCACCCCTACACCCGCCGCCTGATCGACAGCGTGCCGAGGCTTCCCGTCATCTGACCGCCTCCCCGCCGTGTCAGCGCAGCAGCGGGAGCTTGCCCGTGAGGCGCTCCACGGCCTGGCGCGGGCCCAGCAGGCTCACCGCGTAGTACGAGAGATCCTCGCCGCCGGCGCGGGCCAGCCCGGCCAGATACTCGTCGTAGACGTTGGTCCGCTGCGCGATGGCCGCCATGTCGGCGACGACCAGCTCCGCCTCCTCCGCAGCCTCGTTCCTGATCCGGCGGACGACGTCGGCGGGCGCGGCCAGCACCGTGCACCCGGTCCAGGGCAGCCCGGCGTGGGTGTGGCCCGAGGCGTCGGTGCCCGCCGATCCCAGGATCGCGGGCACCGCGTTGCCCACGGACGCGGCCAGGCAGGCGGCGGCGTTGGCCTGCAGGCCACGGGGCAGATCATGGTCGATCACGATCACCCATTTCACCGGAAGCCGCCGGGTGGGCAGGTCGGTCCGGCGGTCCAGGGTGCCGATCCAGTCGGCCGATATGGTCATCCGTCTCCCTCTCTCCGAATTTCTGAGAGGACGTTCGCATTCGAAGTGCAGGAATCACAACTCGATCTCATGACTTCCGAAGAAAGTTCGGAAATCTCTGGGAAGATGTGTGCGTGGACGAACTTGACACGGCCATCCTCGCCGAGCTCCAGCGCGACGGCCGCCAGACCAACCGCGAGCTGGCCGAGCGGCTCGGCATCGCGCCCTCGACCTGCCTGGAGCGGGTGCGCTCCCTGCGGAGCAGGGAGGTGATCGAGGGCTTCCACGCCGAGGTCAACCTCGCCGCCATCGGCCGCCCGGTCCAGGCGCTCATCAACGTCCGGCTGCACCCGAAGATCAGGGAGGCGGTCGAGGGCTTCCGCGACCACGTCGCCGCGCTTCCCGAGACCCTCGCGGTCTTCGTGGTGTCCGGCGGCGACGACTTCATCATCCAGGTGGCCGTACGCGACACCGGCCACCTGCGCGACTTCGTCCTCGACCACGTCTCCAGGCACCGCAACATCGCCGACGTACGCACCTCGCTGGTCTACGACCACCTCCGCAAGACCTCCGTCGAGGTCCTGCCCCCCGAGCGGCCGAGCCCGCCGCGGACCCGCCGCCGCTGAGAGCGAACCCGCCGCTGCTGAGAGCCGGTCCGCGCGTCCATCGCCGTTCCGGCCGCGAGACCGGATTCCTCTCATCCGATCACCGGCTCCGGCCGGCACCCGTGGTGATCCTAAGATCGCTGGAAGGCCACCCCCCACGATCGATGACCTGGTATCCGGAGGATCCGCCATGCGACCCCCTCGTTCCCTCTCCGGCTGGACGATGGCCGTCTTCGGCCTTCTCGCCGTGGCACTCGGCATCGTCGGCCTGGTGTCGCCGGACACCATGCTCGCCCTCCTCGGCTTCGAGGTGCCGCAGACGCGTGACCCCGGCGACTACACGAAGGTGTACCTCGCCGCCTCCTCGATGGCCGCGGTGAACATGGGCGTCTACTACCTCCTGGCCGCCGCTGCCGACTACCGGCCCTTCTTCCTGTGGACGGTGCCGTTCCGCCTGCTGACGTTCACGGTCTTCACCCTCCTGGTGGTGACCGGCGCCGCCCCCGCACGGTTCATCGGCGTCGGCGTCTGGGAGGGGGTCGGCGCGGTGGTCACCGGGGCCGCGCTCTGGTGGGAGCGCAGGCGCCCGGACGCCGCCTGACGGCCCGGGCACGGCGTTCGCGCGCGTCCGCACGCCGGGGTGCCCGGCCCTGGCGTCGTTCGCACGTCGGGTGCCCGGTCCCGGCGTCGGAGGACGTCAGGAGCCGCGCGGGACCACCAGGCCGGACTCGTAGGCGAGGACCACGAGCTGGGCGCGGTCGCGGGCGTGGAGCTTGGTCATGGCCCGGTTGACGTGGGTTTTCGCGGTCAGCGGGCTGATCACCATGCGGTCCGCGATCTGGTCGTTGGACAGGCCCCGCGCGACCAGGGCGACGGCCTCGCGCTCGCGGTTGGTCAGTTCTTTCAGCCCGGTGCCGGTGCCGCCGTCGAGCGGCTGGGCGACGTACCTGTTGATGAGCCTGCGGGTGATCGACGGGGCGAGCAGGGCGTCGCCGCGCGCGGCGACGCGTACGGCGTGCAGGAAGTCCTCGGGCACGATGTCCTTGACGAGGAATCCGGCCGCGCCGGCGCGCAGCGCGTTGAAGACGTGTTCGTCGAGGCCGTAGTTGGTCAGGATGACGACGTGCACCCCGGCCAGGGCCGGGTCGGCGGCGATACGCCGGGTCGCCTCGATGCCGTCGACGACCGGCATCTGGATGTCGATGAGAGCGATGTCGGGCAGGTGTTCCCTGGCCAGGGCCAGGCCCTCCAACCCGTCGCCGGCCTCGGCCACCACCTCGATGTCGTCCTCGAGGTCGAGGAGCGCGCGGAATCCGCTGCGGATGAGCGGCTGGTCGTCGACCAGCAGGACACGGATCATGACATCCGGTCCACGGGAAGTTCGGCCTGGACGGTGAAGCCGCCCTCGCCGCGCGGTGCCGCCCGCAGACGCCCGCCGAGGGCGGTGACGCGCTCGCGCATCCCGAGCAGCCCGACGCCGGGCACCGGGACGGTGTCCGGCGTGGCCCTGCCGTCGTCGTCGACGCGGATCGCGAGGGTGTCGGGACGGTAGTCGATCCGGACCGACGCGGTGGCGGCGGCGGCATGCCGGGAGATGTTGGTGAGCGACTCCTGAACGATCCGGTAGACGGTCCGGCTCACCGCGGCCGGCACGTCGTGCCGTTGCCCTTCGACCGTCAGCGTCGCGTCCAGGCCGATGGTGCGGGCCCTTTCCAGCAGCTCCGGGATGTGGTCGAGCCCGCGCGGCGGGGTCGTGTCGTCGTCGCGCAGCGCCTGCAGGGTCGCGCGCAGCTCCCTGGTCGCCTCACGTCCGGCCTCCTGGATCGCGAGCAGGGCCTCCGGCACCTGCTCGCCACGCCTGCGGGCCACGTGGACGGCGACCTCGGCCTGGACCTTGATGATCGAGATCTGGTGGGTGAGCGAATCGTGCAGCTCCCGCGCGATGTGCAGCCGCTCCTCGTCGGCGCGGTGCCGCGCGGTCTCCTCCCGGGTGCGCTCGGCCTCGTCCGCCCGCCGCTCGGCCTGCCGCAGCGCCTCACCCGCGGCGCCGGCCGCGACGAGCCAGGCCAGCTCGAGGGCGCCTCGGGCCTGCGCGAGCGCCTCGCCCAGGTCGTGCGAGCCCGAGACCAGGGCCGCGAAGGGGAGCGCGGCCAGCACGATCACGCTCGCCACCACCGTGACGGTGCGGTGTCCCGCCCGTACGGCGGCGTACACCGCGAACAGGTACGCGACGGCGGGCACGTCGAAACCGGCGGCCTGGTAACCCACCGCGCACAGCCCGGTGACGGCCAGGACGGGAACCGGGGCCCGGCGGCGCGCGGCCAGCACCAGGCCGCCGGCCGCCAGCAGCGCGTAGCCGAGCAGGGCGAGATCCGTGGCGGAGTGCCGCCCGGACAACCCGGTGACCAGCAGCGTCGCCGCCACGCCGACGGCGATCGCCCAGTCCTGGACATCGGCCCGGACACCGGACCGTCCTGTACTCATGCGCGCACCTTAGCCGGATGTCCGCGCGGGCGACTCCCGCGCGCGGATGAGCGGCAGGCTACCGCGCCCGCGGTAGTCTCGCGGCCCCTGCGGCGTCCGCGGCAGCAGGCTGCGGCACCGGCGGCAGCGCGAAGTGTCCGCGTCCGCCGGACGACCGGCGGCGGGTCCGGCGGACATGATCAGGCGATATCGAGTCGTAGCAGCCAGTCGTAGGAGAAAAGGAGCACCTCATGTCAGTCCGACGTGTGCTTGCCGTGGCCGGAGCCACCCTGATCGGAGGTTTCCGGCTCGCCGTACCGGCGGTCGCGCACGCCTCGGTCCAGCTGGACCCCGTCGGTGCCTACACCATGACCGCCGGGCGACTCTGGTCCCTGGTGGGCGCGGGGGTGGGGCTGGCCGGCGTGGTCGTCGGCGGGCTGGCGCTGGCCCGCTCCACCGGTCGGATCGGCTCCGGCTCCGGGAGAAGGGGAGCCTTCGTGGCCCTGGCGGCGGGGCTGGTCGGCGTGGTCGTCGGCGGGATGGTCGTGGCCGCCGCCGAGGGTGGCCCCGGCACCGGTTACGGGATAGTCGGAGGGGTCGTGGCCGTGGTGGTGGGGTTGATCGGCATGGCCCTCGGCGGGCTGGTGCTGGCCCGCTCCCGCCGCACCGGATGACCCGCGGGGATGGCCCACCGGCATCGCCGGCGCCGGAGGCGAGCGGTCGCGCCGCCGTCGCCTACGCCCTGAGGGCTGAGGAGGTCGTACGACGTCTGCGACGGTGATCGTGTCGTCGTGGGTGTTCCGGTGGGTGATCAGGCCTGGGGCGCGTCCTGCGTCCCGGGTTGGGGGGTGTCGGTGTGGGGTGGGCTGGTTTCGGGTTGTGGGGGTGGGTCGCTGAGCTGGTCGCGG
>NZ_JBRIQO010000059.1:0-19862 GCF_052983175.1 Streptosporangium sp. G12 | reverse complement strand
CCGCGACCAGCTCAGCGACCCACCCCCACAACCCGAAACCAGCCCACCCCACACCGACACCCCCCAACCCGGGACGCGGGACGCGCCCCAGGCCTGATCACCCACCGGAACACCCACGACGACACGATCACCGTCGCAGACGTCATCGGTCGCCACTCGCGTGCCCGGCCTCCTCGACGAAACGGTGTCAGGTGTCCCGTGAAGCCGCACGGGGCGCCTCAGGGAGATGGAGGGCACACCCATCCGGGGCAGCGGTGGCCCGCGTTCTTGGCGCTGGTGGCTGTGGTGATGAGGTGCTCAAGCCGGTCACGGGTGTCCACCAGGCTGCCGATCCGCTCTTCGATGCGGTCCCGTTCGGCCGACAGCCGGTCGAGCAGTTCGGGTGTCACCTCGCCGGTCTCGATGCACGGCAGCAGTTCCACGATCGTCTTGCTCGGCAGCCCCGCGGCGTACAACTGCTGGATCAGCTGGACGCGGCCGAGCGCGCTGCGCGGGTAGTGCCGCTGCCCGCTGGGGGTGCGCACCGAGGCCAGCAGATCGTGTTCTTCGTAGTAGCGCAGGGCCCGCACGCTCACGCCCGCCTTGGCGGCCAGTTCGCCGATACGCATGGACACCCTCCTCGCGACCTCGGTCATAACACTTGCCTCTGACGTCAGCGTCAGGTTTTAGCGTAGCCCGTGAACGACCTGAACAAGAACGGCTCAGGCCCACCAGGAGGCAACCATGAAGATCGCCGATTCCGTCGCGCTCGTCACCGGCGCCAACCGTGGCATCGGCCGGCACTTCGCGCGGCAGCTGCTGCAGCGGGGTGCGGCGAAGGTCTACGCGACCGCGCGCACACCCGAGCTCGTCGACATTCCCGGCGTGCAGGTGCTCCGGCTCGACATCACCGACCCGGCGTCGGTCGCCGCCGTGGCGGCCGCCGCGGGCGACGTCACATTGTTGATCAACAATGCCGGCATCGCCACCTATCAGAACCTCGTCACCGGAGAGCTGGAGAAGGTCCGGTTGGAGATGGAGACGCACTACTTCGGCACGCTCAACGTGGTCCGGGCGTTCGCCCCCGTGCTGGCCCGCAACGGCGGCGGGTCGATCTTGAATGTCATGTCACTGTTGTCGTGGATGTCTTACGAGGGGGCCAACGCCTACAGTGCGGCGAAGGCGGCCCAGTGGAGCCTGACCAACGGCATCCGCCTGGAACTCGCACGTCAGGGGACCATGGTCACGGGCCTGCATCTGGGCAGCACCGACACCGACATGATGGCGGGCTTCGAGGTGGAGAAGAACGACCCCGCCGACGTCGTGCGCACCGCGCTGGACGGGCTCGAGGCCGGCAGGATCGAGATCCTTGCCGATGAGAACACCGTCCAGGTCAAGGCGGCCCTGTCCGCGGATCCGAGCGTGCTGTACCCGCAGACCGTCATGGGGGTCGATGCCGGCGGAAGTCGTTGATCGAGTGGTCCGTATCGGGAACCGCGGCCTGGATCGTGGTCACCGGCCGCCACGCGGCGGGGAAGTCCCCCGCGTGTTCGTCGTCAGCCTCTCCCCTGCGGACCGCCCGACGCTGCCCGCCGCCGAACGGTAGCCCCGGCGCGGCTCAGCAGCTCATAGGCGTATGCGGGGGAAGTTTCGGCATCGCTGCCGCGACCACTGGTACCGGCCCCCGGCACGAAACGCTAGCCCGTCGGCCGCGAGCGAGGCTCGCGTTCGGCGGGTGAGGAGGCGGACTTCGCGTCACGACGGTTGGCGTACACACTCGTGATCGTGATGGTGATCAGAACGGCGACGATGACCCCCAGCGAGACCGGGGTGGGAATCTCCGGGACCCACGTCCAGGTGCCGTGCGCCCAGTGCAGGACGAGCTTGATCCCGATGAAGGCCAGGATGACGCTGAGCCCGTGGTTCAGGTGCCGCAGTTTCGTCAGGACGCCCAGGAGCACGAAGTAGAGCGCCCGCAGGCCCAGCAGGGCGAAGGCGTTGGTGGCGAAGACGAGGAAGGGATCCTCGGTCACGCCGTACACCGCGGGCACCGAGTCGACGGCGAAGACGATGTCGGTGGCGAAGACGGCCACGATGGCCAGTGCCAGCGGGGTCAGAGCGCGGCGGCCGTTCTCGCGGACAACCAGGTGAGAGCCGCGGTAGTCGTCGGTGACCGGCATGAAGCGCCGCAGCAGCCGGATCGAGCGCATGGAGGAGATGTCGACCTTCTGCTCCTGCCCGCTCAGCGCGTCCCTGAGGATCTTCCAGGCGGTGACGATCAATATCCCGCCGAACAGCAGGAACGCCCAGGTGCCGCTCCGCAGGACGGCCGCCCCCAGCGCTATGAAGATCGCGCGCAGCACCAGGGCTCCGATGATGCCGTACAGCAGGACGCGCTGGGCCAGCACGGCGGGGACCGCGAAGGCCGACAGCAGCAGCATGAACACGAACAGGTTGTCGACCGACAGGGACTTCTCCACCACGTAGCCGGTGAAGAACTCCACCGCCACAACGGACCCGAAGGCCCTCCATACGTAGACGCCGAACAGCAAGGGCAGTGTCAGGTAGAAAACCGACCAGCCCACCGCCTCGCGCATCCGCACCTCGTGCGGGCGGCGGGTCAGCACGAAGTCCACGCCCAGCAGGACCATCAGAGCGGCCACGGTGATCGTCCACAGTCTCGGCGAACCGATCGTCTCAAGATCGGTTACCGACAGGATCGCCTCGGCGGACATGCAACCTCCTCGAACGCGCTCGGCTGTTCGAGGTCTCCTTCACCTATGCCTGCGGGCGGCCGCCCGGGGACGTCGCGAAACGTCCGTGCTGACCGGATCGGCTCTTGGAAGTACTCCCCTCGTCCCTCCAGGTTAGGTGGATCCCCGAGGGGCGCTCTACCTCAGGGGTGCGTTTGACTATGGGCCTGAGCTGCACCGATAGTGGAATTGATACGGAGGGGAGTACCCACCGTCCGACACCCCGATCGTCATCACGGTCCCCGAGCACAGGGAGACCCGGCGGGGTGGCCCTCGTGCGATACGGGGGTGTGGGAAGACCTTCGTCCTCGTCGCCACATGATCACAGCGAGGTCGAGGGAGGACTTGATGTCGACCGCCGCGCTTCTCGAAATTCTGCTGGGTGTGCTGCTGACGATCTCCGCGATCGCCACCGTCGCCGTTCTGTGGCCGGGCAGGCCCGGGCCCCGGCTGCCGCTCCCTCCCGAACCGCCTCCTCCGCGCCGCCCACCGGTGACCGGCATGAGGCGCCGGGACGTGACAGGTCGAAGGCGCCGCACACCGCCTCCGGGCAGAAGGCCGAGGGCGAGGGCGAGAGTGAGACCCGCCGGACCCGACCGGCGGGCTGTTTCCGGGGCGACGGCGTTGGGCGCCGGCGTTGGCGAGGAGCCGGGCCGAGCCCCCTGAGCAGGCTTCGCCACACCGGTCTCGTCCCGGACGGGGCCCCGGTGAGGTTCAGCCGGTCTCGTCCCGGTCAGGGCCCCGGTGAGTCTCAGTCGGTCTCGGCTCGCAGCTCAGCGGTGATCGCGCGCTCCCTGAGCTGGGCGGACTCGGCGCGCAGGGCCTCCATCTGCTCGCGCAGATCCGTCAGGCGCATCTGTTCCATGGCCAGCCGCATGCGCGCCTCGTCGCGTTCGGCGAGTGCCTCGGCGGCTGTGGCCGCCGCGCGCTCCCCCGCCTCGGCGATCTTCTCGGCGGTTCGTTCCTCGGCTTTGGCCATCCGGCGCGCCGTCCGCCTTTCCAGCTCGGCCGCCTGCTTGTCCACTCGTTCCGCCCGCGTACGCGCCTCGGCCGCTTCGGCCAGAGCCTGAGCACGCGCGGTCGCCTCGGTGTCGGCGCGCGCCAGTGCCCGGTCCCGCTCCGCCTCGGCCGCGTCGGCGCGCGCCGACGCGGCCGAGGCGACACGCTCGGCCTGGCCTCTGGCCTCCTGAGCCTTCCTGGCCTCCTCCAGCGCCCGGTCCCGCTCGGCACGCGCCTGACCGGCCTGCTCCTGATCGTGGAGGGCGCGCGCCTCGGCCCGGCGCGCCTCGGTCTCGGCGGCCTCCACCCGTTCGGCCATCTCCCGCAGCGCCGCGTCCCGGGCGGCCTCGGCCCGCTGGGCCCTGCGGGTGGCCTCCTGCTCGGCCTGTCTGGCCCGGCGTTCGGTGCTGGCCGCCTCGTGCAACGCGGCCAGCGCCTGCTCCCTGGCGGTCTCCGCGTCGGCCAGCGCGGTGTCGCGTTCGGCGTTGGCCTCCTCCACGCGGCGTGACATCGCATCCCGCTCGCGCCGGGCGTGCTCGGAGGCCTCCCGCGCCAGGCGTACCTGCTCGAAGGCCTGTTCACGCTCGGTGCGCGCGATCGCCACCCGGGTGTGAGCCTCGGCCTGCACCGCGCTCACCTTGGCCTCGACCCCCGCCGGGCTCAGCTCCTCCGACAGCACCTGCGCCAGCGGGGCGATCGCCGCGATCATCCCCTTCTCCATGCGCTCGTAGAACTCCTCGGCCCTGGCCAGCGCCCCCTCAAGGCCCGGCGTCGCCCGCCGCATCTCGCGTTCGCGCTTGGCCACCGCCTGGCAGTTCCCCTGCGCGCAGTATGCCCTCGGCCGCCCCCGCCCGGGCCGCTGCTCGATCGGCGTCCCGCAGTGTTTGCACGGCGTCACCGCGCCCGGCTCCTGCATGCCGGAAGCCTACTGACACCTTCGATTTTCCAGAAATTAGAAAATAATAAATACGATTCATTGCGTTGCGGCCCGGCCGGGGCAACCACCGATCGACCAGCGGTGTCCTGTCTCGCTGTTGTCCTGTCTCACTCAATCTGAGGCAGTCTCATCCAAACTGAGGTATTCGGCGGTTCGTCTCACCCATCTGAGGCATGATCATCAACCAGCCACCCCCAAGCTGAAAGCTCGCCTCGTTGGCTGAACATCCAGGTCAGAGGCGGTTTCTGTGTCCTAACTGGTCATGTTGTCGGCAGGAATCGGAGCCTCTTCCTCCAGAGATGCCTCCTCTGAGGCCGGTCGAGAGCCTCAAGGCCCGAACAGCGCTACGCAACGTTGCGCGGCGTCTTGGCCCTTTGACACGCTGTTGGTCGACCTGGAACAACAAGCGACACACCTGTCCCGGACAGGCTTCGTACACGTTCGTCCATTGGTGATCACGGTCCCGAGACCGCACAAGCACGAATGAAGCCGTGATCCTCCCCCTCGTGCCTCTCCCAGAGACCGCCAGGTCGCGGTGATGCTCGTGAGCAGGACGGTGACTTCTTCCGGAGCGGCGACCATCCCTCGTGACCGATGACGCATTCGTGGACTGGTCAGTCCAGGCCGCAGCGCGTTCGGCGTACGGGATGAAGACACCCATCCAGCTCACGCTTCGATAAACGTCGCCGGGACCTGGTCGGTCAGACGGAGAGGTTCGGTGTGGGTGAGCCACCAGCAGGGGGTGAGCACAAGGCCATCCAAGCGAAATTTTATCGATCATGAGGTGGATCTTCATTTCGCTCGCCGCGATCGAGCCGATCATGCCTGTTCAGAGCGTCGACTGCCTCAAGTAGATGAGAAAAACCATGGAATGCCTCAAGTTGAATGAGACAGTTTCATCGCAACCAGGAGGCAATGCTAGCCAACGTGTTCGAAAAAGCGAGTGAAGATTGGGTTTGTTGATATGCCTCAGATTGAATGAGACAGGACAGGGAGTCCCGGGCGCGGTGGCCTATGTTCAAGGCGGCCGGGAGCAGGTCGAACGCCTCCTCCCTGTCCTCTCGCTTGTCGCCGCCCTGGCCGGGCTTGCCTTCGTTGCTTACTGCGTTTACCGAATCACCTTCGGTGAACGACGGGAAACCCAGCGTGCCGAACACGCCCGGCAGGCCCTGCAACGGGCGGAGACCTCCCTCGGCGAGGCCGACCGGCTGGCCCTGCCAGCGCTGTGGGACGTGACCCACAAGCGGCTGGACTACTACCACCAGATCGCCACCACCCAGGCCCGGCAAAGCTTCCGCAACGCCCAGATCGCCATGACCGTGGGTTTCGTGCTGCTGGTCGTCTTCGCCGTGCTGGCCCTTGGAGCCACCACCCCCACGGCCAGCATCGTCACCGGCGCCCTGGGCGCGGCCGCGGCCGCGTTCGCCGCCTACATCGGCCGCACCTTCGTCCGCTCCCAGGAAAGCGCGGCCGGCCACCTGCGCGCCTACTTCGACCAGCCACTGGAGTTCTCCCGCTACCTGGCCGCCGAGCGCCTGCTGGAGGCGATGGAGACCCTCGAGCCCGAGCAGCGCGCCGCCATCGCCGGTGACCTGCTGCGCGCCATCGTCACCCCCGGCCAGCCCGCCCTCGGACCCTCCGCCGCCGATAGCGCCAAGGACCCCGCGTGAGCACCGACCTCACCCCTGCCACCGCCGCCCTTCTCGTCCCCGTCGCCGCGCCCGGTATCGTGCTGCGCGGCACGCCGCCGGCTCGCGACGAGTACGAACTGGCCAACCGGATGCGCGTCACCGGACTGGAGCCGCGCGCGCTGCCCGCCACGGCGGCGTGGCTGTCCAGCGAGAAGCGCAGCTCCCCGGCCACCCGGCGCGGTTACTCCCAAGACCTGTCGTGGTGGCTGGCCTATCTCGAGGTCCGCGGCCTGGACGAGATGGACGTCGCGCCGCTGGAGGCCGACCTGTACGGCGCCGCGCTACGTGAGGCGGCCCTTGCTCCGGCGACCCGCGAGCGGCGTATCTCCGCGGCCTCCTCCTGGTATCGCTACCTGATGCGCGCAGGCGTCGCCGCCCGCAACCCCTTCACCGACATGGAACGCGCCCAACCCCCCGCGCGCTTCAAGACCCGCGGCCTTTCCAAGGCCGAGCTGGACCGGATGCTCGCCCACGCCCACGCCCACGCCCAGGCCGAGGCGATCGCCGCGGCGCACGAGCTGGGCCGGGCCGCCCCCTCCCAGGTCCGCGACAGCGCGCGAGCCTACGCGATGCTCTGCCTGTTCGTGGTCACCGCCTGCCGAGTCGGCGGCATCATCGACGCCCAGCTGTCCTCCCTCGGCTACGACGCCGGCCACCGGATCATCGACCTACCGGCCAAAGGCCCCCAAGGCACGACGCTGCGCGCGGCGATCCCGCCGTATGCCCACGCCGCCCTGGAGCGCTCTCCGGCCTACCGGCTCGGCCAAGCCTTCGCCCAGGGCGAAACCCACGCGCAGCAGACGATCGCAGGCTTTTGCCCGTGAGCCCGTCCTTGGTATCGGTGGGCCCGCCCGCCACGCCGACGTGCTCCAGATCGGGCGCGCAGATGACGGCAAGGACGGCCAGCACTCAGCCGGACTGACTTCGAGCTCTTCACAGGCCGGTCACGCTTGCCGGGTGAGGAGATCACGGGTACGCGCCGGGCAATAGGGGTGCCGTTAACGAACGTGTCGCCAGCCCCAAATGAGCATGAAGCCGCAGGTCAACGGCGTGCCGTGGAGACCATGACGGCTCGGGGCACTCGTTCTTTCCCCAGGAGGAGGACCGCCTGGTCTGGGTGATCGACTTGGTTGACGGCTGGTGACACGTTCGTTAACGGCACCCCAAATCCGGCACGACACCGCCCCGGCGAACGCCCTCCGTCGTCGTCGTACGGAGCCACGAGGACCGCATTCCGGATGGGGGTTGTGCGGGCTCGCGACAGCTCCGGCGGCGCGGCCGATGACCGTGGCGGGCATGGGCCACAGGCTGCCGCCGGAGACGCACGAGGAGCCGGCCGCCGCCGTGCACGCGCACACGGCCGGGTGGCGCCCGGCGCGGACGGCGCCGTCCGCGCCGGATCGGCCCGCCGGGAGAACCTGGCGCCCCGTCTCTGACCGCGACCTTGACTGGGGCGTAAGTTTTCTGTTTTCCCTATGTACGGCGGCCCCCGGGCGATGCACGATCAACATCCGGCACACCCCCTGGCAAAGGTAGGTCCCTTGTCCAAACGCCATGCCCTCCGCATCGCCCTCGTCATCGCCGCGGTCCTCGGCTGGACCGTGGTCCCCGCCGGTACAGCGACCTCCGACTCCGTCGCGCCGCCCGGCTCCATGTCGGGGCTAGGCGACTCGATCACCCGCGGGTTCAACGCCTGCGGCTGGTTCGCCGACTGCACCAGCCGGTCGTGGTCGACGGGGTCGAGCACCTCGGTCGACAGCCACCGCAACCGGATCAGGACGCAGAACCCCGATCTCACCGCCTACAACGACGCCCGGTCGGGCGCGAAGATCGCCGACCTCGCCGGGCAGGCGAGGACCGCGGCCTCCCGGGGGGTCGACTACGTGACGATCCTGATGGGCGCCAACGACGCGTGCGCCTCCTCGGAGTCGTCGATGACCTCGGTCGCCGACTTCGAGAGCCGCTTCCGGGCGGCGATGCAGGAGCTGGCGGCCGGGATCCCGCAGGCGTCGGTGTTCGTCGCCAGCATCCCCGACATCAAGCGCCTGTGGGCCGTCGGCAAGGACAGCTCCTCGGCGCGCACGGCCTGGGCCGCCTTCGGCATCTGCCAGTCGATGCTGGCCGCTCCCCGTTCGACCTCCGCCGAGGACGAGGCGCGCCGTGACCGGGTCAGGCAGCGGGTCGTCGACTTCAACGGCGTGCTCGCCCGGATCTGCGCGGAGTACGGCACGTGCAGGTACGACGGCGGCGCCGTCTTCTCCTACCCCTTCACGCTCGGGCAGCTCAGCACCTGGGACTACTTCCATCCCAGCACCAGCGGGCAGCGGGCCCTCGCCGAGGTGACCTACCAGGTCCTCCAGGCCGCCCCGGTGGCGGTGCCCGACGCGTGAGCCGTCATGAGGTACGGGCGGGGCGGTCCGGCTCCCCGGGCCCCCCGGCCCGTTCCAGCAGGGCGCGGACCTCCTCGGCCTCCGGGACACCGAGCTCCCGGTAGAGGCCGAGGGCCAGCCGCCCGTGCTCACCGGCCCGCTCGGGGCACCCGAGCGCGAGGTGGGCGCGTGCCAGCCCGTCGTGGGCACGCGCCCGCTCCGGCCGGTTGCGCGTCCGGCCGGTGAGCGCGAGCGCGGCCGTGTGCTCCTCGACCGCCCGGGCGGGGTCGTCGGCCGCCTCGGCCAGCCCGTTGAGCGCGGCCGCCTCGTCGGCGGTGTTGCCGAGCTCGCCCTGACGCCGCAGGACGACGCCGAGTTGGTCGAGGGTCATCGCCTCCCCCGCCGGGTTGCCGACCTTGCGGTGCAGCGCCAGTGCCAGGTCGAGGTAGCGCCGGGCCTCCTGCGGACGGCCCGCCCGGTCGAGGACGAGGGCGAGGATGCCGAGCACGTGGGCCTCGCCCCAGGTGTCGGCGCCGATCCGGGTGAGGTCGAGTGCCCGCTTGAGGTACGGCTCGGCCCGCTCGTCCCGCCGCCGCAGCGCCACGTTGCCCAGCGTGAGCAGCGCCAGGGCCCGTTCGCCGGCCTCCTCGCACATGTCGAGGGCCTGGTGGGCGTGCTCCTCCGCCCGCTCGTACTCGCCGAGCCGCCAGTGGGTCCACGCCAGGTCGGCGAGGGCGCGCGCCTGGACCGCGCGGTCGCCGAGCGCGCGGCTGCGCTGGAGCGCCAGGGAGTGCAGGGTGAGCGCGTCGTCGTGGTGGGCCCGCCGGTCGAGGAAGGGGCGTATCGTCAGAGCCAGGAGGCCGAGGCAGATCTCGGGGCCGTGGACGGCGGTCGCGATGATGTTGGAGCGTTCGGCGTCGAGCCAGGCGCTCGCCTCCGCGGCGTCGCGGATGGGCGCGACCGGGGTGGCCGGCTGGGGGACGCCCTCGCGCCGGCCGACGCTGTCGGGGAAGAGCCGGTCCATCGCCGCGCGGGAGCGGTGCAGGTAGTAGGCGAGCAGCCGCATGACGGCGCCGTCGTCCTCGGCGATCGAGCGGGCGTGCTCGCGGAGCAGGTCGTGGAAGGTGTAGCGGCCGGGTTCGAGCTGCAGGAGCATGTGGGCGTCGAGGAGTCCTTCGAGGAGCTCCTCGGCCTCCTCCTCCCCGATCCCCGCCAGCGCGGCCGCGCCGCAGGGGTCGATGTCGCGGCCGGGCACCAGCCCGAGCAGGCGGAACATGCGCCGCTCGGCCTCGCCGAGGTGCTCGTAGGAGAGGGTGAAGGCCGCCGACACCCCGTCCAGGAGCCGGCGGTGGTCGCGCAGCCTGCCGGCGAGGTAGGACACGGTCCAGCGGGGGCAGTGCTGGAGGCGGGCGGCCGAGATGCGGATGGCGAGCGGGAGGTGCCCGCACAGCCGCAGCACCTCGCGTACGGCGCCGGGCTCGCGGCGGGCGCGCTCGCCCACGATCCGCTCGAACAGCCCGGCGGCGTCCTCCTCCCCCAGCAGGTCGACCGAGAGGGCGTGGGCGCCCTCCAGGTCGACGAGCCGCCGCCTGCTGGTGACCAGGACGAGGGTGTCGGAGCGCCCCGGCAGCAGGGCGCCCCGCTCGGCCGCGTTGACCGGGATGCGGTCGGCGGGCACCCCGAGCTGGCGCAGGAGTGCCTCCAACGCGGCGGCGGGGTCGACCGGCTCGCGGTCCGCGGTATGGGCCAGCAGGTCGATGAAGAGCCGTCCGTCCGGATGGCGGGCGGCGAGCCGGTGGGCCGCGTGGACGGCGAGGGCGGTCTTGCCGACCCCGGCCATGCCGTCGATCGTGACGACCGCCGGGCCGCGGTACTCGCCCGCGAGCCGCTCCAGCTCGGCGGCCCGGCCGGAGAAGTCGGGGATGTCGTAGGGCAGGAAGGTGGAGCGCCGCGGCGGGCCGGCGGGCACCGGCTCCACGCCGTCGGAGCGCAGGGCCGGATCGTCGGCCAGGACCGCCCGTTCCAGCTCGGTGAAGGCGCGCCTGGGGTCGAGGCCCTGCTCGTCGGCGAGGGCCCTGCGGTGGGAACGCGCCGCCGCCAGGGCGTCGGCCTGGCGTCCCGCCCGGTGCAGGGCCAGGACGAGGTGGCCGGCGAGCCTCTCGCGCAGCGGGTCGGCGCTCACCTGGGCGGCGAGCTCGTCGAGCAGCTCGCCGTGCCGCCCGGCGGCGAGCTCGGCCTCCACCAGGCGCTCGTACGCCGACAGCCGCCGGTCCCGCCACAGCTCCCGGACGCCGTCGACGTAGTGGGCGTGCACGTCCTCCAGCGCCTCGCCGCTCCACAGGTCCAGGGCTTTTCGCAGCTCACCGGCGGCCACCAGCTCGGTGAACTCCCGCGCGTCGAGCTGCCCGGCCTCGGGCTGCGCGACGTAGCCGCCAGCCCGCGTCTCGAGGAGCCGTTCGGCGCCCGCGCCGCGCAGCGCCTTGCGGATCGCGGTGATCGAGGCACGGCCACTGGGGCTTCTATTCGGCCGACCGCGACCCGGCCACCTATTGGGAGGTCCCGGCGTTCGTGAACTCGGTGTCGGTCAACTACGCCTTCGAGGGCGGCCGCCGCACGACGGACAAGGTGGTGGTACAGCTCCCGGCCGGCGAGCCGGCCCGGACGCTGACGATGTCGGTCCAGGCGGCCTACGTGGGCACGGTGGACAACGTCACGGTGAGCCCGGCGCAGAGCTACAGCTTCAACCCGGCCACCGGCAACAAGGTCACGATCACCTTCCCGCCGGTCCACGGGTGCTGCCTGTCGCTGAGCTTCCCGAGCGGCCCCTGGTCGCCGACCATCAAGATCGCCGAGGTGTAGGCGTTCTCCGCGGCCGGCAAGAACGCGGCCCTCGGCCGGCCGGTGCAGGGCAGCGCGCAGCCGGGGTACGGCACGGCGAACACGGTGGACGGCAACGCCGCCACCTACTGGGAGAGCGCCAACAACGCCTTCCCGCAGTCCCTAACCGTGGACCTCGGCGCGACCTGCCGGATCTACCAGGTGGAGATGGCACTGCCGCCGTCGTGGGGTGCCCGCACCCAGACGCTGTCCATCGAGGGCAGCACCGACGGCGTCACCTACCGGCCGATCGCCGGATCGCGGGCGTACGCCTTCAACCCGGCCTCCGGGAACGCCGTGTCGACGAGCTTCAACATGGTCGCCGTACGGTACGTCCGGCTGGTGTTCACAGCCAACACCGCGTGGCCCGCCGGCCAGCTCTCGGAGCTACGGGTCCTCGCCTCCTGACCCTCCTGATCCACTGTCGTTCTCGCCGGGTGCCCTCCATGTCGTGGGGGGCACCCGGCCTCGTTTCATGCGGAATACGGCGGATCCCCTTGAGTCCTGCATACTGAATATGCATACTTAGTATCTATGTCGATCAGGCACGGGCTGCTCGCCCTGCTCAGCAGGGGGCCTCGGCACGGCTATCAGCTGCGGGTGGAGTTCGAGGGGTCGACCGGGGCGACCTGGCCGCTCAACATCGGCCAGGTCTACACGACGCTGTCCCGCCTGGAGCGCGACGGGCTGGTCGAGCCGGGCGAGTCGGACGAGCAGGGCCGGGTCGTCTACACGATCACCGCGGCCGGCCTGGCGGAGATGGCGCGATGGTTCGGCACCCCGGTCGTCCAGTCCGACCGGCCGCGGGACGAGCTGGTCATCAAGCTGGCCATGGCCGTCGCGGCGAAGGAGGTGGACGTCGCCGAGGTCATCCGCAGGCAGCGGACTGCGACCATGCGCGCCCTCCAGCAGCTGACCAAGGCCAAACGAGCGGCCACGGAGCGAACCGCCACCGAAGGCGCGGCCCAGCGGCTCGTGCTCGATTCCATGATCTTCCAGGCCGAGGCCGAGCAACGGTGGCTGGACCACTGCGAGGCCGTTCTCAAGGAGGAAAGATGACGGTCGTACGACTGGCCGAGGTGACCAGGGTCCACGGCGAGGGAGCGACGGCCGTCCACGCCCTGAGGGGCGTGAGTCTCGAGGTCGGCGCGGGAGAGCTGGTCGCGGTCATGGGCCCGTCCGGGTCGGGCAAGTCGACCCTGCTCAACCTCGCGGGCGGGCTCGACCGGCCCACGTCGGGGACGGTGCACCTCGGAGAGCAGGACCTGGCCGCCGTACGCGACCTGGCGGCACTGCGCCGCCGCGGGGTCGGCTACGTCTTCCAGGACCTCAACCTGATCACCTCGCTGACGGCGGCGGAGAACGTGATGCTGCCGCGCGAGCTCGACGGCGTGCGGTCACGCCTCGCCAGGCAGGAGGCCGTGGCCGTGCTGGCGGAGATCGACGTGGCACACCTGGCCGACCGCTTCCCCGACGAGCTGTCCGGTGGCCAGCGCCAGCGGGTCGCGATCGCCCGCGCCCTGGTGGGCGAGCGGCGCCTGCTGCTCGCCGACGAACCGACCGGCGCGCTCGACACGCGCGCTGGCGACGAGATCCTGCAGATACTGCGCGCCCGCTGTGACGCGGGTGCGGCGGTCCTGCTCGTCACCCACGAGCCGCGCTACGCCGCCTGGGCCGACCGGGTGGTGTTCCTCCGCGACGGGACGATCGCCGATTCCACGGACGTGTCACTGGAGAGCGCCCGGTGAGCGCCGTCCGCGTCGCGCTGCGCGTCGCCCGACGGAGCGCGTGGCGTTCCCGGGGACGCAGCGCGCTCATCATGGTGATGATCGGCCTGCCCGTCCTGGTGATCACAGCGCTCCTCACCCTCGCCGAGACGATGCAGGTCACGCCGCGGGAAGGACTGGTGGCCACGCTCGGCACCGCCGACGTCCACCTCTCGCAGGCACCCGAGGGTACGGTGCTCCAGCAGGATCCGACCGGGGGGAACTGGAGCACGGGCGACGACGGGGCGACCGCGCCCAGGCCCGGTGCCGCCGAGGTGGCGGCACTGCTCGGACCGGGCACCCGGCTGCTCCCCTTCAACACCGGCATGCTCCGGCTGGGCACCGAGCCGGTCGACGCGCTGGAGACCGACCTGCGCGACCCCCTCACCAGGGGGATGCTGACGCTGAGCGAGGGCAGGCTCCCCTCCGCCCGCGAGGTCGCGGTGACCCCCGCGCTCGGCCTGCGGCCCGGCGACCTCCTGCGGCCGTCCGGCGCGGCGCCGCTGACGGTGGTGGGCGTGGTCGAGCACCCGCACCAGCCCTCGCTCCGCAAGGTCGTGGGCCCGGACCTCCCCCTGGCGCCGGACGAGTTGTGGTCCCCGCGCGAGTACGGCGACGGCTGGCTCGCCGACACCGCGAAGCCGGTGTCCTGGACCGACGTGCCCGCGCTGAACGCGGCCGGCCTGTTCGTCACCTCCCGCACCATGATCACGGACTCGTCGTGGTCCCCGGTTCGCGACCCGGCCGCGACGGTCCAGTACACGGTCGGGATCGGCGCCATGGTGATCATGGTGGTGCTGGTGACCGTCCTGCTGGCCGGGCCCGCCTTCGCGGTCGGGCTCCGCAGGCGGCGCAGGGAACTGGCCGAGATCGCCGCGCAGGGCGGCTCGGCCAGGCAGCTGCGCACGATCGTGCTGGCCGACGGGCTGGTCCTCGGCGCCCCGGCCACCCTCGTCGCGACGGCGCTGGGCATCGCGGCCGGGGTGCTGGGCGCCCCAGTCCTGGCACGCTGGGGCGGGCAGGCCGGCCCGCCGGGAGTGCCGTGGCCGCCGGTCCTGTGCGTCGCCGCGTTGGGCCTGCTCACCGGGCTCGTGGCGGCGCTGGTGCCCGCCGTACAGGCCGCCCGGCAGAACACCGCGACCGTGCTGGCCGGGCGCGCGCCCACGGCACCCGATCGGCGGGGCTGGCCCCTGCTCGGAGCCACGCTGGTACTGGCCGGACTGGGCGCGACCGTGGTGGCGCGGCGCCAGCCGGGCTCGGTGTGGGTGCTCTCCTCCGCGGTGCTGGTCCTGCTCGGGCTAGTGGCGCTGACGCCGTGGCTGGTCCGCCAGACGGGACGGCCGGCCGCGCGGCTGCGGCTCCCGCTGCGGGTGGCCGTCCGCGACGCGGTCCGCCACCGGTCCCGGACGGCGAGCGCCGTGGCGGCCGTCATGGCGGTCACCGCCACGGTCGTGGCGGTGGGCATCGGCACCCACAGCGAGTACATGGACCGGCGCAACGCCTACACCTCGGCACGCCCGGCCGGCATGCTGGCGATCTGGGCCGGCACCGTCAACGACGCGACCTGGAAAAAACTCCGCGCCGAGGCGGCCCGCCAACTGCCCGGCGTGCCGCTGGCCACCGGCTACCAGGCGAGGAACGCCGACAACCGCCGCTACGCGCTGCGGTACACGGTGCGCTGGAACGGGATACACACGCGTCGCACGGCGGCCATCGGCGACCAGGCCCTGCTCAGGCTCCTGCAGGGGCGCCACGACCCGCGGGCGGCCGCGGCGCTGGCGAGCGGCAAGGCCGTGGTGTTCGACGCCGCCGCGCTGCGGAACGGCAGGCTGGCCCTGCGGGCGAGCTCCACCTCCGGCCCCCCGCGCAGGCTGGAGGTGCCCGCCGTACTGGCCACCCCCGCCGACGAGCACCAGGGCGGCGCCCTGCTGCCGCGCGCCCTGGTCGAACAGGCCGGTTTCTCGACGACGGAGAGCCAGCTCTACGCCATGCACCGCCTGCCGGCCGGTTCAAGGCTGTGGCGTGACCTCCACAAGGTGACCCCCCGCGTCACGGTCGCCTCCGAGGAGGGCTACCGCAACACCCCCGACCCCGGGCTGTGGGGCTGGCTTGTCGGCGCCCTCGTCCTCGTCGTCGGCGGCACGCTGGCCGCCACCCGCCTGGCCGCCGCCGACACCCGGCCGGAGCGGGCGACGATGGCGGCCATCGGCGCCCCGCCCGGGACCTTGCGGATGGTCGTGGCCGGCCAGGCCCTCTACATCTCCGGGCTCGGCGCGCTGGTGGGACTGGTCGCGGGGGCGGTGACGGGCGTGGCGCTGAGCCGGCCGATGACGACGCACGGCGCCGGCGATCCCGCCACGATCGCCGTGCCGTGGCCGTTCGTGGTCGCCGTGGTGGTGGGGCTGCCCGTCCTGGCGACCGCGGCGGCGCTGATCACCCGGACCCGGCCGCCCCTCGCCCGCCGTCCCCTGTGACCTTCGTCAGGCCCAGGGGTCGAAGGGGATGCCGCCGGGCTTGGAGCGCGAGAGGAGGTCCCCGAACCTGCCGTCATTGATCTTTATGGTCGCGGAGCCGAAGTTCGCGTTCATCAGCCTGTCGCGCAGCCAAGTACTGGGCCAGCCGTTCCAGTCCACCAGCGGAGGGTAGCGCCAGTTGTGGTAGTGGTTCTCCGGCGGCTCGTCGTTGCCGTTGGCGAGCCGGAAGAAGTGCGTGGACGCCCCGTCCTTGTGGTAGACGACCTTGGGGTGCGAGCCGTCGAAGCGCACCTGCGAGCGCGGGTAGGTCACGACGCCGCTGTGCTGCGTGGTCGAGACGTACTCCACCTGGTTGGAGGCCTGGTTCACCCAGGAGATGACGTGCTCCCAGTCGTGACGGTGGCCACCGAGGCTGATGCCGGCCAGCGCCTGGTCCTTCTCGAAGTAGCTGGCGTACACGATGGCGCACCAGCCGTTGTTGCACTTGGCGCGGGCGTAGGTCTGGGAATTGTCCAGGTCCGACTGGTCACGGCAGTTGCCGTTGACCGCGCCGGTCGGGTTCAGCCCCGCAGCGAGGGTCCCGTCCGGCCCGATGCCGGGGGTGGCGTAGCAGCCGTCACCGTCGTAGTCGTAGGCCGGAGAGAACGACGACTCGTACCCTCCGGCCGACTGGGGCAGGTTGCGGGGCGGATCGGCGTAGGCCGCCGACGCGGGGAGGACGATCCCCAGAACGGTGACACCGAGCACGATCCCGAACCGGGAACGCCCGCGCGCGGGGGACGCGGGAAGGGATGGGCTCCTCTCCGGCCCGGTCGCTGACTTCGATGCCCTCGGGGTGGACGTGAACGACCACGGCTTTCGCATTCTTCCGCTTTCTCGAAGGACTGCTCCATGACCTGACGACGCGTCGGCGTGGTGCTCGTCGGCGGCGTTCTCCGCACCGATGTGAGCGCGCCTCGCACCTGCACGGCACCACGAAACCGGTGCTTGATCAAGGTCTCCGCGGCAGATGGCGCCGACATGTATCGGCGACGGTCAGGAGGTGAACCACGAACGAAAGATCGCGAATCACCGGGCAGGAAGCCTCCCACGAGGCGCGTCGCGGCCGACGGGCCGGCTGGCCTCTCCAGGCGTCCCGTCACGGGGCATCCCGTCACGGGGCGTTCCGGCCTTGGCGCGGACCGGCGCAGATCGGTGGGGCCCGGTGGGACCCGGATCGTCCCCGGCGTGAACGCCCACGCGCCGCCGCGCGGAAAAGGTATCGTCCGGACGGGCGGGGGAACGTACCGTCGCCATTATGAAGCTGCTCTCGGTCAACGTCGGCCGGCCACGCCCCAACCCCTGGAAGGGGCTCGACTCGACGGGCATCGACAAGCGGCCCGTCGACGGCCCGGTCGCGGTCACCGCCCCCGGCCCCAAGGGCACCGGCGCGGTCGGACTCGCCGGTGACCGCGTCCACGACGTGAAACACCACGGCGGCTCCGACCAGGCCGTCTACGCGTACGCCCGCGAGGATCTTGACGGCTGGGAGGCCGAGCTGGACAGGCCGCTGCCGAACGGGGTCTTCGGGGAGAACCTCACGACCACGGGCCTGGACGTCAACGGGGCCCTGATCGGTGAGCGGTGGCGGATCGGGCCGGACGTCGTGCTGGAGGTGTCGTGCCCGCGCCTGCCCTGCGCGACGTTCCAGGGCTGGCTGGAGCGCGAGGGCTGGACCAAACGATTCACCCGGGCCGCACTGCCGGGCGCGTACCTGCGCGTGATCGAGCCAGGCGACATCCGCGCCGCCGACCCGGTCGAGATCGTGCACCGGCCCGCCCACAAGGTGACCGTCGCGCTCACCTTCCGGGCGATGACGTCGGAACCGGACCTGCTGCCCCGGCTGCTCGCCGCCGACGCCCTGCCGGAGGAGATCAGGGATCGAGCCCGCCGTCGCACCACCGCGTAGACACCGGCCTCGGCGGATCGGCCTGCCACCCGGCATGACGGGTGGAACATCACGACGGCGCAAACCGTCCGGGCCACCACCCCAAGGCGGATCGCCCGGCGTGACGGGCGGAACGTCACGATGGCTAGTGCTGTGACCGGAAACGTTTGCCGGGTTGAGCGATCACGCGGCGAGTGGAAGGGGGCGTCCGCCGAAGCGGATGCCCTTTTCGCTGCGGACGCGGGCACGTTTGCGGCGTTGGGCGGCCAGGAGGGTGGGGTGGCGGGCGTTGGCGTTGCGCCAGCGCAGGTAGGCGTGCAGGGCTCGGGTCTGCACCGTGTGGTTGGGATGGTCGGAGTTGGCGATGATGAACTGCCGCAGTGGCCCGAAGTGCGCCTCGATCGGGTTGGCCCAGGAGGCGTAGGTCGGGGTGAAGCACAACTCGACCTTGTGGCGCCTGGCCCAGGTGCGGATGCGCCAGTTCTTGTGCGCTGACAGGTTGTCCAGGATCACGTAGATCGGAGCGCCGTCCGGGCGGGCGGCACGGATTGACCGCCACGCGGCCCAGGTGGGAGCGATGCCTTTGCGGCGCCGGTTGACGCCCCACAACGTGTCGTCGCCGACGGAGTAGCAGCCGTGGAGGTAGGTGGTCCCATGAGTGCGGTGGTAAGTGGCCGGCAGCCGGTCCGGCCGGCCCTGTGGTGCCCAGCTCGTGCCGTGCGCGGGACGGATGCCCAAAGGACCGAACTCATCAAAGGCGAATGTCCCGAAGTCGCGGTCGCTCAGGTGATCGAACCCCTGCTCCGGGTGGACCACATGCCACTCCAGCAGGCGACCGGTTACCTCCTCATGCAGATCCTCATCAACGACCTGGGCCCACCGACAGTCTTGGCACGCCGCCACGAACTCTGCGCCTATACGCCGCCCGACGTCTACGAAGGGACGATGCGCTTCCTTCGTCATGCCGCCACGCTACGTCTGCCGCATGAAGCTCGAAAGGTAACTTTTCCGTTTCATCGATCATGAGGTAAATCTCCAGTTTGCTCCTGGTGATCGGACCGATCGTGCCTGCCCAGGACGTCAACTGCCTCAAGTAGATGAGAAAAACTGCAGGATGCCTCAAGTTGAATGAGACGGTTTCAGTGCGACCAGTAGAGCAATACTCGATAATGTGTTCTAAAAGATGAGCACAAATCGGATTAGTCGATGTGCCTCAGATTGAATGAGACAAGACCGGATGAGTTGTCTCATTCAATCTGAGGCACCGCAGGTCAGGGGCTTCCGGTGCCTCAGATTGAATGAGACGGGACAGAAGGCGAGCACCATCGGCTTCAACCGGCGGCTGTCGTGGACGTTGGCCGCGGACAGGCCGACGACCAGAGGCAGTCCGGCGCGTCCGACAGGAGGTGCAGCTTGGAACCGGGCTTACTCCGGTCCACGGGTGAAGGACCTGTGTGTTCGCCCCTTTTTCAGCGCGCACGTGCGCCGAGTCGAGCACCACGCGCGACACATCCAGCAGGCCATCGTGCGGCCCGTACCAGCCTATCTCGGCGGTCTCCAGTCGCCGAGGTGGGTGCGGACGGTCCGTTCGGCCGCCTGCTCGGGGGTCAGCTGCGGCCTGTTCTCCGGAACGGGGATCGCCGCTCCCGGACCGGAGTTGCGGTACTCGCCGAACCTGGCCTCCTGCCAGGGGTAGCCCGAGCTCATGTTCACGTACGGGGCGGTGGTGTCGGCCACGGGGCCGATCCAGGTCTCGCGCACGGTCAGCATCGGGACGGCGGTCGGGTCACTGCTCGGACGCCAGGGGCGGGCGAGGCCGTAGGAGCCGTCGGGGGCCTCACCGGTGACGCGGCACCTGGTGGCCAGGTAGCCGTGTGGGTTCGCGGCGGCGGTGCTCGGCGCGAACACGAAACCGTACGGCAGAAACGACACGTCGCGGGTCAGGGCGCGCAGCTCGCACCGGTCGAAGACCGCGGTGGCGCGGCCGAAGACGAAGTCGACGTCGCCCTCGATGTGGCAGCGGCGGTAGTACTGCCGGGCGAAGGTGGCCAGGCCGCGGGTGTCGGCGTACAGCGTGTCCTGGTGGCCGA
>NZ_JBRIQO010000058.1:0-20369 GCF_052983175.1 Streptosporangium sp. G12 | reverse complement strand
TGCGAGTTCCTGGTGGGCCAGGACGGCACGATCTCCTTCCTGGAGGTCAACACCCGCCTGCAGGTCGAGCACCCGGTCTCCGAGGAGGTGACGGGCATCGACCTGGTACGGGAGATGTTCCGCATCGCCGACGGGGAACCGCTGGGCTACACCGACCCGGCGGTGCGCGGCCACTCGATCGAGTTCCGCATCAACGCCGAGGACGCCGGCCGCAACTTCCTGCCCGCACCCGGCACGCTCACCGCCATGCGCACCCCGTCGGGGCCAGGCGTCCGCCTCGACGCGGGCTACGAGGCCGGAAAGACGGTGCCGCAGACCTTCGACTCGCTCGTGGCCAAGCTCATCGTGACCGGGCAGAACCGCACGGTGGCCCTGGAAAGGTCGCGGCGGGCGCTGGCCGAGCTGGAGATCGAGGGGATGCCGACCGTGCTGCCCTTCCACCGCGCGATCGTGGCGGACCCGGCGTTCACCTCCGAACCCTTCACCGTCCACACCCGCTGGATCGAGACCGAGTTCGACAACACCATCCCGCCCCACTCGGGAACCGGCGACATCGAGGCGGCGCAACCTCGCGAGAAGGTGCTCATCGAGGTCGGCGGCAGGCGGCTGGAGGTGGTGCTGCCCGCGGGCTTCGGCTCCGCCGCGCCGGCTCCGGCGCCCAGGACGCCGCGGCGCGGCGGCGGCATGGCCAAGCAGGCGCCGGTGGGGGGAGACGCGCTGGTCAGCTCCATGCAGGCCACCGTCGCGATGGTCGCCAGGATCGACGGGGACCTGGTCGACACCGGCGACCTCGTGGTGGTCATCGAGGCCATGAAAATGGAGCAGGCCGTCACCGCCCACAAACCAGGCATGATCACCAACCTCAGCGTCACCACGGGCCAGACCATCGCCTCCGGCGCCGTCATCTGCGAGATCATCGACATGTGACCCCGGCACCGGGATCGAGCCGTGGCCTTCCTCCCGTTCCTTGGCCTTCCCGCTGCGCGGGCCGGACGCCGGGCTCGACCGCTCGGGAAGCCGTCGCGGGGCGCCCGCCCCGCGCGTCAGCCGATCACTCCGGAGCCGTCCGCCGGGATCTCGCTGCTTTCGACGTCGGGCGCGGCGGGATCGATCCCCAGTGTCCGTGCCGCCGCGAGCGCGACGGTGGCCTGACAGTCCGCGGTGACGTCCCATACGAACCTCACGTACAGCGGCGGCGACGGCCTCGACGATGGCCGAGCCCGTGAGGATCACCGCGCGACCGGTTTCATGAAATGGGTGTGCACCAGGGTCTGGAAATCCTCGTCCAGAGTCACCGGCGCCCCCCAGTTGCGCCACTTGTCCCGGTTTTCCGGTTCGCGTACCGCGTAGAACGACAGGATGCCCAGCAGTGCCCACAGTTCGAAATGCGGCACCATCTCGGCATCGTCGGGGCACACCTCGACCGCCGCGGCCTTCAGGAACGGCGCGTGCTGCTTCTGGTTGCGCAGATGCGCGCTGATGGCGCCCACGGCGTGCGCGGGGGTCGACCGGCCGGCGATGGGAACGTTGAGGACCACGAGCCCGCGGTCGGGGGTGACGATGATGTTCTTCAGGTTGGCGTCGATCGCCACCGTGGTGAACGGCGCGGGGTTGCGCTCGGCTGCCGCGGCGAACCCGCCCGACAACCAGTCGTCGACCGCGTCCCCCACGCGGGTGCCCTCGTAGAACGGGCGCACGCGTCCCCAGTACCGGCTCCCGTAGTGGACGACGAATTCACGATGGTCGGCGATCACGGGCGCGCCGCTTTTGTACAGACCGAAACCGTCGTGCATCCGCGGCAGATCGCGGCAGGCCAGCACGAACCCGCACAGGTGTTTCACCAGGTCCGAGACGGCGGGCACACCTTGACCGTCGGCGATCGCCGAGGCCAGGTCGCGGCCTTCGACGTACTCGGCGAAGACGGCGTCGAAGGGGGCGCCGCGCTCGGTCTCGTAGACCCGCGTGATGCGCTGGACCGCTATGTGCCCGGCAAGCCTGGCGTTGGCCTCGGCGAGGTAGGCCAACGGAATGTCCGTGTCGATCACGTGCTTGGCGATGATGGTCTCGCCGGCGGTCTGGACCTTGTAAACGATGTTGTTGGATTCACTGAGCTCGCTGATCCGCGCCCCAGGGAACTCCCTCTCAAGGAAGGTACGGAACATTCCCATGTCACATCACCGAATTTCCCCCCGGGGCCCTTTCTCGGCGGCCCATTTCGTCCCGACATACTTGTGCGGCAGCAGTTCCGACAGCGGGACCGGCTCGGGCCGGCCCGCTGATTCGACGACGACCCGAACGTCGGGGCCGTAGTCGAGGAGGACACCACGACAAGCCTGGCCATGGGCGTGGGCAGTGAGCTGCTCGCGCTCGTGTTCGGCATCGAGTATCTGCTCGCCTATTCGGCGCTGTACTCGATGGCCCCGTTCCACATCTCTTTCGAGTGGTGGATGCTGCCCGGTCTGCTGGTGGCACAGGACTTTTTCTACTACTGGAAACACCGCTCACACCACGTCATCCGGATGTTCCGGGCCTCCCACGTGGTGCACCACTCGAGCAAGCACTTCAACCTCTCCACGGCACTGCGGCAATCGTGGTTCAACCCGGGTGCCTGGATCTTCTACGCGTCCCTGGTGCTGGCCGGCTTCCATCCGGCCGCGGTCATCTTCTGCCAATCGCTCAACCTCATGTACCAGTTCCTGGTGCACACCGAGCGTGTCGACAAGCTGGCCCGGCCCATCGAGTTCATCATGGTGACCCCGTCGCACCACCGGGTGCACCACGCCTCGCAGGGCAGCTATCTCGACCGCGACTTCGGGGGAACCCTGATCATCTGGGATCGCCTTTTCGGCTCCTTCGCCGCCGAGACGGAGACACCCCGGTACGGCCTCACCAAGGACCTGGACAGCCAACCCCATCCGAGTCGCGTTCCACGAGCGGGCGGCCCTCGTCAGAGACCTGTGGTACGCGCCGACCTGGGCGGACCGGGGCCGCTATCTCATCAAGCGACCGGGGTGGACCCCGAGCACGCCGCCCGAGAACATCACCCGTGTTTCCCGATAGTGCCCTCTGGGAGTGAAGAGATGGACGCGGCACCCGGCCCTGATCTGTTCCGGTCGCTGCTGAGGCGGCACGCGGCCGGCGTGGTGATCGTCACAGCCGCCGTTCCGGCGGAGACCGTCTGGAGGCGTGCCGGTTTCACCGCGACGTCCTTCACCTCCGTGTCCTTGGATCCCCCGCTGGTGTCGTTCTGCGTCGACCGCGCCTCGTCGTCGTGGCGCGTGCCGGCCGAAGCCGGTCACTTCGGCATCCACTTCCTGGCGGAGTCCCAGGAGGACATGGCGCGCACGTTCGCCGCGAAGGGTGCCGACCAGTTCACGCGAACCCAATGGCGGCACGGGCCACACGGGGCGCCGCTGCTCAGCGCGCCGGACACCGTGCTCGTCCGCCGGGTGACGGAGCGGGTGAGGGCAGGTGACCACATAATCGTGCTGGGGAGTTGACGCACGGCCAGAGCCGTGGCGAGCGAGGCGATCCTCTCGTCTACCACATGGGACGGTATTTGCTGCCGTCCAGAAGATGACGGAGATCGACACGGGTGCCGGGACCCCGTCCACGCGGGTCCACCGACGGCTGACGGCGACCGTCGCCACCCTGGGCAGACTTCCCGAACGGGAAATGGGGAGTCTGCCCAGGTCGTTCGGGTAGGGCGCCTGGGACTGGAATCCAGAATCCACGGATTGAAAGAGGAAGGCTCTTACCGGCTTCCAGACTCCTCCGGTCCGGCAATTCAACAACCGCATCAGGTCTAATCAGTGCACGTGATCCGCACATGGTCCGGATCATCAGGATGACTGGTTGATGCGTCCTCGGAAGCTTGGGACATTTCCGATACCGGAGAGAACGCAACGAGCTGGCCGCCGCCGCAAGCACTGCCACTGACGGATCGGGTAGTCCTGAGAGAGCCGAACGGATTATCAACAGTGGAACCATCTGGTACGGAAAGGTATATGGCGCAACGCCGGGTAGCGACAGGTATTACGTGGTCGCCTCCCTCGACAGTCTGTATTTCTGGACATCACAAGGTGATGGGCCCTGGAAGTACGAGGGTGCATTCGACGGCAGGGAGTGCGGCCCGCAGGTTCCTCGCGCCCTTACTCGAGCTTGGGGGGGCGGGTTCGGCAAGCGTTGCTGAGCGGCTCCAGGCGAGCCGGGAGCCGTCGGCACCCCAACATGTCGACAGACACGGCGTCGCCGAAACGGGAGTGCAGGTCAGGGTGGGTCGAGTCCCCGTGAGTCCCCCTGAGTGACCGTGGTTCCCCGCTTGTTCCGGCACGCATCCGGCACGTGATCAAGGCTGGGTCGTCTACAGGGGGAAACATGGCAGCGGATGGATACAGGTCATTGGAGGTGGTCGCTCGCGCCGATCAGGGCATCTCGGGCGTAGTCCCTCCGTGAGAAACGCACGCCAGTGGCGCGGGAGGCGAGGGCGAGAGCCGCGGGGACGGCGTTCTCGGTGAAGTCATCACGGTCAAAGCCCAGTTCGTGAAGGTCGGGAAGAAGATGTCCGGGGGCCTCTCCGTAGCGATGGGAGTAACCGTACAAGCCGAACTCGGTGATCAGATCCCCGTCGATGAGGAGGCGGAAATCGTTGCTCTTGATGGTGGCGAACACCGTGGCCATCGTCGTGCCCGACGACAGCAACCCCGGTGCCGGTCCCCCCGATGTGCCCCATCCGTAGTCGATCAGGACTGTTCCTCCGTCGGCTGCGTAAGCTTCGACTCCGAAATCGCCGACGGTTCCAGGAACGACGTCGATCCGGTGCAGAACTTCGCGAGGGGGAAGGCCCTGCACGAAGCCGGCGCAGAGCCATGTATCCCCAACACCATCAGTGAACTCTTGATAGAGCCATTCGTACTCTCCTGCCGCTGCGCCGCTCATCGACATGCCTTTCCCGAAGGATCGAACCCGCGATGATCTTCGCAGAGGAGACCGACAACTGTCCGGTCTGGGGGTGTTCCGTCCTGCGGGGGCCTCATTCTCGCGTTTGTCCGGGTCGTTGATCCACGCCGCGGCGAGACCGTGTTCGGATCAGGCCTCGCAGGAGCTCTCGGTTTCGGCGGTGCAGGTGTCGAAGCCGCTGACGCCGTTGGCGGCATCGATGCCGCCTCTGCCGTTCAGCGTGTCGTCTCCACCGCCGCCGTTGAGCCCGTCACGGCCTGAACCGCCGGTCAGGGTGTCATTGTCATTCCCGCCCAAGATCGACGACTGCAACGAGGTGTTGTTGGTCACGCTGTCCTTGCCGCCGACGGTGGCCGCGTCGATGAACTGGATCGTGCTGCCGGTCCCGGAGCACTGCACCACGTTGGTACCTGACGTGACGCATCCAGCGCCGGCGCTCACCCCTGATGTGCTGTCCACGGTGACCTTGCCCTCAAGGATATCGATCTTGATGGTGTCGGCGCCGGACGTGCCCGTGATGAACACCGTACGGCTGTTGACATGGACGGTGGTGACGGCCGCGGCCTGCACGGGCGAGGTGGAGACGGCGGTAGTGATCAAGCTGGTCCCCGCCAGCGCCAGAGCGGTGAGGGAGCGGTGGATGAGCGACATGGTGGTATCCCGTCTGATCGTTGAGGTTTGTACGCGCGTGAGCGCGTGGTGCGAGTGATAGGTGGTGTCACGGTCCGGCGATCGGTCATCGCGAACGGGTGAGAAGGGGGGTCGAGTACCGGCGGTACATCTCCGCCAGGGCGTCTTCACTGCCGTTTCGGGATCGGTCCCGGCGAAGGATGGGCCGGAGGCTTCATGGCTCATCTCCGCGGTGTTCGTGCGCTACCTGCCGCAGCAGGCGCACGCCGCTGCGGAATGTCCGTTCCGAGGCCGGGGTGAAGCGGGTCGGGTCAAACGACCCCGTGAACAGTGGGATGCCCGAGCCGGCGACGACCGGATGCTGCTTGACGATCAGCTCGTCGATCTCGGGCAGGAGGGCGCCGGCCAGCCGGCCGCCGCCGGACAGCCAGATGTCCAGGCCATGGTCTTTCTTGAGCCGGCGTACAAGATCAAGGGGGTGGCCATCGATGATCAACTCGGGATCTGCGGCCGTCATCGTGCGGGAGACGACATGTTGCCGCAGGTGCGGGAAGGGGCTGGTCACTCCTGCTGCCACCGCGGGCTGGTAGCTGCTCCGTCCCATGATGACGGTGTCGAAACGCCGGTTCGGCGCGCCGTTCAATCCGAGTTGGGGCCGCAGCGGCCCTGGCACGGTCTCGGGGAATTCGGCCGACAGCTCCTCCTGATGGTCACCGTCGAGGACAAAGAAGTCCGACTGACCTGCCGGTCCCGCGATATAGCCATCAATCGTGGCGTTTACCAGATAGACGAGTTTACGCACAGTGACTCCTCATCAGCTCTCCTCTGCCCTCGCCGTTCAGGCGCGATACAGGGGCTGCTTCGCATAGGTCACGGGGATGGAGGAGATGGGTTCGTCGAGTGCGGTGTCCGCTCGACGCCGGGCGACCGCGCGTACGTACCCGAGGTGACGGCCGCGGTCGGCGGTGATGGCGTTGATCTCCGGCTCGTTGTCGGGTGCGATCGCCCGTTGCCATTCCAGCCAGTGCTTCCAGCCGTCCGTCATGGTGTCGGTGAGGTCCACGGAGGCGATGCCGCTGCGTTCCCAGTGGCGGTGCCACCAGTGGGCCGAGTGCAGGCAGGCCATGCTCGGCTCCCACCAGCCCCGCAGATGCTCGGGAACCGGCCCGTCGATCTCCTGGGTCAGTCCCGCGCCCGCGATGCCGATCTGGCCGCCCGGCCGGACGAACCGGGCCAGGTAGTTGAGGTACAGGTCGTCGGTGCCGTAGTAGACGAAGGAGTCGATGCTGATGACGGCGTCGAAGAAGCCCGCCGCGAACGGCAGGGACCGGGCGTCGGCGTGGATCGGGAACACCGCGTGGTCGGCGCCGGCGTCACGGATGCGGTGCAGTCGCTCGTCCGCACCGAACCACAGGTCCGTTGCCCAGACCTGGACGTCGAACTCGCGGTGCAGGAAGATCGATGACGCGCCACGGCCGCAGCCCAGATCCAGCACCCGCATCCCGGGCTCCAGCGTCATCGCATGGGTGAGCCATTCGGTCAGCCAGAGTGAGTTGGCTCCGCCGCTGACGCTGGAGCGGATCCAGTCGGGGTGGTACCGCGAGGTCCGCGGGAACAGCGGGCTCGCCAAGGGGTCTTGCGGCATGGATGTCGTTCTCCTCCTGGTCGGGATGGATGGTCGCGCCGTGCCCGCACCGCCCGCTCCCTGCCGCCCGGGGTAGGTCTGGGGGTCGACGCGGTGCTCGCCCGCGATCGCTGTCACAGCGTCGGCAGGAACTCGAACAGCTGGTTGCGGGCCCCGCCCTTGCAGGTGAACTGGATGATGTTCACGCTGTTCGCGGTGCCGGCGCTCGGAACGTCGAAGCACATGTTGAAGACGTGCCGCGGCCTGATGTCGTTCAGCGATGACCCGCCGTTGTCGAGCTCGAACCGCTGGTTCGGAGCGCCGGTGCAGTCGAACTGGATCACTCGCGCTCCCGGGGCCGTGCTGCCGCCCTGGATGTCCAGGCACTTCCCGGTGACGTGGGTCGGCCGGATCTCGAAATCACTGCCGCTCACGCGGACCAGGCGGAATCTCTGGTTCGTGGCGCCGGTGCAGTCGTACTGAATCAGGTTGGCGCTGTTGGCGGTGCTGCCGGCTTGGACGTCCAGACACTTGTCGGTGGTGTGCAGTGGCCTGATCTTCACGATCTGGTCGGCGGTGGTTCCGGCCGAAGCCGGCGAGGCTGCACCGGCGAAGCCGGTGATGGCCGAGACGAGGAGCGCGGTGACAGGAGCAATGTTGCGCAGCCGGGGAAGGGCGGTGCCGTCGGGTGTCGTGGTCATGTCCTCCAGGGTCGCCGGGTCAGGGCCGGCTACGCGTCCGTGCCGACTACTGATGTTGGCCGGGCGCGTACGTACGCAACTGGGTCCGGTCGGCCGCGCCGGTCTTGGCCAGAAGCCGGCTGACGTGGGTTTCGACCGTGCGTACGGACAGGTGCAGCCGTGCTGCGATCTGCGCGTTGCCCAGCCCCTCGGCCACCAGGGCGAGCACCTCGGCCTCCCGGCCGGTGACCCCGGCGGCGCGTAGCCGGGGCGGCACGGCCGCGCCCCTGCTGCGGCGGGACGGCGCACCTGCCTGCCTCAGCAGGTCCCGGCACTGCCGTGCCGGCGCCTCGTCACCGTTGAGCTCGTGCCAGGCCAGGTCGGCGCGCAGTCCGGGTACGGGATCACCCCATCCCTCGCTCACCGCTGCAGTCCACACCGGCAGCCGCAGCAGTCGATGCCACCACGGATGCTCCTCGAGCGCTGCGTCCCCGCGGGCCAGCACCTGCACCGACTCCTCCGCCCTGCCCTCGCGCCCCGCGGCGACGGCGTCGGCATAGAGCAGCGCGCCCCGGTTGACCCGCCGGCGGCCCGCCCGGGCCTGGTGGAACACCGCGCGGGCGTCCTGCGGCTCGTGACCGGTCACTTCGCGCAGCAGCAACCACAACCCCCACCAGTGGGTGGGGGCCGCCGAGGCGTGACCGGCCAGGATCGCGGCGCCGTCGTCCGCCTGCGTGGCCGCGCCCGGCAGGTCTCCGGCCACCACTGAGTAGATCGCGCGTACCAGGTCAAGACCTGCTCGCACCTCCCGCGGCGCGTTGGGTCGGGCTCCGGCCCGGCGCAGCCACCGCTCCGCGCCGTCGCGGTCTCCGGCGCCTGCGCGGGCGGCGGCGACGAACAGCTCGGCGACCGCCTGGACGCTCGTCAGCCGCAGCCGTGCCGACAGCTCGGCACAGCTGCGGGCCACCGGCTCACCCACGCGGGGACCGTGCGCCACCAGCGCAAGGTCGGCCACCAGCAGGTCGATCGACGCCAGCTGCCCCAGCAGCCCGGCGGACTCAGCGATCTCGCGGGCCTCGGCCAGCGCGGGCGGGTCTGGCTGGCCACGCTGAACGGCGGCCAGGTGGAAAAGGGCGGCCACGCGCAGTGGGGTCAGGCCGCGTTCGGCGGCCACCTGCACCGCCCGCCCGAACGCCACCCGCGCCGCAGCCGCATCACGATGGGCCAGGCAGCGCCCCTGCACCAGCAGCGCCCCCGCCAGAGACTCGCCATCACCCGCGCGCTCGGCCTCGCGGACCGCGTCGGCGGCGAGGGAGCCGGCGCGGTGCGGATCCCCCTCCCCGTAGGCGGCGTCGGCCCGCACGATGGCGAAACGCGGATCGTGCGGCCGGCCGGCTCGCTCGGCATACTCGATCGCCGCCGCCCGGCGTCCGCCCACCATGGAGCCACGGGCCAGCTGCAGGCACAGCTCGACGTACTCGTCCCCGGTCGCGGTGCCGATGGCCTGTTCCCCGGTGCGCAACGCCGCTTCCACCTCGCCGGCCAGCGTCAGCAGCCGGACCTGCTCGATGGCCCACGCGGTGCGGATCGCACCGGCGGCCTCCACCCGGGCCAGCAGCGCCCGCGCGCTGCGTAACGCCCCTCGGGCGAGATCGTGGCGGGCCAGCCGGAGCAGGATCCGGCCGGCCCGCTCACGCTCTCCCACCGCAGCCAGCAGTTCTGCGGCCCGTACGTCAGCCTCACCAACGCCACCGCCGTCAAGCAGATCCGCGGCGCGCCGTGCTATCGCGGCCCGCTCCGGCGGCAGCAATCCCGCCAGCACCGCCTCCCGGGTGAGCGCGTGCCGCCAGGTCAGCTCATCGGCCTCGGCCCGCAGCAGATGCGCGTGGGTGGCGGCGCGCAGACCCGCCAGCAACACCGCCTCGTCCACTTGCGTCACCGAGGCCACCACGTCCCAGCCCAGGTCGACCCCCACCACCGCAGCTACGTGCAGCAACCGGCGGTGCTCCCCGGCCAGGGCCGCCATCCGCTCACCGACGAGCGCCCGCAACGTCGGCGGCACCGCGATGTCGTTCAACGCCTCCCGCGGGGCGGCCAGATCCACACCTGTCTCGCGCAGCCCCGCCGTCAGCTCCTCCACCAGCAGCGGCAGCCCGTCGCAGCGCTCCACCACGAACGAGGCGGTCGCCGCCGCGAGCGGCACACCGGCCCGATCGCCGGCCAGCTCGGCCACCTGGGCCGCGTCCAACCGAGCCGGACACAGCACCCGCACGCCCGGCCGCCGGCCGATCCGCTCGATCTGATCGGCGGTACGCGGCTCCTCACGCGCCGCCCCACAGATCATGATCCGCTGGTCGCCTACCTGATCGACCAGGTATTCCAGGACCGCGAGCGTGTCGAGGTCTGCCCAGTGCAGGTCATCCAGAACCAGCAGGCAGCCGCGTCCGGCGCCGACCACGCGCAGCAGCCGCAGGACGCCCTCCCCCACCACCACGGCGGGATCCACCATCGTGTCGGCCTTCTCGGCATCGCCGGCCGGCCCGAAATCGGGAATGATCCGCCCCAACGCCGCCCGATACGGCCGCAGCTCGGCGTCCCCCGCGAGCACGGCATCCCGCAACCGCCCGACCAACGCGGTGGCCAGCGCCCGGTACGTGCCCCCCGCCAGCACCGCCCGGCCCGCCAGCACCTCCATGCCCGCCGCCGACGCCCGGGCCGACGCCTCCGCCAGCAACCGCGATTTGCCGATGCCCGCCTCGCCGACGATCATCACGGCCGCACCACGGCCATCGGCCGAAGCCTCGATGAGCTCCTCGATCACCGCGATGTCCGTGGCCCGACCCACGATCCGCTCCCCTGGCGGCTCCATCAATCCCACCAACTCCATACACCCCTATCGCGAGCCCTGGATCACCTGGGTTGACGCGGACAAAACCGATGTGAGGCACCCATTCACCGTAAGACGAAAGAGAGTGCAGGGAACCCGCATGTGATCCTGCCGTGTTCGGCGCGCGTAAGCCCGAGGTCCTTCTCGCCCAGGACGCCGAACCTCTGGATCAAGTCCCTCCACCCGGGTCGGTACCACCAGCCCCAAGTAACGAGAAAGACCAGATCAGAGCCTCCGGTCAGCCTTGATCAAGACGCGAGGCCATGACATTCCGCAGTCGCGCCCCGATCCTCCCCTCGTACCGTGGAGGTCTGACCTAAGGGGGGTCAGGTCATGGGAGAGAGCAGACGGAGTTTCGATGCGGAGGGACAACAGGACAGTCACAGGCAGCCGGCAGGTTCTGGGCATCACGCCGTCGAGCACTGTTCTCAGACCTCAATGAGATCCTGATTTGGTGATCGGCTATCGAGTACAGGAGTACACCGGCATCATCGTCGCTCGCGGTGAGCAACGTATCTACGCGTCAACCATCAAGGCCCTGGACCGTAGCGCTTTCCCCATGCTCGGACACATTGATCCTTATGACGACACGATGTTCAACAGCTTGCAGGTTCGCACCCTCGTCGAGGAACTCGACCGCCTGCCCAATGATCATCCATTGAACTCGTCCGATTGCTCAGATCTCAAGGCACTGTGTGAGCTCGTGGTAGGGCGTATACACCATCGTCAACTTTGGTTCATCGGAGACTAGAAACCGCAGTTTGGGAGATTTCGGTACACGGCTTCCTGAAGTGCTGCGATGCAGGTGAGAGGTGGTCTTCCCCTGTCCGCGAGTCCCCGTGAGTCCCCCTGTTCCCCGGTCGTACTGGCACGCGAGTGGCACGTCACCCACGACTCTTGATCGCTGCCTCAATACGTAGCCCAATTCCGACGGTCGCGAATATGAGCGCTCCAAGGAGGGCGTTAGTTGTGAGCTCTTTTTCGATGATGAAGCCGAGGATGGGAACTGCTGCGCTCAGGGCAAGAGTTGCGTTCCCCCACCCGTCCACTGGTTGGGTGCCGTCAGTTGTCTTCCCCTGACGTGCGGCAGGATCTTCTTGTTCACTCATGCGCTGAGTCTCCCATTGGTGTGTGAGACCGGCAAAGGGACGGACCATGCGTACGCACGCCCTTCTCGCCGGATCTTCCCGTCTGCCTCGTCCCATTCCGGAGGGGCAACAGCTCGGGGGCGGAGGGTCAAGGTCGTCTTCGCGTGTACGCCGGCCGGTGGACGTTCCTCGGCCATGGGATGCCGACGGTCACAGACGGCCTTGATTCGGAGGAGTCGAGATGTTGGGCTTGCCTGGGACGTGGCAGACGGGAAGATCCGGCCACCTCGGCTACCTACGAACTCCGCTCCTGCTGCTGGCGATCATCCCGGAGCCGAAGTCCCCCGCCGGGGGCTGGCTTTTGCTCTTCGCTCGCCTCGTCAATAGAAATCCCACGATAGTACTTAGGGACCCGACGACCAGAAGGATCCACAGCCCCGGACCCATGTCAAGGGTCGCTTCAAATGCATCCGGCGGAAAAAAGTCCTTGAAGACCAACGCTGTGAAAAAGGTAAAAACGATAAAGCTGGTGTTGGTAACAGCAAGCATCAGCACCAGATCTTTGAGCGTACGGTGTACTGCCATAACATGATCATACGTCGGCATTTAAAAAGTGGCGGTGTGGCCTCGGCGCGGCGGGTTGGTTGGGTGCGGCGCGCGGTCGGTGCGGCGGGCGGCCCGATTTCCGCCGCCGTTCGGGACCGGCGCCCACGCCGCACGCCCAGACGGCGGGCGGTGGGAGGGCCGTGCGGCGGCGCGCCGCGCCGCCGCCTTGAGAAGACCCGGCCAGAGAGCAACAAGCGCTACACCGACTCGGGGAAGTCCAACGACGAACGAGAACTCAAGCACCGCGACGAGAAGGCCACACGGACGGTGCCGATCCCTCCGGAGCTGGTGACCACCCTGCGCGCGCACATCGACAGACACGGCGTCGCCGGAGACGGCCGGCCGTTCCGGACCCGTACCGGCCAGACCTTCCCCGGCTCCACGGTCTCGATGGTCTGGAAGCAGGTTCGCTCTTACGCCTTCACTCCGGACCAGGTCGTCTCACCGCTGGCGCGTCGGCCGTACGACCTGCGGCGGTCTCCCTGTGGCTCAACGCCGGAGTCCACGCGCCAGAGGTGGCCGAACGGGCAGGGCACGGCGTGGATGTGCTCCTCAAGGTCTACGCCAAGTGCATCGACGGACAGCACGAGGTGGCCAACAAGCGGATCTTGGAAGCGCTCACGACGTGACATCCCCGGCGGCAGGACACGAAGGACCCAGGGTACCCCTCGGGGTCCTTCGTCGTGTGGGCTCCGCCGTCCCCGGAATCGTTCCGCGAGCGTCCGGGATGCTCGTACTGACCTGGGAAACGCCGGTGGTCCCATTCCGCCTATATTCCGGGACCACTGGCAGACGGCTGCATCCAGCTGCATGTGCCGAGAAAGATCGACAAGAGCAAAGGCCCAGGTCAGAGCCTAAGTCCTGGTCGGGAGTGGTAGGGCGCCTGGGACTCGAACCCAGAACCTACGGATTAAAAGTCCGCAGCTCTAACCATTGAGCTAACGCCCCGCAGGTGACAGCGTACCGAGGATAGTGTCCACTAACGTCCGTCGCCAGGCCCATTCATGGTCATCTGTTTGCGGAACGGCCGGTGGGGGGCGGGAACGGCTCCTAGAGTGACATGCATGACGAGCTCGGGGCTTGGGCCCGCCCTCACCTCTCCCGTCTCCACACGCCCAGGGTATGTCGTGGTCGATGTGGAGACCACAGGTTTCTCCCCGTCGAGGGGCGACCGGATCTGCGAGATCGCGCTCGTCTCGCTGGACGCGTGGGGCGAGACCGTCGACGAGTGGCACTCGCTGGTCGACCCCCGGCGCGGCACCGGGGCCGTCCACGTCCACGGCATCACCAGCGCGATGGTCCAGGGCGCTCCGGTGATCGAGGAACTGCTGGACGACATCTGGCGGCGGGTCGCCGGCCGGGTCCTGGTGGCCCACAACGCCTCCTTCGACCTGCGCTTCCTGCGGAGCCTCCCCGGCAGCGAGTGGGTGACCGAGACCCTGTGCACGCAGCGGCTGGCGCCCGCCTTCCTCCCCGACGGCAGGTGGACGCTCGCCGCGTGCTGCGAGCGCGCCGGTATCCCGCTCTTCGGCGCGCACGCCGCGCTGGCCGACGCCCGCGCCGGCGCCGAGCTGCTCCGCTTCTACCTGCGTACGGGCGTCTCCTGGGAGAAGGAGCTCGACAGGGCCGCCCGCGCTCCCGAATGGCGTCCCTCCGGACTGCCCCAGCGGCACCCTCGCCGCCGGTAGGCGGGAGATCAGCGGTAGGCGGGGATGCCGGTCAGGGCCTCGCCGAGCACGAGCGTGTGGATCTCCTCGGTCCCCTCGTACGTCAGGACGCTCTCCAGGTTGTTCATGTGCCGGATCACCGGATACTCCAGCGTGATGCCGTTACCGCCCAGGATGGAGCGTGCCTGGCGGGCGATGTCCAGGGCGGCGCGGACGTTGGCGAGCTTGCCGAAGCTGATCTGGCGCGGGGTGAGGGTTCCCGCGTCCTTGAGGCGGCCCAGGTGGAGGGCGGTGAGCTGCGACTGTCCCAGGCCGACGTACATCCAGGCGAGTTTCTCCTGGGTCAGCTGGAAGCCGCCGATGGGCCTGCCGAACTGGACGCGGGAGGTGGAGTAGTCGACGGCCGACTCCAGGCAGGCGCGGGCGGCGCCCACCACGCCCCACACGATGCCGAAACGGGCCTCCGACAGGCACGACAGCGGGCCCTTCAGGCCGCGTACCCCGGGCAGTACGGCGGAGGCGGGCAGCCGGACGTCGTCGAAGTACAGCGACGAGGTCACCGAGGCTCGCAGGGACATCTTCCGGTGGATCTCCGGGGCGGTGAAGCCCGGGGTGTCCGTGGGCACCACGAAGCCGCGGACGCCGTCCTCGGTCTGTGCCCAGACCACGGCGACGTCGGCGATGGAGCCGTTGGTGATCCACATCTTGGAACCGTTGAGGATCCAGTCGCCCGAGGGGTCCTGCTTGGCGTGGGTGCGCATGCCCGCCGGGTCGGAGCCCTGGTCGGGCTCGGTCAGGCCGAAGCAGCCGATCGCCTCGCCCGCGGCCATCCGGGGGAGCCACTCGTCCTTCTGCTCCGCGGAGCCGTACTTCCAGATCGGGAACATCGCGAGCGAGCCCTGCACGGACACGAACGACCGCAGCCCGGAGTCTCCCGCCTCCAGCTCGCGGCAGGCCACACCGTACGAGACGGAGTCGAGGCCCGCGCAGCCGTACCCCTCCAGGTGCATGCCCAGCACGCCGAGCGCGCCGAGCGCCGGGGCGAGCTCGCGGGCGGGGAAGGCGGCCTCCTCGAACCAGTCGCCGACGTGGGGCAGGATCCGGTCCGTGACGAGGTCCCGCACGGTGTCGCGGATGAGGCGCTGCTCCTCGGAGAGCGTGTCGTCGATGCGCAGGAGATCGTCCATGAGATTCCCTCTCTCTTCGGCCCTGTCAGGGTATTACCGGTGCGGGTGGGACAGGGGCCAGGGTCACGTTCGGCCAGGGGTGGGGTGTATGTCAGGGTCGCGCCAGGGGGAATCCCGATGTGAGGAAGGTCCGCTCTCGGGCAGTCTGAGGACATGAACGAAAACGATTTCTCCGGCGTCAAGAAACTCCAGAGGACCAGAGACGGGCGCATCATCGCGGGTGTGGCCTCCGGTCTCGGACGCTACATCGGGGTGGACCCCAACATCATCCGCGCCGCCCTCGCCATCGCCACCTTCTTCGGTGGCCTCGGGGTGGCGGTCTACGCGATCGGCTGGGTGCTCCTGCCCGACGAGAACAAGGACAGGTCGGTCCTGCAGGACGTGATCGACAAGAACAAGGACAACCCGATCTGGGTGGACGCCAGGACCAAGGCCGAGCAGGGCTGGGCCAAGGCCACCAACCAGCACCGCGCGCCGCACCAGCCGGCCACGGAGTACCCCACCCACCAGGCTCCCTTCCCGCCCGCCCCGCCCGTCGCCCCCCAGGCCCCGTACGGCACGGCGCCGCGGCAGGACGACGACACCCGCCCCCAGGCGTGACTCAGGAGGTCGCCTCCGCGCGAACCCTCTCGATGATCTCCCTGCGGGAACCCCTCCAGAGCACGGCCAGCGCGGCCGCCAGGGCAAGACCGGTCGCGCCGGCCAGCGCGACCACCGTCTCGGGGCCGAGCCGGTCGGCCGCGGCCCCGCCGACCAGGATGCCGATGCCCTGGGAGGCCAGCAGACCCGACTGGACCAGGCCGAAGGCCTGTCCCCGCTGCTCGGCGGGGACGCACTGCACGAAGGCGGCGTTGGCCGCGAGCTGGTAGGCCCCGCCCAGGCCGGAGACGAACCACAACAGCAGCACCACAGGAAGCGGTGGCTGCGCGGCGCACAGGATCAGCGGCGCGCAGGTCAGCATCGCCATCCAGCCCATCGACCGCAACCGGTTCGATGGGCTGACGTAGCGGCTGTACAGGAACGCGCCGACGACGGTGCCGGTGGGCATGGCGCCCATCAGCAGGCCGGTGACCAGTGAGAGCTCCTGGGGATTCCCGGTCAGCTCGTCGGCGTACGGGGTCGCGATCCCCTCGGGCAGCACGTAGAAGCCACAGAGCCAGGCGAAGAGCACCAGCGTACGCAGCCGGGGGTCGCCGAAGACCAGCCTGGCGCCGGCGCGGGTCATCGTCCACATCGAGGGCCGGTTCTCGTCGGAAGGGATGGGGGCGGGACGCCGCCGTACCCCCGAGACGATGATGAGCGCGGAGGCCAGGAAGGTCGCCGCGTCCAGCGCCAGCGCGCGGTACGGCCCCATTCCCATGATCAGGACGCCGCCGACGGCGAAGCCGAGCATCTGCGCGCCCTGGTTGGTCATGTTCTGCAGGGCGGACCCCGCCACGTAGCGGTCACCCTCCAGCAACTCCGGCAGCAGGGCCGCCCGCGCCGCGGAGAACGGCGCGCTGAGCAGCACGACGCAGAAGACCAGCACGCACAGCGCGGCGAACGAGACGCCGGGAATCGCCATGAGCGCGACCAGGAGAGCCCGGAGCAGGTCGCAGGCGATCATGATGCGCCGGCGGGCGTGGCGGTCGGCGAGCCCCGCGAGAAGCGGTCCGCCGATGATCGGCGGCAGGTAGGTCAGGGCATAGACCGACGCCGTCGCCAGGGGTGAGTCCGTCCGTTCGAAGACCAGGACGGACAGCGCCACCCGTGAGAGCTGGTCGCCGAGGAGGGAAAGCCCCTGGCCGAGCCAGAGCGCGCGGAACTCCCTGATGGCGATGACCTCGCCGTAGGTCGCTTGGCGTTCCGCCGGACGGCGATGCCGCCCGGGTAGTCGGCCGGACTTGGTCGCCGCCATAGGACTCCGCTGAGCTCGCAGGCACACTGACTGTGGGTGTTCACTGTGTAACCTACGGTGCCTGCTACAAGGCCGCCGCGCAACCGAAAGCAATCAAGCGCATGCAAACCGTGATGATAAGCGGCGACATTCCGGATAGGAGGTCTTTGACGTGCCGTGCGGGGTTACTTACCAGCCCAGCTCATGCAACCGGTCATCATCGATGCCGAAATGGTGGGCGATCTCATGGACAACGGTTATCTGCACCTCTTCGATGACCTGATCCTCGGTCTCGCAGATCGAGCAGATCGGCCTGCGGTAGATCTCGATGCGGTCGGGTAGCACTCCTGCGTACCATTCGCCCCGCTCGGTGAGCGGGATACCCGTGTAGAGACCTAGAAGATCCGGTTCGGGGGGATCGTCGACGACGACGAGCACCACGTTGTCCATGACTTTCGTCAGCTCGGGGGGAATGGTGTCCAGAGCCTCGGCCACGAGCTCCTCGAACTTCTCCCGCGAGATCTCGATCACACCCGTCATTCTGCCCCGTGATACCGGGTAGAGGTGGAGGCGCATGAAATTCGCTGATTGGACCCAGGGAGCCCGTCGTGTCGCCACCGGGCGAATCGCCCGTGGCCTGGTCGTCGCCGCCGTCGCCCTGGCCGGCGCGTGGCTCGGCATCATGCTGGGCGGGGCCGTACGGGCCAACGTCGGCCCGGTGGAGCTCGGCATGTCGGCGGAGCCCTCGTGGGCGGGGGAGACCGTTGTCGACGCTCACCCTTTCGGCACACTTCTGTTCGACACCCACGACGCCCCGGTCGGCCTCCGGGTGACCCTGGAGAACATCAACCCCGACCGGGCCCGCGGATTCCTGGACGACCCGCGATTCTCCGCCGACCGGCTTCCCGCGCTCCTGGAGGAGGAACTGGGCGCCGGCGTCAGGACGCTGATCCTGCGCGCCGCGTTCTCCGGGCTGTTGGGCGCCCTGATCACGTCCCTGATCGTCTTTCGCCGGCCGGGACCGGCCCTGGCGGGCCTGATGGGCATCACCGTCGCGATCGCCGGTACGGGCGCCGCCATAGCCCTGACCTTCCGGCCCGACTCCGTGGTGGAACCCAAGTACACCGGCCTGCTGGCCGGCGCGCCGTCCCTCGTCGGCGACGCCGAGTCGATCGTGACCAGGTTCGAGTCCTACCGGGTCCAGCTCGCCAAGCTCGTCAACAACGTCTCCCAGCTCTACGACGTCGTCTCCGCCCTGCCGGTCTACGACGCCGACCCCACCTCCATCCGGGTGCTGCACGTCTCCGACATCCACCTCAGCCCCATCGCCTGGAACCTCATCCGCTCGGTCACCGCCCAGTTCAAGATCGACGCGATCATCGACACCGGTGACCTGACCGACCACGGCACCGGGCCCGAGGACAGGTTCACCGAGGAGATCGGCACCTTCGGCGTCCCGTACGTCTTCGTCAGGGGCAACCACGACTCCATGGCCACCCAGCGGGCCGTGGCCAGGCAGAAGGGCGCGGTCGTCCTCGACAACGAGACCAAGACCGTGGCGGGACTGCGCATCTACGGCATGGGCGACCCCCGGTTCACCCCGGACAAGTCCGTCCCGGTCGACTCCAACCTCGAATCGCTCGCCGCCCTCGGCCGCTCGCGCGCCGCCGAGCTGGCGAAGCTGCCCAAGCAGGTCGATCTGGTCGCCGTCCACGACCCGACGATCGCCAAGGGGTTCTCCGGCGCGGTCCCGATGGTCCTCACCGGTCACTCCCACGAGAGATCCACCGAGTTGCTGCCCTCGGGCACCCGCCTTCTGGTCCAGGGATCCACGGGCGGAGCGGGTCTGCGGGCCCTCGAACACGACGAACCCACCCCCGTCGCGGCCTCCGTTCTGTACTTCGACGCCAACACGCACCGCCTGCGGGCCTGGGACGACATCACCCTGGGAGGGCTCGGCGAGCAGTCGGTTCAGATCCAGCGTCACGTTGAGACCGACCCTGGCCGTACAATTTCTCCTGTGCCGACGACCGCCCCGTCTCCAACGGGGTCGATCACCGTCACACCGACGCCGTAGGCCGCAAACCGCTTTGGCATCAGGGGCAAAAGTCCCCTATGCTTCAGAGGTCTCCAGCGGAAGACGGCGACGGAACGAGATGAGAGTCTCGAGCCCCCATCGTCTAGTGGCCTAGGACACCGCCCTTTCAAGGCGGCGACACGGGTTCGAATCCCGTTGGGGGCACGGCCGAGCCAAGGCTCGCCAGGGAAACGGCAGGTCGAAGACCTCCGGAAAACTGGTAGGCTAAGCAAGGCAAGAAAGACCGGGACAAAAGCCCCGGAAGCAAGGTCCTGTAGAGCAGTTTGGAGTGCTCGCCACCCTGTCAAGGTGGAGGTCGCGGGTTCAAGTCCCGTCAGGACCGCTCTGGTAGGTGTTCGATCCACCACCGAGGTCAGGTAGCTCAGTCGGTACGAGCGTCCGCCTGAAAAGCGGAAGGTCGGCGGTTCGACCCCGCCCCTGACCACAGCAACTGAGCAGCACAAACGCCCCGAGCCAATTATGGCCGGGGCGCTTTTTGTTGTGCTTGACGACAACGCGTTTTTCGTTAGGGGAGCGAGTGATGGGCTGGCGGCTCCTGTGATGCCGGGAGGCGCGTCTGTCGGCTCAGGCCGCGGTGCGCTATCTGATGGGCCGAGGGTTCATCGAGATGCGCCACGACGCACATCGTGCGCCGGGAGTTGCAGGGTGAGGACCTCGGTTGTCTGGGGTGCCGGGAAGGCATCAGGTATGTGAGGCAAGCGTGTTCCCGACGAATATGCCCGACAAGTTGTCTGGGGTTGTCAGGCATGTTCGCCTACGGAAATCCTTTCTCAAGGATCTCGTTCAGGCCCGGTCGTACGTGGCGAACTCCAGCGTTTCCGCGGTCATACTGCCTCAGATGCCCATCGGATTCGATGCCGGGGGTCAATGGTTGGCCGAGCGAGCGTCGGGTCCGGAGCATCGACCTGAGCGTGGTGAGGCTGGGTAAGCGTCGACCTGACGCCATCATCACGGGGTGTGAATCGTCCTAGCCTTCGCGTCGTGAGGCCCTAGGAGCTGTTTGGGGTTCGGATCTATGTGAGGCCCGGTAGTGGGCTGGTCGTGGCTGGTAAAACTCGGACGTGGCG
>NZ_JBRIQO010000057.1:0-22737 GCF_052983175.1 Streptosporangium sp. G12 | reverse complement strand
CGGAAACGGGGAACGCTCCGGCGCAAGCCGGAAGCTGCCTGAGAGCGCGCTCACCACAGCACACTCACAAGCAACGGCATCAGGCGCCCCAGCCCGCCTGGGCGCCGCCGACCCGGTCGGCGGCGATCTTCTCGAAGTAGCCCGACCTGGCGTACGCCGCCATCGGGTCGGGGTCCAGCCCCAGCTCGGCGCGCACCTCGGCCAGCAGGGGCCGCACGTCGGTGTTGTAGGCGTCCATGACGACCGCGTTGGCCCCGAGCACGTCCCCGGCCGACTGCGCCTTCGCCAGCGCCTCCCGGTCCACCAGCAGCGCCTTGGCCGTGGCCTCCTGCACGTTCATCACCGACCGGATCTGCCCGGCGATCTTCGGCTCGATGTTGTGGCACTGGTCCAGCATGAACGCGACGTCCTCGGTGAACCCGCCCCCGCCGATCACCTCGACCATGATGCGGAACAGCTGGAACGGGTCGGCCGCCCCCGCCATCAGGTCGTCGTCGGCGTAGAAGCGGGAGTTGAAGTCGAAGCCGCCCAGCTTGCCCTCGCGCAGCAGGAACGCCACGATGAACTCGATGTTGGTGCCCGGCGCGTGGTGGCCGGTGTCGACCACCACCTGCGCCTTGGGGCCCAGCTTCAGGCAGTGCGCGTACGCCGTCCCCCAGTCGGGCACGTCGGTGGCGTAGAACGCGGGCTCGAACAGCTTGTACTCCAGCAGGAAGCGCTGGTTCTCACCCAGCCGCTCGTACACCCGGCCCAGCGCCTCGGCCAGCCGGTCCTGGCGGGCGCGGATGTCGTCCTGGCCGGGGTAGTTGATCCCGTCGGAGAACCACAGCTTCAGCGTGTCGGAACCGGTGGCGTCCATGATGTCCACGCAGTCCAGCAGATGCGCGAGGGCCTTGGCCCGCACCCGCGCGTCCGGGTGGGTCACGCTGCCCAGCATGTAGTCGTCGTCCTGGAACACGTTGGAGTTGATCGCCCCGATCCGCACCCCCAGTTGCGACGCGTGCGCGGCCAGCGCGGCGTAGTCGTCGACCCGGTCCCACGGGATGTGCAGCGCCACCTGCGGCGCCACCCCGGTGAACGCGTGCACCTGCGCGGCGTCCGCGAGCTTCTCGAACGGGTCTCTCGGCACCCCCCGCTGCGCGAACACCTTGAACCGCGTGCCCGAGTTGCCGTACGCCCACGACGGGGTCTCGATGACCTGCGCCCGCAGCGAATCCTTGATCATGAATCGGTCCCCGATCAGTTGAGGTGGAAGACTTCCTCGAGCGCGACCATGCCCTCGTCGGGGCGGCCGTCGAGGCTCTCGAAGAACGGCGCCATCTCGGCCTGCCACCGGGCGTTGACCTCGGTCGCGGCCATGGCCTCGCGGGCGGCCTCGAAGTCCTCGGTCTCCAGGTAGCCCACCAGCAGCCCGTCCTCCCGCAGGAAGAGCGAGTAGTTGTGCCAGCCGGTCGCGCTCAGGGCGTCGAGCATCTCCGGCCACACGGCGCGGTGGCGCTCGCGGTACTCCGCCAGGCGCTCCGGCCGCACCTTCAGCAGGAAGCAGACACGCTGCATGGGATGGCCTTTCTCGGCGCGGCCCGCGTCCCTCGGGGCACGGGCCGCGCCCGGACGTCAGAAGTCGAACTGGTCGATGTTGGAGGCGTCGAAGGTGAACGGCGGGCCGAGGATGATCTCCCCGTCCTTGCCGATCGTCCGCTCACCGAGTTTGCCGGCCTTCAGGACCTCGCCCTCGGCTCCGGTGATCTGCCCGGAGGCCAGCGCCGCCGCCGCGTACGAGGCCAGGTAGCCCAGGTCCTTGGGGTTCCACAGCGCGAACTTCTCGACGGTCTTGTCCTTGATGAACTGGCGCATCTGGTTGGGGGTGCCCAGCCCGGTCAGCACGACCTCGCCCTTGTACTTGGACCCGGAGATGTAGCGCGCCGCCGCCGAGATGCCCACCGTGGTCGGCGAGATGATCCCCTTCAGGTCCGGGTACGCCTGCAGCAGGCCCTGGGTCTCCTGGAAGGACTTCTGGTCGTCGTCGTCGCCGTAGGCGACCTTGACCAGCTTCATGTCCTTGTACTCGGGCTTGCCGAGCTCGTCCTTCATGAACTCGATCCAGGTGTTCTGGTTGGTCGCGTTCGCCGTCGCCGACAGGATCGCCACCTCGCCCTTGCCGCCGATCAGCTCCGACAGGAGCTTCACCTGGCTGCGGCCGATCTCCTCGGAGTTGGCCTGGTTGATGAACAGGTCGCGGCACTCCTTGGAGGCGTCGGAGTCGTAGGAGACGATCTTCGTCCCCTTGGCCCGCGCCTGCTGCAACGGCCCGCACACCGCGTTGGCGTCGTTGGCCGCGATCAGGATCGCGTCGTGCCCCTGCTGGGTCAGCGTGTTGATGTACGACACCTGAGAGGAGGCCGACGCGTCGGAGGGGCCGACCTCCTTGGCCTCCGCCTTGAACTCCGCGGCCGCCTCGATCCCCGCCTTGTCCACGATCGTCTCGTACGGGTTGTTGATCTGCTTCGGCAGGAAGGCGAGCTTCAGCCCTTCCTCGATCGGCGCGTTCGGGTCGGCCTTCGCCGGGGCGGAGGACGCGGGGGCCGCCGGGGCGGCGGAACTCGCCGAGTCCTTGGTGGTGCCGCCGCCGCAGGCCGCGAGCGCGATCGACAGCAGACCGGCCACCATCGCGGCGGGAACGGACCTTCGCGAAACAGTGAACATGAGCGCTTCCTCAGGAAGTGGGGGGTGGTCGGACTCCTACGAAAAAACGATTTAACCGGTTGAGCTGGACAGTAGAACCAAGCTTCGGTAGGTGTCAATGGCACATGAACGTGCCGTTTCCTTAGCGTTACACGACCTCCACCTCCGGCGGCCCGGCTCCTCCGGGCAGGCCCGCCGGGTCCGCGGCCCGGCAGCAGAGCCGCCATCCGTTGCCACGTTTTAACCTTTCCGGCACCCGGCGGGGCGTGGCACGGCCGGGAACTCCCCAGTTCGCGGCACGCCGCACGGAATCCGGGCGGCCGTTCCATCGGACGCCGCTCCCCGGGCTCCCGGCCCCCTCGGCCCGCAATCCGACGAGCCTTTTGCCAATCAAGCTGGGAAATTGTGTGAATTGCCAGCCTTTGTAGCTGTCGCGGAAGTCCATCCGAGCACCGCGACCCCGTACGGGAAACGCGTGTGAGCACTATGACGCAGACGGCCGCCCGAATGGCCGCTTACATAAAGGGCGTCGGCAGTTCACAGATCAGAGAGGCATCACCATCATGTCGCGTAAGCGTCGCAACATCACCGCCCTGGCACTGACGCTGGCCGGGCTGGCGACCACCGCCGTCCTCGCGTCCCCCGCTCACGCGGCCGGGGCCACCGTGACGGTGGGATCGTTCGGGAACATGTCCGTCGTGGGCACGACCGGGAACGACAGCATCGACATCAACCTGTTCAACGGCAAGATCAACGTGACCTCCAGCCTGCACTCGGTGACCGCGGGCGCCGGATGCACCCAGCAGGGGCCCAACACGGCCTCCTGCTCCGGGGTCTCGACCATCATGGTCAACGTCAGGTCCGGCGAGGACACCGTGCGCAACAACACCTCCCTGTTCGCCGAGATCTTCGGCTCGGCCGGTCTCGACCGCCTTTCCGGCGGTTCCGGCCGCGACATCCTCGTCGGCGGCACCGGCAACGACGTCCTGACCGGCAACGGTGGCAACGACACCACCGACGGCGGGCCCGACGTCGACACCTGCAACGGAGAGACCGAGGAGAACTGCGAGCTGTAGCGGAGGTCGCCTGGCCGCACGGGAGCAGGCCAGGTCGGGGGCGGGTGACGGCACCGCGGGGGCGGTGCCGCCACTCGCCCCGGGACCGTGACACGCGGGACCGGTGCCGTCACGCGGCCCGGCACGTCCCCCCGCGACCCGGGCGCACCCGGGTCGCGGGGGGACGCTATTTTCCGAACATGACGATCGCCCGTTCACTGCTGTTGTTCGCGCTGGCGGCCGTCGCCGAGATCGGCGGCGCCTGGCTGGTCTGGCAGGGGGTCCGCGAGCAGCGGGGGCTGCTGTGGATCGCCGCGGGGGTCGTCGCGCTGGGGGCGTACGGGTTCGTCGCCGCGTTCCAGCCCGACGCGAACTTCGGCCGGGTCCTGGCCGCCTACGGCGGGGTGTTCATCGCCGGATCCCTGCTGTGGGGGATGCTGGCCGACGGCTTCCGTCCCGACCGGTGGGACCTGATCGGCGCGGGCGTGTGCCTGGCGGGGGTCGCTCTGATCATGTACGTCCCGCGCGGGTGAAGCGGGAGAAGCCATCGTGAAAGGGCCGCGGGAAAGGCTCGCGTGGCCGATCCCGGAGAGAAAGGCGAATCCACCGATAGTTTCACCCACCATTTCTGATATATCCCCCGTATCAGGAAAGTCTTTCCGGTTACCCTTGGACCGTGCCCGTCTATGTGGCCGTGGATCTCGGACCTGAGAGCGGCCGGGTATTGACCGGCGAATTCGATGGTGAACGGCTCGCGGTGCGGGAAGTACACCGCTTCGCCAACCGGCCCGTCCGCGTTCTCGACGGCCTGTACTGGGACGTGCTTGGACTTCTCACCCAGGCCCGCGGGGGCATCGCGCTGGCCGCCTCCCGTGGCCGCCTCACCAGCGTGGGCGTGACCGCCTGGGGCGGTGACTTCGCGCTCCTCGACCGCACCGGGCGGCTGCTGGCCAACCCCCGCCACCACCTCGACCCCTACACCTCCGGCCTGGCGGGTCTCGTCTCCTGGCAGGACCACTACGAGCTGACCGGCGTGCGCCCCGGACCCGGCACCACCGCCTGCCAGTTGCTGGCGCACGCCGGGTCCCCGCTCCTGGAGGCCGCCGACCACCTGGCGATGATGCCGGACCTGTTCACGCTCTGGCTGAGCGGCGAGATGCTCACCGAGCGGACGATCGCGAGCACCAGCCAGCTGCTGGACGCCAGGACCGGCCGGTGGGCGGACAGCCTCCTCACCCGCCTGGGCCTGCCCGGCCACCTGTTCGCCCACCGGCTCTCCGAGCCCGGCACGGTCGCCGGGCCGCTGCGCGGCGAGAGCGGGAGCGGCGGGGGCGGCCGGATCAGCCGGAACGGGAGAGGTCCCGGCGCGACCGTGGTCGTCGCGGTGGCCGGCCACGACGCCGCCTCCGCGGCCGCGGCGCTTCCCGTCTCCTCCGGCTCGGTCGGCCACATCTCCTGCGGCCCCCGCTCGCTGGCGGGGCTGGAGCTCGACGCGCCGGTCACCAGCCGGGCGGCCAGGCTGGCGGGCTTCACCAACGAGGGCGGTGTCATGGGGACCGTGCGCTTCACCCGCGCCCTCAACGGCCTGATGCTGCTCCAGGAGTGCCGCAGGGCCTGGGGGGTGCGCGTCTCGTACGCGGATCTGGTCGCCGAGGCCGCCGCCGCGCCCGCGTTCGGCCCCCTGATCGACCCCGGCCACCCGTGGTTCCTCGAACCGGGTGACATGCCGGCCAGGATCGCGGCCTACTGCCGGTCGACCGGCCAGGCGCCGCCCGACGGCCGCGCGCAGACGGTGCGCTGCGTCCTGGAGAGCCTCGCGTGCTCCTACCGGTGGGCCCTGGAGCAGGCCGAGTTCCTCAGCGACCGGCGGGTGGAGGCCGTGCACCTCGTGGGGGGCGGGGCCGCCAGCGCCACGCTCTGCGGGCTCGTCGCCGACTTCGCCGGGCGGCCGGTGCTCGCCGGCCCGGTGGAGGCGACCGCCGTGGGAAACCTGCTGGTCCAGGCGATGGCCGACGGCCGCCTCGGCTCCCTCACCGAGCTGCGCGAGGTGGTCCGCCGCTCGTTCAGGCCCCGGCCGTTCACGCCCTGCCCGCAGCGGGAGCCGTACGAGATCGCCTACTCCCGCTACCGGCGGCTGGCCGGCGTCGACGGGTTCTGGGACGGCGCGGAGGCCGGGCCGGACACCGTCCACCGGGCGCGCCCGGCCCGTCACGCGGCGTCGGCTCCACCGGCGGAGCCGACGGGGCCGGCAGGACCGGCGGGGCCGACGAGTTCGACGGCCTCAGTGGGACTCGCGGGCGACCGCGTCACCGCTGGAGCCGACGAGGAAGTCGAGGTCGGCACCCCGGTGGGCCTGCATCACGTGGTCGACGTAGAGGCGTTCCCAGCCCCGTGACGGCGCGGCGAAGGCCGCCCGCATGACCTCCGAGGGGTGCCGCCTGGCCAGGTCCTCCGGCGGGATGTCGAGGTCCAGGCGCCTGGCCTCGACGTCCAGGATGATCGGGTCGCCGGTCCGCACCAGGCCGAGCGGGCCGCCCGCCGCGGCCTCGGGCGCCACGTGCAGGACCACCGTGCCGTACGCCGTGCCGCTCATCCGGCCGTCGCAGATCCGCACCATGTCGCGCACCCCGCGTTCCAGGAGCCTGGCCGGCATGGGCATGTTGGCCACCTCCGGCATCCCCGGGTAGCCCTTGGGGCCGCACCCGCGCAGCACGAGCACCGAGGAGGCGTCCACGTCGAGGTCGGGGTCGTCGATCCGCGCGTGCATGTCCTCGATGCTGTCGAAGACCAGGGCCCGGCCCCGGTGGCGCATCAGCTCGGGCGAGGCGGCGGCGGGCTTGATGACGGCCCCGGACGGCGCCAGGTCGCCGTACAGGACGGCGATGCCCGCGGCCTCCTGCAGCGGCTGGCCGCGCGGGCGGATGACGCTCTCGTCCCAGATCCGCGCGTCGTCCAGATGATCGGCCAGCGGCCTGCCGGTCACCGTCAGCGCTTCCGGGTCCAGCAGGTCGCGCACCTCGCGCAGCACGGCCAGCAGCCCGCCCGCGCGGTGGAGGTCCTCCATCAGGTGGCGGCCCGCCGGTTGCAGGTCGACCAGGAGCGGCACCCCCGCGCCGGTGCGGTCGAAGTCGTCGAGGGAGAGCTCGACGCCGAGCCGTCCCGCGATGGCCAGCAGGTGCACCACCGCGTTGGTGGATCCGCCGACGGCGGCCAGCGCCACGATGGCGTTGAGGAAGGACCCCCTGGTCAGCAGGGCGCTGGGGCGCAGATCCCGCTCGACGAGCTCGACGGCGAGCCGCCCGGTCTCGTGTGCACCCTCCAGCAGGCGGCTGTCGGGGGCGGGCGTGCCCGCCAGGCCGGGGACGGTGGTGCCGAGCGCCTCGGCGACGCAGGCCATGGTGGAGGCGGTGCCCATGGTGTTGCAGTGGCCCCTGCTGCGGATCATCGACGACTCCGAGCGCAGGAACGCCTGCTCGGTCAGGGTGCCCGCGCGGACCTCCTCGCTGAGCCTCCACACGTCCGTGCCGCAGCCCAGCTGCACGCCGCGGAAGGTGCCGGTGAGCATGGGCCCGCCGGGGAGCACCACGGCGGGCAGGTCGACCGAGGCCGCGGCCATCAGCAGGGACGGGATGGTCTTGTCGCAGCCGCCCAGCAGCACCACGCCGTCGATCGGGTTGGCCCGCAGCATCTCCTCGGTCGCCATCGCGGCCATGTTGCGCCACAGCATCGCGGTGGGCCTGACCAGCGTCTCCCCCAGCGAGACGACCGGCAGGTTCATCGGGACGCCACCGGCCTCCCAGACGCCCCGCTTGACGCTCTCGGCCACCTCGTCGAGATGGGAGTTGCACGGCGTGAGGTCGGAGGCCGTGTTGGCGATCGCGATGTGCGGCCGGCCGTCGAAGGCGTGCGAGGGCAGCCCTCGCCGCATCCAGGCCCGATGAATGTATGCGTTGCGGTCGGTTCCCGCGTACCACTGCGAACTACGCCGGTCCGCCGTCACGTTCTCAGCCCCATTTGCCGAACGGTAGTCTACGGAACCCGATTCTTGTACCTCCGGCCTCGCCCGGCGGGCGTCTGGAAGGTTCCACCCGTGAGAGCGTTCGTCGTGACCGGGCCTCGCCGATTCGCCGTGCTGGACGTCGAGCCGCCGGTTCCCGGTCCCGGGCAGGTCGTGGTCGACGTGGAGCGGGCCGGGGTGTGCGGCACCGACATGGAGTTCTTCAGCGGCGAGATGGCCTACATCGAGGAGGACAACGCCCGCTATCCCATGCGGCTCGGCCACGAGTGGTGCGGGACGGTCTCCGCCGTCGGCGAGGGCGTCGACGACGGCTGGATCGGCACCCGCGTCACCGGCGACACCATGCTCGGCTGCGGCAGGTGCCGCCGCTGCCTGGGCGGGCTGCAGCACGTGTGCGAGGACCGCTTCGAGATCGGCATCCGGGGCGGGTGGCCGGGCGCCCTCGCCGAGCGGCTTCCCGTGCCGGTCACGGCGCTGCACGTCCTGCCGGACACGGTCGACGCGGTGGCCGGGGCCATGGTCGAGCCGGGCGGCAACGCGCTGCGGGCCGTCGAGGCCGCGGCCCTCGCCCCCGGCGACCGGCTGCTGGTGCTGGGGCCGGGGACGATCGGCCTGCTCGCCGCCCGGTTCGCCCTGGCGCACGGGGCCGAGGTCCACATCATGGGCCTGTCGGAGCCGTCGCTGGAGTTCGCCCGCACCCTCGGGGTGCACGGGGCGTGGACCTCGGACCGGCTTCCCGATCTCCCGTTCGACGCCGTCGTCGACGCCTCCAACGCCCCCGGCCTGCCCTCCCTCGCCGTCGACCTGGTGGAGCCGGGCAAGCGGGTGGTCTACATCGGCCTGGCGCCGACCCCCAGCGCCGTCGACACCCGCGTGCTGGTGCTCAAGGACGTCACGGCCGTCGGCATCCTGAGCGCCTCGCCCGGCCTGGCGGGGGCGATCGAGCACTACGCCTCGGGCTCGGTGGACCCCCGGCCGCTGGTGGCGGCCGTCGTCGGGCTCGACGGGGTGGGCGAGATCCTCTCCGGCTCCCGCCCCTCGGGAGCCGGCCCCGGCCCCAAGATCCACGTCGACCCCCGGGTTTGATCCGGTTCCGCTGAGGTTTCCCCCTGCCAGGTTTCGACGGTGGCCAGGCGGCTATCTAGCCGTCCTGGCCCTGTCGGTCCCAGGACGACCAGGGCACTTCCCGGCCACGCACGGCCGGCGGACACTTCGAGGTGGCAGGACGCCCCCGCCCGCCGATCCGACGGCGGCCTCCACGACCGTTCCGCGGGAGGACCCGCGGCGAGGAACGGCCGTGGCGGGCGGGGGACGACCGGCTGCGGGACTCCGGCACGCGGCCGATCCCGCGCGCGAAAACCGTGAAGATCATGAAAAACCGTTGAGAGGACCGATAATGCCGACGTCACTACCCGGTGGAGACCTGAAGCTCGCCGAGGACCTCACCCTCAGCCGGATGGGTTACGGGGCCATGCAGCTCGCGGGCCCCGGCGTGTGGGGACCCCCGCGGGACCGCGAGGAGGCGATCGCGGTGCTGAGGGAGGCGGTCGAGCTGGGGATCACCCACATCGACACCAGCGACTACTACGGCCCGTACGTCGTCAACGAGATCATCCGTGAGGCCCTGCACCCCTACCCGGAGGACCTGCGCATCGTCACCAAGGTCGGGGCCCGGCGCGCCCCCGACAAGTCCTGGCCGCCGGCCCTGTCCCGCGAGGAGCTGGTCACCGCCGTCCACGAGAACCTCGAACGTCTCGGGCTCGACGCGCTCGACGTCGTCAACCTCCGAGTCGGCGGGATGACGGACCCCATCCCCGGTTCGATCGCCGAACCGTTCACCGTGCTCGCGGAGCTGCGGGAGCAGGGCCTCATCCGGCATCTCGGCGTCAGCGGCGTGTCACCGGAGCAGCTCACCGAGGCGCGGTCGATCGCCCCGGTCGTGTCGGTGCAGAACTTCTACAACCTGGCCCACCGCGCCGACGACGAGCTCGTCGACCGGTGCGCCCGCGAGGGCATCGCCTACACGCCCTTCTTCCCCCTCGGCGGGTTCAGCCCCCTGCAGTCCGGCGTCCTGGACCGCGTCGCCACCCGGCTCGGCGCGACTCCCCTCCAGGTCGCCCTCGCCTGGCTGCTGCACCGCTCGCCCACCGTCCTCCTCATCCCCGGGACGTCGTCGGTGGCCCATCTCCGGGAGAACGTCGCGGCAGCCGGTATCGAGCTGCCCGCCGACGCCCTCAAGGAGCTCGACACGATCGGCGGGTGACCGCCGCCGCGCCGCCGGAGGAGGCTCTCAGCCCTTCAGGCCGGTGTGGGCCAGGCCCTCGATGAACTGCCGTTGCGCGAGCACGAACACCACCAGCACCGGCAGGGCGGTCATCGAGGCGGCGGCGAGCTGGACGTTCCACATCGGCCCGCCGTAGGCGTCGACGAACTGGGTCAGCGCCTGCGGGAGGGTGAACCTCTCCGGCGAGGAGAGGTACACGATGGGTTCCAGGTAGAGGTTCCAGCTGTGCAGGAACGTGAAGATCGCGACGGTGCCGAGCGCGGGCCGGGCCAGCGGCAGCGCGACCCTGTAGAAGGTGCCGAACCGGCCGAGCCCGTCCACCCGGGCGGCCTCCTCCAGCTCCCCGGGCAGGCCGATGAAGAACTGCCTCATGATGAAGGTGGCGAGCACCCCGGGCGCGCCGAGGATCGGCACCAGGATCAGCGGCCAGTGGGTGTCGGTCAGCCCGAGCCCGTGGAACATCTGGAACAGCGGGACGATCGTGACCTCGCTCGGGATGAGCAGCCCGAGCAGCACGACGACGAACAGGACGTTCTGGCCGGGGAAGCGGATGCGCGCGAAGGCGTACCCGGCCATGGCGGCCACCGCCATCGTGCCGGCCGTGACGACCAGGGCGATGTAGAGGCTGTTGAGGTACTGGCCCGCGAAGGGCTGCAGCCGGAAGACCTGCCCGTACGCCGAGAAGTCCCAGTCGGCGGGCAGCAGTCTCGGCGGGAAGGCGAAGATCTCGCTGACCGGTTTGAGCGACGAGGTGACCATCCACCAGGTCGGGAAGACGAACGGCACGCACAACACGCACAGCAGGCCGTAAAGGAGCGTCTTCCGCCGCACCGGTATCTCACGTTTCATTGAAGACCCACCTTCTGCGCATCCGCCACTGCACGACGGTGAGCAGCGCCACGATCGCGAACAGCAGGACCGACAGCGTCGCGCCGTACCCGAAGTGATGGAACTGGAAAGCCTGCTGGTACAGGTAGTAGACGAGGACGGTCGTCGACATGCCGGGGCCGCCCTGGGTGAGCACCGCGATCTGCGCGAACACCTGCAGCGACCCCACCACGGTGATGATCGAGGTGAGCAGGATGGTCGGGCTGATCAGGGGGACGGTGATCCGCAGGAAGCGGGTCCCGGCCCCGGCGCCGTCCAGCTCGGCGGCCTCGTAGAGCTGGGCCGGCACCCCCTGGAGGGCGGCCAGGAACAGCACCATGTTGAGACCGACGTTCTTGAGGACCTGGACGACGACCACCGAGAGCATCGCCGTGCCCTCGCCGCGCAGCCAGTTGGGGCCGTCGGCCCCGGCGACGGCGAGCAGGCCGTTGAGGCCGCCGTCGTCCTGCAGCAGGAACTGCCACACGATCGTCCAGGCGACCAGCGAGACCACCACGGGCGAGAAGAACACCGTACGGAAGAAGGTGGTCCCGCGCAGCCGCTGGTTGAGCAGGATCGCCAGGACGAGGGCGAGACCGAGGTTGAGCACGACCAGGCCGACGGAGAACAGGGCGGTTCCCCCCAGCACCTCGCGCAGGTTGGCGTCGGCGAGCAGCCTGTCGTAGTTCTCCCCGCCGACGAACTCGAAGGTCCCGGCCAGCACGTTCCACTCGTGGAGGCTGTACCACAGGACGAGCCCGAGCGGCAGGAGCACGAACAGCAGGCTGCCGAGGAGTTGCGGGGCGACGAGCAGGTACCCGACCAGGTTGTCGCGGCGGCGCACGGTCCAGAACGCGCGGTCCCCGCCGTTCCCGGGAGCCCGGCGAACCGGGCCGGCGCCCCCCGCGGCCCGCCCGCCGGGGGCCGGCCGGGCGTCGGCCCGGCCGGTCACCGCGGATCCGGAATGTGACGCGGCCACGTCACGCGCCCAGCATCGGCTGGATCTTGGCGCACACGCCGCCCAGCACGGCCCTGACGTCGGCGCCGGGCTGCCAGAGCGGGTCGAGCGCGGCCCGCACGGTCTGCGACAGCTCCGCCTGGCCGGTGTGGTTGGGCTTGACGACGCCCTTCTCGATGCCGCCGATCACGACCTTCTGCAGCTGGTCGGGCTTGAGCAGCGGGTTGCTCCTGGCCATGGTGTCCGCGGTGAGCTGGGAGGCCCGGGGCGGCGGGAAGTAGGCGGCGAGCCTGGCCGAGTTGGCGGGGTTGGTGAAGAAGGCGAGGAAGTCGGTGGCCGCCGCCGCGTTGGCGGACTTCCTGAAGACGCCCAGGCCCGCCTGGCCGATCACCGAGTACTCGCCCTTGGGCCCGGCGGGCAGCGGGACGAGGTCCCAGCCGAACTTCGCGTCCTGCAGGAGCGAGGCGCGGGAGATCTGGGTGATGGTCATCGCCGAGTCGCCCGCGAAGAAGTCGGCCGTGGTGCCGGGGCCGGGGAAGGCCTTGTCGGTGAAGATCGACCTGTGCAGGAACGTCATGGCCTCGACCATCTCGGGGCTGTCGAACCCGCAGGTCCTGCCGTCCTCGCTCCAGGCCCGGGCGCCCCAGCCGCCCCACACCGTGGCGAGGTTGTCCCAGCCCTTGTAGTCGAAGTCGCGGACGACCATGCCCGCCTTGCCGGTCTTCGAGGCGACCGCGGCGTTCTGGGCGGCGACCTTCTCCCAGGTCCAGGTGCCGTCCTCGATCATCTCGGCGGGGGTCTTCTGGCCCGCCTTCTTGAGCAGGTCGGTGTTGACGAACACGCCGAACGGCGAGGTGGAGAACGGGTAGGCGTACAGCTTGCCCTCGGCCTGCCAGAGCTTGACCGCCGACGGGGTGAGATCGTCGAACTCGTACCCCTGGATTTTGCCCAGCGTGTCGTCGAGCGGCGCCAGCGCGCCGGAGGAGACGAAGTCGGGCGCGGAGCTCTCCAGGATCCAGGCCAGGTCGGGGGCGTTGCCGCCGGCGATCTGGGTGGTCAGGGTGGTGGTGTAGCTCTCGAAGGGGATGGGGTCGAACGTGATCTCGCCGACGTCGGGGTGCGTCTTCCTGTACTCGGCGGCGATCTCGTCGAACAGCTTCAGGTGGGCCTCGTTGGAGGTCCAGATCGTCATGCGCAGCGGCTGCGGGCCCTGCGCGGCGGGGGTGGTCCCGCCTCCCGCGCCTCCCCCGCCGCACGCCGTCAGGGTGAGCAGCGCCGCCAGCGCGACGGCCGCGGGCTTTCCGAATGGTTTCATGATCCGATCTCCTTGCTGGGAATCCCCCGGCGGTCGTGGTGGGTGACCGGTCGCCCGGCCGGTGCCGCTCGTGCTGCCGGTGACCGGTCAGTAACCGGTCACCTGCGGCCAGCGCAGCTCGACGCCGTCGCGGGTGAGCCGCCGCTGGAAGCCGGCGAGCAGGCCCTCGTCCTCGCGTACGGCGTGCGGGGTGGTGGCGTTGTCCAGGCAGAAGGCCGCGAGGGCGCCCGCGGCCTCGCCGACGTTCCACTCCACCGGGTGCAGCCGGTAGGCCCCGTTGGTGATGTGGGTGGTGCCGATGTTCTTGGACGCGGGCAGCAGGTTGGTCATCCGCTGCGGGACGAGCGCGCCGAGGGGGATCTCGAACGGCGAGCTCGCCACGTCGATGTAGTTGTCGCCCCCGGTGGAGGGGTGCAGGTCGATGCGGTACATCCCCACCCCGACGGAGTCGGCGTAGCTCACCGCGCCCTTGTCGCCGCGCACCGCGAGCGACAGGTCCTGCTCGGCCACGGTGTACAGGGCGCGGACGCGGCGCGACTCGCGGATGTAGGGGGCCTGGGCCAGCCCGCCCTCGCCGCCGCCGGTGACGTCGCCGCGCAGGCGCAGGCCGGGAAAACCGGTCCCGCCGTCGGCGCGCGGCGCCTCGGTCTGCATCCAGTACAGCACCGAGCGGGACAGCTCCCGGGCGGCGGCCACGTGCGCGGCGGCGTCCGGCACGTCGATGACCGGGCCCTCCAGGTAGTCGATCATCGGCCAGTTGACCAGGGTGATGTCGCTGTCGTAGGCGCCGTCGGCGAAGTTGCGCCGCGCGGCGATCCTGCGGAACGTCCACAGGTTCGCGTCGCCGGGGTTGAGCCGCTGGTCGGCCTCCACCAGCAGCGGGTCGTCGTCCGGGTTGGGGGTGAAGGAACGTTCCACGATCTCCAGGGTCCTGGGGTGCGGGCAGCGCCAGGACAGCAGCCGGTCGCCCCAGAAGCGGGGCTGGTAGCTCTTCCAGAACTCGTAGGCGGCGGGCCTGTCGATGGTGTGGTCGCCGTCGACGTGGTCGATCGCGAAGCACACCGAGACGGCCTGCATGTTCATCGGCTGTGCCTCGGCGGGCGCGCTCGGCTCCCCGGTGTCGCCCTGCGACTCGAACCCCGTCACGTACTCGGTGCCGGTCAGCGGCAGCAGCTCACCCTTCTCGGTGGCGTCCAGCACGTACGGCGCGACGGCCGTGACCTCCCCTCCCCCGCTCCGGTGCTCCAGGCGCACGGCCCGCACCCGGTCGCCGTCGACCTCCGCGCCGACCGGTCGGTACGGCTGCAGCACGCGCAGCCGCCCCGAACCCCGGTACGGCGCGAGCATGGCCTCGATCACCGCGACCGCGACGCGCGGCTCGTGGCACAGGCGGCTCACGTGCCCGGCGCCCGGGTTCAGCTCCCGCCAGGCCCGCGACCGCGCGGTCAGCGGGTAGTGGTCGCGGTAGTAGCCGCGGATGCCCTCGCGCAGCGCTCGGTAGGAGGCCGTGACGCCGAACCGCTCCACCCAGGAGTGCTCGTCGGGCGGCACGGCCTGGCTGGTCAGCTGCCCGCCGAGCCAGTCGTACTCCTCGGTCAGGATCACGGTGCGCCCGGCCCGCAACAGCGCCAGGGCGGCGGCGACGCCGCCCAGCCCTCCGCCGACGACCACCGCGTCCGCCGATATCTCCACCACGTCGGGGGTCTCTCCCGTCATCGTCGTTCCCGCTGCCTTCTCGCCGTTCCCGGCGCTCTCGCCGCTTGCGGCGCTCTTGGTGGTCTCACTGCCGGTCAGCTCCGGACCGGCGCGAGCGTGGATCCCTCGACCAGCTCGCAGGCCAGCAGCTCCTGCGGCGTTCCCCCGCCGCTCTCCAGCACCTCCGCCAGCAGCTCGACGGCCCTGCGGCCCATCTCCTGCCGGGGGATGCGGAACCCGGTGAGGTCGACGTCGACGCGGACGGGCCTGGTCGGAGCGCCCAGCGCGAGGATCGACAGGTCGCCGGGGATCGTGAGGCCCCGCTCGCCCGCCGCGTGCATGATCGCCACGGCGTCGGCGGGCTCCTCGACGAAGGCCGCGGTCACCCCGGTGGCCGACAGCTCCCCCAGGATCTCCTCGGGGGTCCTGCCGATCACCGGCACGTGCGACCCCTCGGCCCCGACGGCGGCCACCGCCTCGCGGAAGCCGCGCATGCGGTCGGCCGGCGACTCGGCGCCCGCCCCGGTGCCGACGTAGGCCAGCCTCCGGTGGCCGAGCCCCGCCGCCCGGTCGACCAGGGCCCGCACCGCGGGCGAGTAGTCGGCGCCCACGTACGGCACCGGGGCGCCCGCGTCGTCGCGGCGGCCGATGGAGACGAAGGGGATGCCCTCCGCCAGCAGCCGGGCCAGGTCGTCGCGGTCGACGGCGCGCCCGAGGAGCACGCAGCCGTCGGCCAGCCGCACCCGGCTGTCCTCGTTGAAGATCCGGCGCCGCTCCCCCGCGGCCTTGGCGCTGGTGAAGAGCAGCAGGTCGCAGCCCATCTCCTCGGCGCACTCCTCGATGCCGAGCAGGAAGGGATGGTAGAAGTCGGCGCTCGCGGTCGGGAAGACCGCCTCGTAGGTGAAGACGCCCAGGATGCGGTTGCGCCGCTCGGCGAGCCGCCGGGCGATCGGGTCGGCCACGTATCCGGTCTCCCTGATCACCCTCAGCACCCGCTCGCGCGTCTCCGGGGCGATGCGGACCTCGGCGTCGGTCCGGTTGTTGAGGACGAGCGACACCGTCGTCTGGCTCACCCCCGCGATGCGGGCGATGTCCTGCTGGGTGAGTCGGCGGCCGGCGGAGGTCACGATCCGTAGCGTCCCATCTGCTGATAATGCGCATTAGCGAGGTTGGGACGTCATCCTGCAATCAGCCACCGGATCCTGTCAAGAGCCGAGTGCCAGGATCATGAAATGGAAATTTCGCCGGTGATAATCCGTATTAGCGCCTTGACGGGCGAGCATGGCTGGCCGAACCTTTGCGATCAGAGAGATGTCCTCACCATCACTCACGGTGAAAGTTGTCGCGAAGGGACGGTCAATGTCTGAACCCCTCCTGGACCGCCGCGGACTCCTGCGCGCGGCGGTCGGCGCCGGTGTGGCCGGCGGTCTCGGGCTCGCCCTCCCCGGGGCGGCCACGGCGGCGATCGCGGAGACGTCCGCGCCGGCCGGTACGGCGGCCGCGCCGGGACCCGCCGGATTCCCCGACTACCAGTACATCGGCACACCGTTCGACAAGGCGAGCCTGCGCTACAACCCGACCAACGAGCTGATCTTCCCCTGCATCCGGGGCATGTACGACAAGATCGCCGGCCCGCTGGGACGCTACTACCTCTACTACGCCCCGCACGACGCGCCCGGCGGCATCTGCCTGGCCTACGGCGACTCGCTCGGCGGCCCGTTCACCGAGTATCCGAACAACCCGATCATCTCCAACACCTGGTCACCGCACTACTCGGTGAGCCACGTCTCGTCGCCGCACGTCATCTGGAACGCCGCCGACCGGCGGTTCCACATGTACTTCCACGGCGAGAACAACACCACCCGGATGGCCTGGTCGACCGACGGCGTGCGCTTCACCTACCACGGCACGGTGCTGACCACCGCGATGATCCCCGGATCGACGGAGACCTCCTACGCCCGGGTCTTCGAGCACGCGGTCCCGGGGCTGGGCAACAGGTACGTCATGCTCTTCATGGGCGTCACCGGCGGTTCCCGCAAGATCTTCTGGGGCTGGTCGTCCAACGGCGGGGACTGGCGGTTCGACCCGGCCCCGCTGGTCTCGCCGGGACCCGACGGGCAGAGCGACCTGTCCGGGCCGCACCTGCTCAAGCGCAACGGCACCGCGTACGCCGTCTACCACGGCAACAGCGGGAACATGTTCCTCACCGAGGTGGGCAACGCCTTCGACCGGGAGGTCCACCTCGGCGTCTTCCACCGGCCCCTGGCCGGCGCCCCCGACGGGGGACGCAGCGCGGCGCCCTCCTTCGGCACCGACGGCGGCGTGGAGTACATGTTCTACGAGGCGGGCCAGCGGAGCGGGTCGACGATCGCCGTCGCCCGCGCCGTCTAGGAACGCGCGCCCCCGGACGGTTCGCCCCGGCGCGACCGTCCGGGCCGGGCTCGCACGACCCGGCCCGGAACCCGCCGAGCGCCACGCGACCCGAGGGGCGAGCCGCCGGACGTCCCCGGGAAACCCGGGAAAGGGGCCTTCCCGCGGCGGTGGGAGCATGGAGGCATGAACGTGGTGGTACTGTCCGACACCCACGCGCCCCGGCGGTGGAAGTCGTGCCCGCCGGCCGTGGCCGAGCACCTGCGGGGCGCGGACCTGATCCTGCACGCGGGCGACGTCTGCGTCGCCGGGGTGCTGGACGAGCTCGCCGCCTACGCCCCGGTGCGCGCGGTCAAGGGCAACAACGACGGGCCGGACGTGGTGGCCCCCGAGACGCTCGAACTGGATCTGGGCGGGCTGCGCGTGGCGATGATCCACGACAGCGGCGCGGCCCAGGGGCGGCTCGCCCGGATGCGGCGCCGGTTTCCCGAGGCCGACCTGGTGGTGTTCGGGCACTCCCACATACCGCTGGACCACGGCGACGCCGGGTTCCGCATCTTCAACCCCGGATCGCCCACCGACCGCCGCCGCCAGCCCCACGGCACCCTGGGCACCCTGCGCGTCGAGGAGGGCCGCCTCGTCGAGGCGAGAATCGTCCCCGTCACCTGACCCGCCGGCGACGCGGGGACCGCGAGCGGCCCTCCGGGGGGCGGGGGCGGCCGACGCGCCCGGTCCGCGAGACGAAATACCCGGCGCCCACCGGCGCCACCGTCGCCGGTTGCCGATTCATCACCTTCCATCACGGTGCGCGGCACGATATACACGTGTTACGCACCGGTTAATTGCTCTTCGAGACAAATAAAGCACCGAGCACCATGGCAACCAGCGCGGCGGCGCGCGCCTTGCCTGACTTACCCCCCAGGTCAGGAAAGGATCCTCATGTCACAACGTTCTCGACTCTGGAGCCGGCTACTCTCCACGACGCCCTCCAGCGCGGACGACACTCCGGCGGCTCCGGCGCGGCGATCCCCGGAGACGACGGCCGGGCGAAGGTTCGCCCGAGCCGGCCTGGCGACCGTCGTGGCCGCGGCGGCCGGCACGGCCGCGTTCGTTCCCACGGCCGCCCAGGCCGCCGACCCCGCCTACCAGGTGCTGGTCTTCTCCAAGACGGCCGGCTTCCGGCACGACTCGATCCCCGCGGGCCTCCAGGCGATCCGCGACCTGGGCTCGGCCAACAACTTCACCGTCACCGCCACCGAGGACGCGGGAGCCTTCACCGCGTCCAACCTGGCGCGCTTCAAGGCGGTGGTGTTCCTCAGCACCACCGGTGACGTGCTCAACGGCACCCAGCAGACCGCCTTCGAGTCCTACGTCAACGGGGGCGGCGGCTACGTCGGCATCCACGCCGCCGCCGACACCGAGTACGACTGGCCGTACTACGGCAACCTGGCGGGCGCCTGGTTCAAGGGGCACCCGGCCATCCAGCAGGCGACGGTCAGGACCGAGGACCGCGCGCACGCGGCCACCGCCCACCTGGGTCCGGCCTGGTCGAGAAGCGACGAGTGGTACAACTACCGCACCAACCCGCGCAACAGCGCCCGGGTGCTGCAGAACCTCGACGAGGGCAGCTACAGCGGCGGCGACATGGGCGACCATCCGATCACCTGGTGCCGCCCGATGGCGTCCGGCCGCTCGTTCTACACCGGGCTCGGGCACACGGCGAGCTCCTACACCGAGACGGGCTTCCGGTCGCTGCTGCTCGGCGGCATCCGGTACGCGGCCGGGACGGCCAAGGCCGACTGCCGCCCGGAGACCGGCTACACGAGCCTGTACAACGGCTCGACCACCGGCTGGACGCAGAGCGGCCCGGGTGGCTTCACCAACACCGACGCCACCCTCACCTCCACCGGAGGCATGGGCGTGCTGTGGTACTCGGCGAAGAAGTACTTCTCCTACTCGCTGAAGCTGGACTGGCGGGTCGCCGGGGACGACAACTCGGGCGTCTTCGTGGGCATGTCGGCCTCCGACCCCATGAACACCTCCAAGGGGTACGAGGTCCAGATCGACGCCACCGACGCGGTAGACCGCACCACCGGGTCCATCTACGCGATCAAGGCCGCCGACATCGCGGCCCGCGACGCGGCCCTGAACCCGCCGGGCGCGTGGAACACCTACGAGCTCCTCGTCCAGGGCGAGCGGCTCCAGGTCTTCCTCAACGGCGTCAAGATCAATGACTTCACCAACACCGACCCGGCCCGCAGCATCCGCGAGGGGCACATCGGCATCCAGAACCACGGCACGGGCGACGACGTCTCCTTCCGCAACGTCCGGATCAAGGAGCTGGGCGGCACCGGCCCGATCCAGACCACGGCCGAGGCGGAGTCCTACACCTCGAACTCGGGCGTGCAGATCGCCGACCACGGCCCGGCCAGCGGCGGCAGGACCGCCGGGTTCATCGAGAACGGCGACTGGGTCGGCTACTCGTCGATCAGCACGGCGGGCGCCACCGCCTTCGGCGCCCGCATCTCCTCCGCCGGATCCGGGGGCACCATCCAGGTCCGCTCGGGATCTGCCACCGGGACCGTCCTCGGCTCGGTCGCCGTGCCGAACACCGGAGGCTGGGAGACCTTCCAGAACGTCTCCACCCCCCTGACCGGGTCGGCCTCGGGACCGCTGTTCCTCACCTTCACCGGCGGCGGCGGGTTCCTGTTCGACGTCGACACCCTCACCCTCACCAGGTGAGCCGCGGTTCGTGACGCGCCGTCCCGGCGCGCCACGAACCCTGCCCGGCCCGGAACCCGGTGATCCACCCGGCCGGAGGCGGCGCCGGCGGGGGTCCGGAAAGCCCCTCCCCGGCCGTCCGCCGTGGCCGTCAGACGACCAGGTCGGCGAGACGGTCGACCTGGTCGGGGTCACGGGCCCAGCAGTAGAGCATCACCTCGTCGGCGCCGAGGTCCGTGAACGCGCCGATCGCGTCACGGATCCGCTCCGGCGTGGTGAGCATGTTCTCGACGACCCGGGTGGTGTCGCCCAGGAAGCCGTAGTAGGAGGTGATCGCCTCCGTGGCGTCCCGGACGGTGTTCTCGGGGCCGAGGGCGACGTTGACCTGCGCGACCATGCGAGGCCGTCCGTACCGTCCCGCCTGGGTCCAGGACCTCTCGACGTCGCGCATGAGCCCGTCGGCCATGCCGGCGGGCGCGGCGCACAGGTACCCGTCCCCCCATTGGGCGACGCGCTCCACGGAGGCGGGGGCGAAGGCGCCGATCAGGATCTCCGGGCCGCCCTCGCGGACGGGAGCCGGGCCGATCGGGCCGACCTCCTCGCTGTAGGGCTCACCGGACCAGACGCGCCGCAGCGTCGCCAGCTGCCGGTCGAGCCGGTGCCCGCGTCCCCGGACGTCGACCCCCGCGGCAAGGTAGTCGTCCTGGCGTGTCCCGATCCCGACGCCGAGGGTGAAACGGCCGCCGGACATGCGGTCCAGGGTCACGGCCTGCTTGGCGAGCAGCACCGACTCGCGAAGGGGACCGAGCAGCACCTCGGTCTGTACGCGGATCCGCGAGGTGGCCCCCGCGATGGCCGCCAGCGTGATCAGGGGCTCGGGGTTCGAGTAGACGAGACGGTCGAGCAGGCCGAGGGTGGTGAAGGGGCCGGCGTCGGCACGCCGGGCCCAGGAAAACAGCGACAAAGGATCGCTGATGGGCAAACCAAGACCTATGTTCATGGAATCCAACCTCCAGAAGGGCATGCGATGGGAACTGCCGCCCTTCCAGCACCGGACACGGTCACCGTGCGCGGCGCGCTCCCGTACTGCGACGTCTTTCCGGGGAGCGCGATCCTTGGAGTGCCACCATTCTACCCACCACCGCATCTCCTCCCCCACCCCAGCTCACACCCGCACGGGTTCCGCGGGTACGCCCACCCGCGCGCTGTGCCGGAGGAAACCGCCGCCCTGCAGTACGAGGATGAGCACGCCCGTGGCGGCCAGCGCCGCCCACAGGCCGGCCAGCCCCCAGGCCGCCGTCACCGGAGCCGCCGCCAGAGCGAGCAGGCCGTACCCCGCCACGGCCGACCCGAGGCCCCAGGCCGGGCGCCTGAGCCCGGTCAGGCCGGCGGACATCGCGATCCCGCAGCTGTTCGCGGTGGCGTAGAGGGCCAGCAGCGGCACCAGCGTGAAGGCCAGGGCCAGCACCTCCGCGTCCGAGGTGAACAGACCGATCACGAAGGTGCCGAAGAAGGTCAGCACGAGTGCGCCCGCGACCGCTCCGGCGGCCGCGAGCAACAGCGCCACCCGGTTGACCAGGCGGGCGGCGGCGGGAGAGGTGGCTCTGGCGATCTCCGGCGCCGACGCCTGGCCGACGGCGAAGGCGGTCAGCGCCAGGAACTCGGCCAGCGGTCTGAGGATCGCGTGTGCGGCCGCCCCCTGCGCGCCCGTCCGCGCGACGACGTAGGTCAGGCTGCCCAGGACCGTGAACTTGATCAGCACGGTGGCGGACAGCGGGATGCCCACCCGGGCCATGCTCAGGATCTCGCGTGACCGGGGGCGTCCGGGCCACAGCGGCTGCCCGGCCAGTCCGGGGACGCGCAGCAGGCAGACGTTCGACACCGTCACGGCGACGGCCGTGGAGACCACCAGCGCGATGCCGGCGCCGTGGACGCCCAGCCTGGGCACGAGGGCGACGAGCAGGGCCACCTCGGCGGCCGTGCTCGACAGGCTCGACCAGAGCACCTGCCGGCTGCGGCCCAGCGCGACCAGCGTCGCGTTGGCACCGCCGCCCGCGGACAACAACAGCACGTTCAGCGCCAGGAGCGGCGGCAACATGCCGAACTCGGCCGTCACCTCGCCGGGTACCCCGCTCGCCCGCGCGATCAGCGGGACGCAGAGCACGACACCGGCACCCGCCGTACCGAGCGCGACGGTCAGCCAGCGCGCGTCACGCAGGATCGGCAGCGCCTCGACCGGGTTCTCCCGATGGGGCGCCACGAACGGTGTCATGCCGCGCAGCCCGGCGGCCACCGCGGCGGTGACCGGGTTGAGGACGGCACCGGCGAGCGCGAAGGCGGCCAGCGCCGCCGTCGCCCGGTGGCCGAGCAGGGCGGTGCTGACGAGCTGGGCGATGATCCCGGCACTCATGGACAGGAAAAGGGGAACGGCCGCGCTCAGGATGGCGCGATGAGGAGAGGACATGAACACAAAATCCCGGGGGGTCGCCCGCCCGGGATGCATGATCAGTATACCACCCGGTTCGCGTGACGATCGCCGAGCCGGTCACGGCTCCGATCATGAGCGGCGTCGCGCCGCCGCCGTCATCGTCTCGGCCGGTCCACCTCGCGCAGGCCCCTGCGAAGAGATCGCCACGCGGCTGATCCGAGCTCGCCGACCAGAGGAGCCGTCTCCGGCCCCTGATCAGATGAAGGGGCCGACGAGGGCGGCGAACTCCTCAGGGCCGACGATCCGCACGCCCAGGCTCTCGGCCTTGGCCCGCTTGGAGCCCG
>NZ_JBRIQO010000056.1:0-22816 GCF_052983175.1 Streptosporangium sp. G12 | reverse complement strand
GGTGGACTGGGAGCGGGCCATCGCCCCGGCCGGGCCTCGCCGGGTGGATCTGCCCACCTACGCCTTCCAGCACCAGCACTACTGGCCGGGCAGCGTCCAGACCAGCGGCGACCTCGCGCAGCTCGGCCTCGGTACCACCGGGCACCCGCTGCTCGCCGCGGCCGTGTCGCTGGCCGACGCGGAGGGCGTCCTGCTCACCGGCAGGCTGTCGCTGAAGACACACCCGTGGCTGGCCGACCACGCGGTCAACGGGCAGGTGCTCCTGCCGGGAACCGCCTTCGTCGAGCTGGCCGTACGGGCGGGTGACGAGGTCGGCTGCGACCTGCTGGAGGAGCTGACGCTGCAGGCGCCGCTGGTCCTGCCCGCCACCGGCGGCGTCCACGTGCAGATCGCCGTCGGCGCGCCCGACCAGGACGGCAGGCGTCCGCTGACCGTCCACTCCCGCGCCGACGAGGAACCGTGGGCCAGGCACGCGAGCGGTTTCCTCGCCAAGGACACCGCCGCGGCCACCTTCGCCGAGCCGTCCTGGCCGCCGCCGGGCGCGACGGCCCTGCAGGCGGGCGACGTGTACGAGCTGATGGCCGGGATCGGCGTCGACTACGGCCCGGCCTTCCGCGGGCTGACCGCGGTGTGGCGCAGGGACCGGGAGATCTTCGCCGAGGTCGCGCTGCCGGAGGGCACCGCGGCCGGCGAGTTCTGCCTGCACCCCGCTCTCCTCGACGCGGCGATCCAGCCGCTCGCCGTGGGCGGCTTCTTCGACGCTGATGCCTCCGGGGCCTCCGGCGGCCCGATGCTGCCGTTCGCCTGGACCAACGTGCGGCTGGCGGCCACCGGCGCCGCCGCCCTGCGCGTGCGGCTCTCGCCCGCCGGGACGAACGGCGTCCGCGTCGAGGTCGCCGACACCGCGGGCACGCCCGTCGCCTGCGTGGACTCGCTCGTCGTACGGGCACTGGCCGCCGGGGACCTCAAGGCGGGCACCGACCCGCTGCGCGACGCGCTCTTCGCCCTCGACTGGGTCGCGGCGCAGCCCGTGGCGGCGGTCGAGCACGGTGAACCCGGCGAGGCGCGCTACGTCATCGCCGGCGGCGACGGCTCGCGGCTCGGCACCGTCCTGGAGGCGTCCGGGGCCCAGGTCGACGTGCCGGACCCGGACGGGCCGCTGCCGAGGCTGGCGTTCCTGCCCTGTAGCCCGGTCACCGGCGCCGACCCGGCGGACGGGGCGCGGGCGGCGACCACCGAGGTCCTCGCGGTGGCACAGTCCTGGCTCGACCAGGACAGGTACGCCGACGTCCCCCTGGTCGTCGTCACCGAGGGAGTGGTGGCGGGCGACAACCTGCCCGGCGCCGCCGTGTGGGGGCTGATCCGCTCGGCGCAGTCGGAGAACCCCGGCCGCTTCGTCCTGCTGGACGTCGACGGCACGGACGCGTCGTGGCGGGCCGTCCTGGCCGCCGCGACCTCGGGAGAGCCCCAGGCCGCCCTGGTCGAGGGCGAGATCCTCGTCCCGAGGCTCGCCCGCCACCCGGTCGCCGAACCCGGAGCCGAGACCGGGGCCGAGACCGGAGTCGAAACCGGGGCCGAGACCGGCGCCACCGGCTGGGAGGCCGGCGGAACCGTGCTGATCACCGGGGGCACCGGCACGCTGGGCGGCCTCGTCGCCCGCCACCTGGTGACCGGGCACGGCGTGCGGCGGCTGCTGCTGGCCAGTCGCCGCGGCCCCGACGCGGAGGGCGCGGCCCGGCTCGTGGCCGAGCTCGCCGAACTCGGCGCCGACGTGACCGTCGCAGCCTGCGACGCCGCCGACCGCGAGGCCCTCGCCGCCGTCCTGGCCACCGTTCCCGCGGAGCACCCGCTCACCGGGGTGGTCCACACGGCGGGCACGCTCGACGACGGCGTGCTGGCCACCCTGACGCCCGAGCGGATCGACGCCGTGCTGCGCCCCAAGGCCGACGCCGTGCTGAACCTGCACGAGCTCACCAAGGACCTGCCGATCTCGGCGTTCGTGCTGTTCTCCTCGGCCGCGGGCGTCTTCGGCGGCCCCGGCCAGGGCAACTACGCGGCGGCCAACGCGTTCGTCGACGCCCTCGCCGTACGGCGGCGCAGGCTCGGCCTGCCCGCCCTCTCCCTGGCCTGGGGCCTGTGGGAGCAGGACAGCGGGCTGACCGGCACCCTCAGCGACGTCGACCGGGCCAGGCTGGCCCGTACCGGAGTCGTCCCGCTGACCACCGAGGACGGCCTCGCCCTGCTCGACACGGCCTGCGCCGCCGACCGGGCGACGCTGGTCCCCATCCGGCTGGAGCTGCGCAACCTGCGGATGGCGGCGCAGTTCGGCGCGCTGCCCGCGATCCTGCGAGGGCTGGTCCCCGTCTCCAAGCGGAGAGTGGTCGGCTCCGACCCGGCCGCCGCGTCGCAGCTGCGCGAGCGCCTGGCCCGCCTGCCGGAGAGCGAGCACCACAAGATCGTGATGGATCTGGTGCTCGACCAGGTGGCGACCGTGCTCGGCTACCCCGACCCGAGCGCCGTGGAGCAGGACCGGCCCCTCAACGAGGCCGGCTTCGACTCGCTGACGGCGGTGGAGTTCCGTAACCGGATGAACGCGGCCACCGGGCTGCGGCTGCCCGCCACACTGATCTTCGACTATCCGACGCCCGTCGCCCTCGTCCAGTATCTGTGCGGCAGGCTCCTCGACGGCCCCAAGGCGGTCGTGTCCACTCACGGCGCGATCAGCACGGAGGAGCCGATCGCCATCGTCGGCATGAGCTGCCGGCTGCCCGGCGGCGTCACCGGCCCGGACGACCTGTGGAACCTGGTGGCCGGGGAGGGCGACGCGATGTCGATGTTCCCACCCGACCGCAACTGGAACCTGGACGAGCTCTACCACCCCGACCCGGAGCACCCCGGCACCACCTACGCGCGGGAGGCCGGGTTCGTCTACGACGCCACCGCGTTCGACCCGTCGTTCTTCAGCATCTCCCCAAGGGAGGCCGTCGCCATGGATCCCCAGCAGCGTCTGCTGCTGGAGGGCTCGTGGGAGGCGCTGGAGCACGCGGGCATCGACCCGGCCGCCGTGCGCGGCAGCAGCACGGGCGTGTTCGTCGGGCTGATGTACCACGACTACGGGGTGCACCTGCAGAACGTGCCGAGCGACCTGGACGGCTTCGTCGGCACCGGCGTCTCGGCCGGTGTCGCCTCCGGCCGGGTGTCCTACGCCTTCGGCTTCGAGGGCCCGTCGGTCACCCTGGACACGGCGTGCTCCTCCTCGCTGGTCGCGCTGCACATGGCGATGCAGGCGCTGCGCAGGGGCGAGTGCTCGCTCGCGCTCGCCGGCGGCGTCACCGTGCTCTCCACCCCCGCGGTCTTCGTCGACTTCAGCCGCCAGCGCGGCCTCGCCGCCGACGGCCGCTGCAAGTCCTTCGCCGACGCGGCGGACGGCACCGGATGGGGCGAGGGCGTGGGCATGCTCCTGGTGGAGCGGCTCTCCGACGCCCGCCGCAACGGCCACAAGGTCCTCGCGGTGGTGCGCGGCAGCGCGATCAACCAGGACGGCGCCAGCTACGGGCTCACCGCTCCCAACGGCCCCTCCCAGCAGCGCCTGATCGAGCAGGCCCTGGCCGACGCCCGGCTGACCAACGCCGACGTCGACGCCGTCGAGGGACACGGCACCGGCACCACCCTCGGCGACCCGATCGAGGCGCAGGCCATCGTGGCCACCTACGGCCAGGACCGGCCAGAGGACCGGCCCCTCTGGCTCGGCTCGATCAAGTCGAACATCGGCCACACCCAGGCCGCCGCCGGTGTCGCGGGCATCATCAAGATGGTGATGGCGATGCGGCACGGCGTGCTGCCGAGGACCCTGCACGTGGACGAGCCGACCACGCACGTGGACTGGTCGGCGGGCGCGGTGCGCCTGCTCACCGAGGCCACGCCGTGGCCCGAGACCGCGCGGCCGCGCCGCGCGGGCGTCTCGTCGTTCGGGATCAGCGGTACCAACGCCCACGTCATCCTGGAGCAGGCGCCGGAGGAGCCCGCGGAGAAGCGGGACGCGCCCGAGCGCCCGCTGATCCCGTGGGTGCTGTCGGCCAAGACGCAGGACGCGCTCAAGGCCCAGGCGCGCAGGCTGCGCGGACATCTGGAGTCGTGGACGGAGCACTCGGCGGCCGACGTCGCCCGGTCCCTGGCCACGACGCGCTCCTCGTTCAAACGCCGGATGGTCGTACTCGGCGCCACCCGCGAGGAGCTCACCGCCGGGCTGGACGCCGTGCTGGCGCAGCGGCCGGCGGACAACGTGATCACCGGTTCGGCCGCCCGGGGCAGGATCGCCTACCTGTTCACCGGCCAGGGCAGCCAGCGGCAGGGGATGGGGGAGGAGCTGTACGCGGCCTATCCGGAGTACGCGGCGGCGTTCGACGCGGTGTGCGCCCGGTTCGACCGCCATCTCGACCGGCCGCTGCGCGACGTCATCACCGGTGACCCCGAGCTCCTCCGGCAGACCCGCTACACCCAGGCCGCCCTGTTCGCCGTCGAGGTGGCCCTGTTCCGCTGCCTGGAGGCCTGGGGGGTACGCCCGGACTTCCTCGCCGGCCACTCCATCGGCGAGCTCGCCGCCGCGCACGTCGCGGGCGTGCTGTCACTGGACGACGCGGTCACGCTCGTGGCCGCGCGCGGCGGCCTGATGCAGGCGCTGCCGCCCGGCGGGGCGATGATCTCGGTGCGCGCGGCGGAGGCCGACGTGCTGCCGCTGCTGGCCGGGTACGAGGACAGGGTCGGCATCGCCTCGGTCAACGGACCGGCCTCCGTGGTCCTGTCCGGCACCGAGGAGAGCGTGCTGGAGCTGGCGGAGCTGCTGGCCGGGCGCGGGCACAAGACCAAGCGGCTCGCCGTCAGTCACGCCTTCCACTCACCGCTGATGGAACCGGCGCTGGAGGACTTCCTGAACGTCGCGAGAGAGCTGACCTACCATCCGCCCGCGATCCCCGTCATCTCCAACGTCACCGGCGAGCCCGCCACCACGGAGGAGCTGACCTCGCCGGAGTACTGGGCCAGGCACCTGCGGCAGGCCGTGCGCTTCTGCGACGGGATCAGGACGCTGCAGAGCCGCGGCGTCACCACCTTCCTGGAGCTCGGCCCCGACGCCGTGCTGTCGGCCATGGTCGGCGACTGCGTACAGGGCTGGACCGGGGTGGCCGTCCCGGCGCTGCGCCGCGACCGGCCGGAGGCGGCCGCGCTGCTCGACGCGCTGGCGCGGGTCTCCGCGCACGGGACCGACGTCGACTGGGGCGCGGTCGTCGGCGCGGGCGCGACCGTGCAACTGCCCACCTATCCCTTCCAGCGGCAGCGCTACTGGCCCGACCCGCCCCCGGCGGAGACGGCCGTGGCGGCTGCACCGCCCGACCGTGAGCTGTGGGACGCCGTCGCGCGCCAGGACCTGGACGGGCTGCTCGCCACCCTCGGCCTCGGCGCGGGAGCCACGCTGGACGACCTGCTGCCCGCGCTGGCCAGGCTGCACGGCGCCGGGAGCACCGGAGCCGAGTACGAGCGTCTGCGCTACCAGCTCGGCTGGCAGCCGCTCACCGACCTGCCCGCGCCGGTCCTGTCGGGAACCTGGCCGGTGGTCGCGCCGGACGGCTCCGCCGGAGCGGGCCGGGCGCTGGCGGCTGGGCTGGCCGCGCACGGCGCCGACACCGTCGTGCTGCCGGAGATGCCCGCCTCCGACGCGGGAGTGGCGGGCGTCGTCTACCTGCTGCCGGAGGGCGCGCCCCTCCCCGAGATCGCGCCCGGTTCGGCGCCGGTCTGGGTTCTCACGCGGGGCGCGGTCCGGGTGTCGCCGTCCGACGGGGACGTCGTGCCGGTGACCGTACGGACCTGGGGCGCGCTCAGGACCATGGCCCGCGACGGGCTGCTGCGAAACGGCGGGCTGGTCGACCTCCCGGCCAGGCTGGACGAGCACGTGCTGCGACAGCTGTGCGTGGTGCTCTCCGGCGTGACCGGGGAGGAGGAGCTGGCCGTACGGCTCGGCGGGGTGTTCGCGCGCAGGCTGCGACCGGCACCGTGCCGGGGAGCGGCGCTGGGGGCGGAATGGCTGCCCAGCGGCACGGTCATGCTGGCCGGACCGCTCGACGAGACCACCGCCGAGCTGGGCAGGTGGGCCGCGCGCAACGGCGCGGACCAGGTCGTCCTCACCGAGCCGGACGCCAGGCTCGCGGGCGAGCCCGGTGTGGTCGTGCGGACGATCGGCGACGATCTCTCGTCTCTCCCGGCTCTCTCGGCTCTCCTGGATCTCCCGGTGACCGCCGTCGTCTGCACGACGCCGGAGGCGGCCCGGTTGTTCGACGAGCGGACCCGCTCGGCGGACCTGGCCGCCTTCGTCATGCTGGCGCCTGCGGGGGCGGCCTGGGGCGAGGACGGCGCGTCGGCCCACGAGTACTTCAACGCGCTGGCCGCAGGGCGGCGCGAGGCGGGGCTGCCGGCGCTGTCCGGCGCGGTCGGCCTGAAGGAACCGGCCGACGCGGTCGCGGCCGTCCGCCACGCGCTGCGCCAGGGGGACACGACGCTCGTCGTCGCCGACCCGGACTGGATCGCGCTGGCCGCCGCGACGCGCTCCCGGCTCCTGGACGGCATCCCCGAGGCGGTGCTCGTCCAGGACGAGCCGGAGGACCTGGTCGACGGCGTCGCCGCCTTCCGCCGCCTGCTGGACGACAGTCCGGCGGAGGAGCACCACGGCATCCTGCTCGACGTGGTGCGCCGCCAGGCCGCCGCGATCCTGCAGTTCCCGCTGCATGACGCGGTCGAGCCCGACGCGGAGTTCTTCGAACTCGGGTTCTCCTCGATGGCCGCGGTGGAGCTGCGTAACCGGCTCAGCGAGCTGACCGGCATCGCGCTGGCCGCCGACGCGGTCTACGACTACCCGACCCCGGCAGAGCTGGCGGAACACCTGCTCGCCGAGGCCACGGCCTCGGCCGCGGGCTGAGATGGAAAGGACGCCCCCCGTGCTCGAAGGATTCACCCCCTGGCCCGAGGAGTTCGCGGAACGCTACCGGGCGGCGGGCCACTGGACCGATGAGAACCTCGGCGAGTTCCTGCGCAGGCTGGCCCGCTCCCACCCGGGGAGAACCGCCCTCGTGGCGGGTCCGCACCGGTGGACCTACGCCGAGCTGGACGCGCGCGCCGACCGGACGGCGGCCGGGCTGCACGAGCTCGGCATCGGCGCCGGAGACCGCGTCGTCGTGCAGCTGCCCAACCTGCCGGAGCTGGTGACGCTCTTCTTCGCGCTGTTCAGGATCGGCGCCCAGCCGGTCCTGGCGCTGCCCGCGCACCGCAGCAGCGAGATCACCTACTTCTGCGAGTTCACCGAGGCGGTCGCCTACGTCATCGCGGACACGCATCTCGGGTTCGACTACCGGGAGCTGGCCGCCGAGGTCGTCGCCCGCGTGCCCACCGTCAAGCACGTCCTCGTCGCGGGCGACCCGGGTGACCGGGGTGACTCGACCGGCTTCGTGGCGCTGGGCGACGTACGGGGCGAGCGCCTGCCCGACCTGCCCCGCCCCGACCCGGCGGGGGTGGCGCTCTTCCTGCTGTCCGGCGGCACGACCGGCGTCCCCAAGCTCGTACCGCGCGCCCACCAGGAATGGAGCTACAGCGGGCGCGCGGTCGCCGAGGCCTGCGGCTACGACGAGGACACCGTCCATCTGGTGAACCTGCCGCTGAGCCACAACTGGCCGCTGACCCATGGGCTGCTGGCCACCTTCCACGCGGGCGGGACACTCGTGCTGGCACCGGGCCCCAGCCCGGACGAGGCCTTCCCGATCATCGAGCGCGAGCGGGTGACCGAGACCGGCCTCATCCCCGGCGCGGCCCTGCTCTGGATGGAGGCCGCCGAGTGGGGCGAGCACGACATCTCCAGCCTGCGCCGCGTGACCATCGGCGGCACGAAGCTGCAGCCCGAGCTGGCCCGCCGGGTGGAGCCCGCCCTCGGCTGCCGGCTCCAGCAGGCCTTCGGCATGGCGGAGGGACTGTGCGGCTTCCACCGGCCGGACGATCCGGCGGACGTGGTCCTCGTCAGCCAGGGGTTGCCCGTCTCCCCGGACGACGAGGTGAGGGTGGTGGACGAGGACGACAACGACGTCGCCCCCGGCGAGGTGGGCCAGTTGCTGGCTCGCGGGCCGTACACCACCCGCGGCTACTACCGGGCGCCGGAGCACAACGCCCGGTCGTTCACCGCGGACGGGTTCTACCGGAGCGGTGACCTGGTGCGGCTGCTGCCGACCGGGCACGTGATCTTCGAGGGCAGGGTGAAGGACCAGATCAACCGGGGCGGCGACAAGATCGCGGCGGAGGAGGTGGAGAACCACCTCCTCGCCCACCCGAACGTCCGCGAGGTCGCCTTCGTGGGCCTGCCCGACGAGGTCCTCGGCGAGCGGAGCTGCGCCTGCGTCGTCCCCCGCGGCACGCCTCCGACGCTGGTGGAGCTCACCGCGTTCCTACGCGGGCGCGGCGTCGCGGCCTTCAAGTTCCCCGACCGCCTGGAGATCGTCGAGGCGCTTCCCGTCACGCCGCTCGGCAAGGTCAGCAAGAAGCAGCTCGTGGGCATGTTCGGTTAACAGAGGACGATTCTCCATGCACCAGCCAGACATCGATCCGCACCTGCCTGACATCGACCCGCGCACGCCGAATACCGATCCGTACCCGCCGGGCATCGACCCGCGCCTGCCGGACATCGACCTGGCCGGATTCCTGGAAGTGCACGCGAAGGCGACAGCCGAGGCGCGCAACAACGCGAGCAGGACGCTCGCGACCTGGCGCCAGGAGATCGACCCCGTCGATCCGGCCGGGCTCCTCGTGCCGGTGTTCGCGCGGACGAGGCGGGCGTTCGTCTGGATGTCGCCGGAGTCGAGCGTGATCGCGATGGGCAGCGCGGCCGACTTCGTCGAACGCGGCGCGGGCCGCTTCGCCGGCATCCGGACGAGCTGGGAGAGAACCGTCCAGAACACGGTGACCGGCGGGCCGGGCCCGCGCGCCACACCGTCGCTGGTCGGCGGCTTCGCCTTCGCCCCGCGGCCCGGACCGCTCCCGGAGGCGCTGATGTGGGTGCCCCGGATCCTGGTCGCCCGGGACCGGGACGGGCGGACCACGCTCGCGCTCAGCGTGAGCGTCGATCCCGGCAACCCCGTGCAGGACGACGTGGCGGGGGTGATCGCCCAGGCCTGCGGCCTGCTCTCCGCCGCGGGCGGGCGCCCGTGCCCCAGCCCCCACCTCGCCGGGACGACCGTCACGGAGATCCCGCCCGCCGCCGAGTGGAAGGCGCTGGTCGCGCGGGCGGCGGACCAGATCGGCCGCGGCAGGTTCGACAAGGCGGTCCTCGCCCGCCAGTTGCGCGTGAGCTCGCCCTGTCCCTACGACGTGCCGTCCGTGCTGGGGTCCCTGCTCGGCACGCGGTCCGGGACCACCGTCTTCGCCGTCGCGGCCGACGGGCACGCCTTCGTCGGCGCGACCCCGGAACGGCTGGTCGGCCTGCACGCGGGACGGGCCCGGTCGATGAGCCTGGCCGCGTCCATGCCGCGCGGCGCCACCCCGGCCGAGGACGCGCGGCTGCGCGCCGCCCTGCTGGAGGACGACAAGTGCCGGCGCGAGCAGCAGGTCGTCACCGAGATGCTTCGCCACGCCTTCGAGCAGGTGTGCCGGGAGGTCTCGGTGCCCGCCGAGCCGCACGTGCTCGACCTGCCGAACCTGCGCCACCTGCACAGCCGCATCGAGGGCGAGATCGCCGACCCGGAGAACACCAGCGTGCTCGACCTCGTCGAGCGGCTGCACCCCACCCCGGCCGTCGGCGGCCACCCCCGGAAGGGAACGCTCGACTGGATCGCCGCGACCGAGCCCTTCGACCGCGGCTGGTACGCGGGCCCGGTCGGCTGGATGAACGCCGACCAGGAGGGGGACTTCGCCGTCGCCCTCCGCTCCGCCCACTTGCACGAGGGGACCGCCACGCTCTACGCGGGGTGCGGGATCGTGGCGGGCTCCGACCCGGATGTGGAGCTCCAGGAGACCAGGCTCAAGTTCCGCCCTATGCTCGATGCCCTCGCCGTGCCCGCGTACGGGCCGGATGGGGCGGGAACCTCTTGATCGGGAAACACGCACGAGAGGCACGTGAACGTGATCCAGATAGACGGACTGACGAAGCGCTTCGGCGACAGGACAGCCGTGGACGACCTGACGTTCACCGTCGAGCCCGGCCGGGTCACCGGCTTCCTCGGCCCGAACGGAGCGGGCAAGTCGACGACCATGAGAATGATCCTCGGCCTCGACGCCCCGAACGCCGGGAGCGTGACGGTGAACGGCCACGGCTACGTGGGCGTGGCCAGGCCCATGCGTGAGGTGGGCGCGCTGCTGGACGCCCGCGCGCTGCACAAGGGCCGTACGGCGCGCAACCACCTGCTCTGTCTCGCCCAGACCAACGGCATCCCGGGCAACCGGGTGGACGAGGTGCTGGAGCTGGTCGGGCTGGAATCGGTGGCGCGCAAACGGGCCGGATCCTTCTCGCTGGGCATGGGCCAGCGGCTCGGGATCGCGGTGGCGCTCCTCGGTGACCCGAAGGTGCTGCTGTTCGACGAACCGGTCAACGGCCTGGATCCCGAGGGCATCAAGTGGATCCGCGAGCTGATGCGCGGGCTGGCCGGGGAGGGACGCACCGTCCTGGTCTCCAGCCACCTGATGAGCGAGATGGCGCAGACCGCCGACCACCTCCTCGTCATCGGCAGGGGAAGGTTGATCGCGGACATCGGGATCGGTGAGTTCGTCCGGCAGGGCTCCAACGTGCTGGTGCGGACGGACGACAAGGACCTGCTCGTCCCCCACCTGGTGGAGGCGGGCGGCTCCGTCCAGGAAGGGACCGACGGCTCCTTCATCGTCACCGGGCTGGAGTCGAGGCGCATCGGCGAGGCCGCGCTGGCCGCCGGGGTCGTGCTGACGGAGCTGACACCACAACGCTCATTGGAGCAGGCTTACATGGATCTGACCCGCGACAGCGTCGAGTTCCAGGCGAGTGCGGCATGAGCGCCACCGCGGACACGATGCGGTCGGAATGGACCAAGTTCCGGACGATCCCGTCCAATATTCCCATCCTGCTGGCGACCGTCGCCGTCATGGTGGGCGCGGGCGCGCTCACCGCCAACGGCGCGGCCAAGGGCTACCGGGAGGCGGGAGCGGCGTTCGACCCCACCTACATCAGCATGTACGGCGGGTTCCTGTTCGTCCAGATCGCCGTGGGCGCGCTCGGCGTGCTGGTGGTGTCCTCCGAGTACGCCACCGGGATGATCCGCACGAGCCTGACCGTGGTCCCGCGGCGAGGACGGCTGCTCGCCGCCAAGATCTGGACGTTCGGCCTGATCACCCTGGTGATGGGGGAGATCGCCGCCTTCGGTGCGTTCCTCGTCGGCCAGACCGTGATCGGCGCCGCCGGAGCCCCGGCCGCGGCGCTCGGCCAGCCGGGCGTCCTGCGCGCCGTCGTCGGCATGGGGCTGATCTGGGCCCTGGTGGGGCTCACCGGCGTGGCACTCGGTTGCCTGCTGCGCGACACGATGGCCGCCACGACCGTGGTGGTGGCCGTCAACTTCATCATCCCCATCATCGGGCCCAGGCTCATGCCCGACGCCGTCGGAAACTGGGTGAGCACGTACTGGCCGATCGCGGCCGGCCTCCGGGTCACCACCACCGTCCACCACGCGGAACGGCTGGCACCCTGGACGGGGCTCGGCCTGATGGCCGCCTTCACCGCCGTCCTGCTGATCGTGGCCTTCGCGGTGTTCCGCTCGCGGGACGCCTGACGGCAGCGGTACCGACACCCGACGCTCGACACCTGACGCCCGGCGGTCGCCCAGGCCCGCCGGGCGTCGCCGTGTTCCCGCCCCCTAATGATGGTTCTACCAGCGCTTTTAGTGGCCCTTAGGGGTTACCCGCTTTATCCCGCCTCGCGAATACTGAAGTTCGGTAAACCCGGCGGGAGGAGCTACAAGAATGGCACCGAATTTCGCGAACGGTCAGTGCCGGTCCTTCCGCGGCGACGGGCGGCCGGATCTGCTCGTACGGAACACGGAAACGGGCGAGCTGTTCGTCTATCCACACAGCGGCGAATTCAACGGCACCGCCACATTCGATGAGCCGGTCAGTATCGGCGAGGGTTTCGGGTGGTGGCGTTTCTTCTTCGTCCGCGCGATCGACGCCACGGGGAACGGGCAGGCGGACATCTGCGCGTTCAGCGCCCACGAGTTCGACATCAACCCGGGCGAGAACGGCGAGCACGGCTTCTTCCTGCTGCGGAACCTCGGCGCCCCGGGTGAGATCGGCCCGTTCGACGAGCCGATCCGGGTGTCCGGCAGGCGCGACGACGGCCGGCAGTGGGAGACGATCGGGTTCGCCGACGTGACGGGCACCGGCACGGACGACACGTTCGGCCGGGGCAAGGACGCCGGCAACGTGGACGTGTTCCCCCACCGCGACCTGGGTGTTCTCCGCAACGAGACCTACGACAAGGATCCGGTGCGGCTCACCGAGATCGACGTCGACGACCTCCCCGTCGCGATGGCCGACTTCACCGGCAACGGCAACCTCGACCTGCTGGTCCGCCGGGCCAACGGCGACCTCGCCCTCTACGAGTTCGACGGCAGGCCGGGCACGGCGACCGGGGGCACCTGGCACGTCGTCGCCTGCGGCTGGCAGGACATGCGCCTGATGGCGCTCACCGACATCGACATGGACGGGCACCCCGACCTGCTCGGGCTGCACCAGGACGGCACTCTCGCCGCCTATCGGCACTGCGGGAAGTTCAATCCCGACTCTCCGCTCGAGCTTTTCCAGGAGCCGGTAACAGTCGCCACCGGATTCGGGATGTACGACGTCATCAGCTGATCACTCCGTCGGAATCTGGATAGGTTCAATGCAATTCGAACTCTCCTCCCGTATTTTCTCCGACGACGCGGTGGCGATCGTCGGCATATCCTGTCGCCTTCCCCACGCACCCGATCCCGAATCATTCTGGCGGTTGCTTCGCGATGGCCGTGACGCCATCACCGAGGTGCCGAGCGGCCGGTGGAACTCACCGGAGACCAGTTCGATGCGCGGCGGTTTCATCGACGGAATCGCCGAGTTCGACGCCGAGTTCTTCGGCATCGCGCCGAACGAGGCCGCGATGATGGATCCCCAGCAGCGGCTGGTCCTGGAGCTGAGCTGGGAGGCGCTCGAGGACGCGGGCATCGTCCCGGAGAGCCTGCGCGACACCGGCACGAGCGTCTACATCGGCGCCATGGCCGGCGACTACGCCCAGCTGCTCCAGGGCAACGTGTCCCGCCACAGCCTGACCGGCCTCAGCCGCGCCCTGCTCGCCAACCGGATCTCCTACACCCTCGGGTTGCAGGGCCCCAGCCTGACCGTCGACTCGGCGCAGTCGGCCTCGCTGACCGCCGTGCACCTGGCGTGCGAGAGCCTGCGGAACGGCGAGTCCGGACTCGCCATCGTCGGCGGCGTCAACCTCAACATCACACCCGACAGCACGCTGGCCGCCGCCAGGTTCGGCGCCCTGTCCCCCGACGGCAGGTGCTTCACCTTCGACGCGCGCGCCAACGGCTACGTGCGCGGCGAGGGCGGCGGGATCGTCGTGCTCAAGCCGCTGGCCCGCGCGCTCGCCGACGGCGACCGGGTGTACTGCGTGATCGCGGGCAGCGCGGTGAACAACGACGGTGGCGGCGAGGGCCTCACCGTTCCCGACCAGCACGCCCAGGAGGAGGTCATCCGCCTGGCCTGCGAGCGTGCCGGGGTGAGTGCCGCCGACGTCCAGTTCGTCGAGCTGCACGGCACGGGCACCCGGGTCGGCGACCCCGTCGAGGCACGCGCGCTCGGCACCGCCATCGGCGCCGCGAGGGAGCCGGGCGCGCCGCTGCTCGTCGGCTCGGCCAAGACCAACGTCGGCCACCTCGAAGGGGCCGCGGGGATCGTCGGCCTCCTGAAGACCGCGCTGGCCATCAGCCACCGCGAGCTGCCCGCGTCGCTGAACTTCGAGACGCCCAACCCGCGGATCCCCCTCGACGAGCTCAACCTCCGGGTCAACACGGCGCTGAGCCCCTGGCCGCGCGCCGACGTACCGCTGGTGGCCGGGGTCAGCTCGTTCGGCATGGGCGGTGCCAACTGTCACATGGTCCTCGCGGAGTATCCGCAGGAGGAACCCGCGCCGTCCGTGCCGCCTGTGCCGCCTGTGCCGTCAGCGCAGCCCGCCGGGCCGCTGATCGTGCCGCTGTCCGGGCAGAGCGAGGCCGCGCTGCGCGGCCAGGCCGCACGGCTGCGCGAGCACCTGCTCGCCACCCCCGGCGCCGATCCCGTGGACGTCGCCTACTCGCTGGCCACGACGCGCACGACGTTCCCCTTCCGGGCGAGCGTCGTCCTGGACGAGCCGGAGCGCCTGGCCGACGTACTCGGGCAGCTGTCCCGCGGCGAGCTCGCCGCCGAGATCGTGACGGGCCGGCCGCGCACCGGCGAGATCGCCTTCCTCTACGCGGGGCAGGGCAGCCAGCGTCGCGGCATGGGACGCGAGCTGTACGGCACGTACCCCGTCTTCGCGCGGGCCCTCGACGAGATCGCCGCCTGTTTCGAGGGCGACCTGCTCGAAGCGATGTTCACCGACCCCGGCGAGCGGCTTCACGAGACGGGGACGACCCAGCCCGCCCTCTTCGCCTTCGAGGTCGCCCTCACCCGGCTGTACGAGCACTGGGGCATCCGCCCCGACCGGCTCATCGGCCACTCCATCGGCGAGATCGCCGCCGCGCACATCGCCGGCGTGCTGTCGCTGGAGGACGCCTGCGCCCTGGTCTCGGCGCGCGGCAAGCTGATGCAGGACCTGCCGTCCGGCGGCATGATGGTCGCCGTCCAGGCCACGGAGGAGGAGATCCTCCCCCTGCTCGACGCCTCGGCGAGCATCGCCGCGATCAACGGGCCGGAGTCCGTGGTCGTCTCCGGCGCGGAGAGCCGCGTCGCCGAGATCGCCGAGGAGATGCGCGAGCGCGGTCGCAAGGTCCGTCGCCTGCGCGTCAGCCACGCCTTCCACTCGCCGCTGATGGATCCGATGCTGGCCGAGTTCCGGCGGGTGGCCGAGTCGCTCACCTACCACGAACCGGTCATCCCGATCGTGTCCAACCTCACCGGCGCCACCGCGTCCGCCCGGGAACTGTGCTCGCCCGACCACTGGGTCAGGCACGTGCGCGAGGCCGTGCGGTTCGGCGACGGCATCCGTGCCCTGGCGGTCGCGGGCGTGAGCACGTTCGTGGAGATCGGTCCGGGCGCCGTCCTGTCCGCGATGGGACAGCAGTGCCTGCCGCCGGACGCCGGCGCGCTGTTCGTCACCACGCTGCGGGACGGCCGGCCGGAGCCTCTCACCGCGGGCCTCGCGCTCGCCGCGCTGCAGGCCGGTGGCGCCGAGGTGAACGCGGAGGCGCTGTTCTCCGGCGCCCGGCGCGTCCCGCTGCCCACCTACGCCTTCCAGCGCACGCGCCACTGGCTCACCGACACCGCCCCGCAGTCGCCCGCCGCCGGATCCGACGACACCCGGCCGCTCACCGGCCGCCTGGCCGGGCTGGCCGGACCGGAGCGGGAGCAGGTGCTCCTCGACCTCGTACGGACCTGCGTCGCGCTCGTGCTCGGCCACGCCACCACCGCGACCGTGGACGCCGGCACCGCCTTCAAGGCGCTCGGATTCGACTCCTACAGCGCGGTCGAGCTCAGGAACAGGCTCAACACCGCCACCGGCCTGACGCTGCCGACCTCGCTGCTGTTCGACTACCCCACGCCGGCCGCGCTCGCCGCGTTCCTGCGCGCGGAGCTGACGGGTGACTCCGCAGACTCCGCGCCGGTGCCGGCCGTGGAACGGGCCGTCGGCCACGACGAGCCGATCGCGATCGTCGGCATGGCCTGCCGGTTCCCCGGCGGCGTGGTCTCCCCCGACGACCTGTGGAAGCTGGTGATCTCGGAGGGGGACGCGATCGGGGAGTTCCCCGTCGATCGCGGCTGGGATCTGGGCGGGCTGTACGACCCGGACCCCGACAACAGCGGCACGTCCTACGCCCGGCACGGCGGATTCCTGTACGAGGCGGCGGAGTTCGACCCCGGCTTCTTCGGCATCTCGCCGCGCGAGGCGCTGGCCATGGACCCGCAGCAGCGGCTGCTGCTGGAGACCTCGTGGGAGGCGATCGAGCGGGCCGGGATCGACCCCGGCCGGTTGCGCGGGAGCCGTACCGGGGTGTTCGCCGGTGCGACGGCCCAGGACTACGGTCCCAGGTTGCACGAGGCCACCGGGAACGCCGAGGGCTACGTCCTGACCGGGACCACCAGCAGCGTGATCTCCGGGCGCGTGGCGTTCTCGTTCGGGTTCGAGGGCCCGGCCGTCACGGTGGACACGGCGTGCTCGTCGTCGCTGGTGGCGCTGCACCTGGCCGCGCAGTCGCTGCGGTCGGGCGACTGCGACCTCGCTCTCGCGGGCGGCGCGACCGTGATGGCCTCGCCCGGCATGTTCGTGGAGTTCTCCCGCCAGCGTGGCCTGTCGGCGGACGGGCGCTGCAAGGCGTTCTCCGCGGAGGCCGACGGCACCGGCTGGGCCGAGGGTCTCGGCATGCTGCTGGTCGAGCGGCTCTCGGACGCCCAGCGCAACGGCCACCGGGTCCTCGCCGTCATGCGCGGCAGCGCGATCAACCAGGACGGCGCGAGCAACGGCCTCACCGCCCCCAACGGCCCCTCCCAGCAGCGCCTGATCCGCCAGGCCCTGGCCAACGCGAACCTGTCGGCGGCCGACGTCGACGCGGTCGAGGCCCACGGCACCGGGACCATGCTCGGCGACCCGATCGAGGCCCAGGCCATCCTGGCCACGTACGGCCAGGACCGGCCCGAGGACCGGCCGCTGTGGCTGGGGTCGCTGAAGTCGAACATCGGTCACGCGCAGGCGGCCGCCGGTGTCGGCGGTGTGATCAAGATGGTGATGGCGATGCGGCACGGGACGCTGCCGCGCACGCTGCACGTCGAGGAGCCGTCGCCGCACGTGGACTGGTCGACGGGCGCCGTCGAGCTGCTGACCGAGGCCCGCTCGTGGGACGTCGAGGACCGTCCGCGCCGCGCGGCGATCTCCTCCTTCGGCATCAGCGGCACCAACGCGCACGTGATCATCGAGCAGGGTCCGGTGAAGCCCGAGGCCGAGGCCGCCGAGCTGCCGGTGACGCCGTGGCTGATCTCGGCCAGAACCCCCGAAGCGCTGCGGGCGCAGGCCGGGCGGCTCGCGTCCTGGACGACACAGGACACGCCGATCGCCGCGACCGGCGCCGCCCTGGCCGGTGACCGCGCGCTGTTGGAACAGCGCGCGGTGGTCGTCGGCGCCGACCGCGAGGAACTGCTGGCGGGCCTTCGGGCACTGGCCGGGCGTACGGCGGCACCCGACGTGGTGACCGGCAGCGGCCACGGCGGCAGGCTGGCCCTGCTGTTCACCGGGCAGGGCAGCCAGCGGCTGGGCATGGGCCGCGACCTGGCCGCCGCCTTCCCGGTGTTCGCCGAGGCGCTGGAGGAGATCTGCGCCCTGCTGGACGGGCAGTTGCCGTATCCGCTCCGCGAGACGATGTTCGCCGACCCCGGCGGCGTGCTCGACGAGACGCTGATGACCCAGCCCGCCCTCTTCGCCTTCGAGGTCGCGCTCTCCCGCCTGCTGGGCTCCCTGGGTGTCACACCGGACGTCGTGACCGGCCACTCCGTCGGAGAGATCGCCGCCGCCCACGTCGCGGGAGTCTTCTCCCTGGCCGACGCCTGCACGCTGGTCGCGGCACGGGCCAGGCTGATGCAGGCGCTTCCCCCGGGCGGGGCGATGCTCGCGATCGCCGCGTCGGAGGCCGACGTGCTGCCGTTCATCGAGGGACGTGAGGACCAGGTCGCCATCGCGGCCGTCAACGCGCCCACCTCGGTGGTGATCTCCGGTGTCGCGGCCGTGGTCGAGGAGATCGCCCAGCGGGTCACCGTGCGCACGCGCCGGCTGCGGGTCTCGCACGCCTCCCACTCGCCGCTGATGGAGCCGATGCTGGCCGAGTTCGGGCGGATCGCGGCCACCGTCACCTACTACGAGCCCCGCCTCCCGGTCGTCTCCGCCGTAACCGGCGACCTCGCGGCCCCCGGGCAGCTCACCGACGCCCGGTACTGGGTCGAGCACGTGCGGCGGCCGGTTCGCTTCGCCGACGCGATCAGCGCCACCGAGGCGAGCGTCTTCCTGGAGGTCGGCCCCGAGGGCATCCTGACCGGCCTGGCCCAGCAGACGCTCGCCGACGGCGTGTTCGTCGCGGCCGCGCGCAAGGAACGTGAGGAGATCCGCACCTTCGTGCAGGCCCTCGGCCGGCTCCACGCCTGCGGCACCACCGTCGACTGGGACACCTACTTCGCCGCGGTCCCGGCCGCGGCCCGTGGCGTCGAGCTGCCCACCTACGCCTTCCAGCGCGAGCGGTACTGGCTGGAGGCCGGCGGTCCCGGCGGCGTACCCACGGAACACGTCGGGCTGTTCGCGGTCGACTGGGTCCCGGTTCCGGCCACCGGTGGCGCCCCCGCCTCCGATGACGTGTTCCTGGACTGGGTGGACGAGGACGAGCGGGACGAGACGGGTGAACGGGACGAGACCGCGCGGGCACGCGCGGCCGTGCTGCGTGTGCTCTCCGCCGTCCAGGACCGGCTCGCCGGTGACCACCCCTCGTCCTCGCGACTGGTGATCCTCACCAGGGGCGCCACCGGCGAGGAGACCGACCTGGCCGCGACGGCCGTCTGGGGTCTGGTGCGGTCCGCGCAGACCGAGTACCCCGGCCGGTTCGTGCTGCTCGACCACGACGGCACCGCGCAGGACCTCATCGCCGCCGCCCTCGCCTACGACGAGCCGCAGCTGGCGGTACGAGAAGGAAGGATCTTCGTCCCCCGGCTGGTCAAGCGCGACCTGCCGCCGGGGGAGGCGCCGTGGACACCCGGCGGCACCGTCCTGGTCACCGGCGGCACGGGCGGGCTGGGGCGAGTGGTCACCCGGCACCTCGTCACCGCGCACGGCGTACGCGACCTCGTGCTGCCCACCCGCGACCCGCGGGCGGCCGGAGCCGTCGAGCTGGCGGCCGAGCTGGCCGCGCTCGGCGCGCGGGTCGAGCTGACCGCGTGCGACCTGTCCGACCGCGACGCGCTGGCCGCGCTCGTCGACTCCTGCCGGGAGCTGACCGGGGTCGTGCACATCGCCGGCGTCCTGGACGACGGCGTCGTCTCGGCCCTGAGCCCGGAACGGCTCGACGCCGTGTGGCGGACCAAGGCCGAGGCCGCCTGGCTCCTGCACGAGCTGACCCGCGACCGCGACCTGTCGGCGTTCGTGCTGTTCTCGTCGTGCGCGGGCACGCTGGGCAGCGCAGGCCAGGCCAACTACGCCGCGGCCAACGCGTTCCTGGACGGTCTGGCCCGGCACCGCCGTACGCTCGGCCTGCCCGCGACGGCGCTCGGGTGGGGCCTGTGGGACAACTCCTCGGAGTTCGGCGGCATGGGGGCGACACTCGCCACGGCCGACCTGGCGCGGTGGGCACGGCTGGGCGTCGCCCCGCTGCCGCCGGACCAGGCGCTCGCGCTCTTCGACGCGGCGCTCGCCGCGTCGGCGGAGACGGCGCTTCCCGCGCGGCTGAGCCTCGCGAAGGTCGCCGACCCGGCGCCCGCGATGCTGCGCGCCCTGCTGCGCAAGCCGATCGAGCGCCGCGCGGCCGGTGCGTCCGGCGACGTGGCACTCGGGCAACTCCTGCGCGAGATGAGCCCGGAGGAGCAGGAACGCACGCTCCTCGACCTGGTCCGCGGCCAGGCGGCCCTGGTGCTCGGACACGTGACACCGCACGTGATCAGCGCGACGGGCGCGTTCAAGGACGCGGGCTTCGACTCGCTGACCGCGGTCGAGCTCAGGAACAGGCTCAACGCGGCCACCGGCCTGCGGCTGCCGAGCTCGCTGCTGTTCGACTACCCGTCACCGACGGTGCTGACGGAGTACCTGCGGACGGCACTGCTCGGCGACACCACCGCGGCGTCCTCGGCGTCCTCGGCGGTCCGGACGGCCGGATACGACGAGCCGATCGCGATCGTGGGGATGGCCTGCCGGTTCCCCGGCGGCGTCTCCTCGCCCGAGGACCTGTGGGACCTGGTGGCCGCCGGTTCCGACGTGGTCGGCGAGTTCCCCACCGACCGCGGCTGGGACCTGGACCGGCTGTTCTCCGGCGACCCGGACGACCGGGGCACCTCCTCCACCCGATACGGCGGGTTCCTCTACGACGCGGCCGAGTTCGACGCGGGCTTCTTCGGCATCTCGCCGCGCGAGGCGCTCGCGATGGATCCGCAGCAGCGCCTGCTGCTGGAGGCGTCGTGGGAGGCGATCGAGCACGCCGACATCGACGCGGCGGAGCTGCGGGGAAGCCAGACCGGAGTGTTCACCGGCATAGCCCCCATGGAGTACGGGCCGCGGCGCTTCGAAGGCGCGGAGTCCGTGGAGGGATACCTTCTCACCGGCGGCCTGGCCAGCGTCGCCTCCGGCCGGGTCTCCTACACCCTGGGCCTGGAGGGTCCCGCGGTCACGGTCGACACGGCGTGCTCGTCGTCGCTGGTCGCGCTGCATCTGGCCACGCAAGCGCTGCGCACGGGTGAATGCGATCTTGCGCTCGCGGGCGGCGTGATGGTGATGGCCTCACCCGGCACGTTCGTGGAGTTCTCCCGCCAGCGTGGCCTGTCGGCGGACGGGCGCTGCAAGGCGTTCTCCGCGGAGGCCGACGGCACCGGCTGGGCCGAGGGCGTCGGCGTTCTGCTCGTCGAGCGGCTCTCGGACGCCCAGCGCAACGGCCACCGGGTGCTCGCCGTGGTCCGCGGCAGCGCGATCAACCAGGACGGTGCGAGCAACGGGCTGACCGCCCCGAACGGCCCGGCGCAGCAGCGGGTGATCCGTCAGGCGCTGGCCAACGCGGGCCTGTCGAGCGCGGATGTCGATGTGGTCGAGGCGCACGGCACGGGAACGGTGCTGGGTGACCCGATCGAGGCCCAGGCGCTGATCGCCACGTACGGCCAGGACAGGCCGGAGGGCCGGCCGCTGTGGCTGGGTTCGTTGAAGTCGAACATCGGTCACGCGCAGGCGGCCGCCGGTGTCGGTGGCGTGATCAAGATGGTGATGGCGCTGCGCAACGGCGTCATGCCGCAGACCCTGCACGCCGAGGAGCCCTCGCCGCACGTGGACTGGACGGCCGGTGCCGTCGAGCTGCTGACCGAGGCCCGTCCCTGGGACGCCGGCGATCGTCCGCGCCGGGCGGCGGTGTCGTCCTTCGGCGTCAGCGGGACGAACGCGCATGTGATCATCGAGCAGGGTCCGGTGGAGGCCGAGGTCGAGGCCGGTGTTGTCGAGCTGCCGGTGACGCCGTGGCTGATCTCGGCCAAGACTTCGGAGGCGCTTCGGGGGCAGGCTTCCCGGCTCGCCTCCTGGGTGGAGGAGCGGCCGGAGCTGGACGTGGCCGATGCCGCTTGGACGTTGGCGAGCGGTCGTTCGGTGCTGGAGCAGCGCGCGGTGGTGGTCGGCGCGGATCGGGCCGAGCTGGTGGCGGGCCTGCGTGCCCTGGCCGAGGGCACGGCGACGCCGGGTGCCGCGGCCGGTGGCGGGTTGGCGATGTTGTTCGCCGGTCAGGGCAGCCAGCGGGTGGGCATGGGGGCGTCCCTCGCGGCGGCGTTCCCGGTGTTCGCCGAGGCGCTGGATGAGATCTGTGCGCTGCTGCCGCACCCGGTGCGTGAGGCGATGTTCTCGGGCCCGGACGAGGTGTTGGCCGAGACCGGGATGACCCAGCCGGCGCTGTTCGCCTTCGAGGTCGCCCTCTACCGCCTGCTGGCCTCGCTGGGGGTCACCCCGGACGTGCTGGTGGGTCACTCGGTGGGGGAGATCGCCGCCGCTCATGTGGCGGGGGTGCTGTCGCTGCCCGATGCGTGTGCGCTGGTTTCCGCGCGGGCGCGGTTGATGCAGGGGCTGCCGGAGGGTGGGGCGATGCTGGCCGTCGCCGCCCCCGAGGCGGAGGTCCTCCCGCTGCTGGAAGGCCGCCAGGACGTCGGCATCGCCGCGGTGAACGGCCCGGAGGCCGTGGTGATCTCCGGTAGCGAGAGTGCGGTGGAGGAGATCGCCGCCCTGACGAGTGCCCGCACCCGACGCCTGCGCGTGTCGCACGCCTTCCATTCGCCGTTGATGGAGCCGATGCTCGCCGAGTTCGAGCAGGTCGTCTCCGCTCTGACTTTCAGTGAGCCGGCCATTCCTGTCGTCTCCAACGTGACGGGCCGGCCCGCGGAGCCGGGGCTGTTGACCGATCCGGCGTACTGGGTGCGGCATGTGCGGGAGGCGGTGCGCTTCGCCGATGGTGTGGCCGCCTGCCAGGCGAACGTGTTCGTGGAGGTCGGCCCGGACACCACCCTGACCGCCCTGGCCCAGCAGAGCGTGCAGGACGGTGTGTTCGTCGCGACCGCTCGCAAGGACCGGGACGAGATCCGGACACTCATCGAGGCGCTCGACCGGTTGCACACGCACGGTGTCTCGCTCGATTGGGACGCTCTCTTCGCTCCGGCGCGGCCACACCGCGTGGATCTGCCGACGTACGCCTTCCAGCGTGAGCGCTTTTGGGTCCCCACACAGATCGAGACCGGCGACATGGCCGGTGTGGGGCTCGGCGCCATCGATCATCCGTTGTTGAGTGCGGTGACGGAGGTCGCCGGTGGTGGGTCGGTGGTCTTCAGTGGCCGCTTGTCTCCT
>NZ_JBRIQO010000055.1:0-24225 GCF_052983175.1 Streptosporangium sp. G12 | reverse complement strand
GCTTCATGCACTGGCTTTTAACACACTGTTGAGTTCTCAAGAAACGGACGCGTACACCATCACCCTGACCCGACCAAGTGGTCCGGCAGAACTCCGGGGCGTTCCATTTCGTGTCACTATCTTATCAGGAGTGTCGGTTTCGTGTCAAACTGTCGGATTTCCGACGCTCGACTCGAACCCGTCGAACCCGCTAGGATTGCGACTGCCCCGTTTCCAGGGCAACCCCTCTAACTTACTCCAACATCCGGTCGTTGTCCAATCGTACGGACACGCCCGATTTGCCGGGATTTTTGGAAGGGAGGTGCAGGACGCTGCCCTGCATGAAGAACTCTAGCAGTCCCCCAGGGCTGCGATGACCAACTTCCCGGTAAGAACTAGGTCTTCCCTGGGATGCCAGCCCTTAAACACGAGAACCCAGGGTCAAGAAACCCTGGGTTCTCTTCAAAGCGGCCACCGATCCGGAGCAGTCCTCTTCCCGCTGCTCAGGCCAAGTCCCTGCCTGTGCGGACAAAGTCCCCGCCCGACTCACGACCTGTCAGGACAAACCCTGTCGCCGACTCGCGCTGCCGGGAGTCGGTCAGACCAGAAGTCAGCCGGCCGGCAACGACGCCAGCTGGGCGAGCAACCGCTCGATGTCCTGGTCAGCCTGTGCCGCCCGGGAGCGCACCTTGGTCACCACGTCGTCGGGCGCCTTGGCCATGAACTGCTCGTTGCCGAGCTTGGCCGCGACCTGGGCCGCCTCCTTGCGCGCCACCGCGAGATCCTTCTCCAGGCGCTTGCGCTCGGCGGCCACATCGATCGTCCCGGCCGTGTCGATCTCCACGGCGATGCCGCCCACGTCAAGGCTGGCTGTCGCGGCGAACGACTCGGACGGCTGGTCGAGCCGGAGCAGCGACCGAATCGCCCCTTCGTGGGGGGCGAGTGCCGTGTCGGCGAGCGAAAGCCGTGCGGCGACCCGCTGGCCCGGCTTGAGGCCCTGGTCGGAACGGAACCTGCGCACCTCGGTGATCAGCCCCTGCATGGCGAGGATTTCCTCCTCCGCCGAAGGATCACGCAGCGACTCCTGGACCGTCGGCCAGGGGGCGACCACGATCGACTCGCGCCCGGTGACCGCACGCCACAGTTCCTCGGTGACGAACGGCACCAGAGGATGGAGCAGGCGAAGCAGCGAGTCGAAGACGTGACCCAGCACGAGCCGGGTGTGCTCCTGGCCGGAAGCGATCTGGATCTTGGCGAGTTCCACGTACCAGTCGCAGACCTCGTCCCAGGCGAAGTGGTAGAGCAGGTCCGAGATCTTGGCGAACTCGAAGCTTTCGAAGGCGGTGTCCACCGACGCGACGATCTCTTGGAGCCGGGAGAGGATCCAGCGGTCCGCGGCGGTCAGCTCCTCGGTGGGGAGCTCGCCCGTCACGGCGCCGTTCATCAGCGCGAAGCGGGTGGCGTTCCAGATCTTGTTGCAGAAGTTGCGTGAGCCTCCGGCCCATTCCTCGCTGATCGCAACATCGGAGCCGGGGTTGGCGCCGCGCAGCAGCGTGAAGCGGGTGGCGTCGGCACCGAAGCGCTCGACCCAGTCGAGCGGGTCGACGACGTTGCCGAACGACTTCGACATCTTCTTGCCGTACTGGTCACGGACCATGCCGTGCAGCGCCACGGTCCTGAACGGCGGTTCCCCGTCCATGGCGTAGATGCCGAACATCATCATCCGGGCCACCCAGAAGAACAGGATGTCGTAGCCGGTCACCAGGACGGAGGTCGGGTAGAACTTGGCCAGCTCCGGCGTCTTGTCCGGCCAGCCGAGGGTGGAGAACGGCCAGAGCCCGGAGGAGAACCAGGTGTCGAGGACGTCGGGGTCCTGGACGTAGCCCTCGGGCGCCTGCTCGTCGGGGCCGACGCAGACGACCTCTCCGTCCGGGCCGTACCAGACCGGAATGCGGTGTCCCCACCACAGCTGCCGGGAGATGCACCAGTCGTGCATGTCGTCGACCCAGTCGAAGTAGCGCTTGGCCAGCTCCGGCGGGTGGATCTTCGTCCGGCCGTCGCGGACCGCGTCGCCCGCGGCCTTCGCCAGGGGGGAGACGTTGACGAACCACTGGAGCGAGAGCCGGGGCTCGACCACGGTCTTGCAGCGCGAGCAGTGCCCGACCGAGTGGAGGTAGGGACGCTTCTCCGCGACGATCCGGCCCTCCGCGCGGAGCGCGGCCACCACCGCGGGCCTGGCCTCGAAGCGGTCGAGGCCCTGGAACGGGCCGTGCGCGGTGACCACTCCCCGCTCATCCATGATCGTCATGGACGGCAGCGAGTGGCGGCGCCCGATCTCGAAGTCGTTCGGATCGTGCGCCGGGGTGACCTTGACCGCCCCGGTGCCGAAGGAGGGGTCGACGTGCTCGTCGGCGACGATCGGGATGCGGCGCCCGGTGAGCGGCAGCTCCACCTCGCGGCCGATCAGGTGGGCGTAGCGCTCGTCGGAGGGGTGCACGGCCACGGCGGTGTCGCCGAGCATCGTCTCGGCCCGGGTGGTCGCGACCACGATGGAGTCGTCGCCGTCGCCGTAGCGGATCGAGACGAGCTCGCCCTCGTCCTCGCTGTGCTCGACCTCGATGTCCGACAGCGCGGTCAGGCAGCGCGGGCACCAGTTGATGATGCGCTCGGCGCGGTAGATGAGCCCGTCGTCGAAGAGCTTCTTGAAGATCGTCTGGACGGCCCGGGAGAGGCCCGGGTCCATGGTGAAGCGCTCCCGCGACCAGTCGACACCGTCGCCGAGCTTCTTCATCTGGCCGAGGATCCGGCCCCCGGACTCCTCCTTCCACTGCCAGACGCGCTCGACGAACGCCTCGCGGCCGAGGTCGTGCCGGGACAGTCCGTCCTTGGCGATCTCGCGCTCGACGACGTTCTGGGTGGCGATGCCGGCGTGGTCCATGCCGGGCAGCCAGAGCGTCTCCTGGCCGCGCATGCGGGCACGGCGGGTCAGCGCGTCCTGGATGGAGTGGTCGAGGGCGTGGCCGATGTGCAGGACACCGGTCACGTTCGGCGGAGGCAGGACGATGCTGTACGGCTCGCGCTCGCTGCTCGGGTCGGCGGTGAAGTGTCCCTCCGATACCCAGCGCTCGTAGCTCCGGGTCTCCACGTCGGCGGGTGCGTACTGGGTAGGCAGCTCTGGCGTCGTCACGATGCCCAAGTCTAGGGATGTCCGCGTGCCCCCTGTCCCACGGACCGCCATACGGACCGCTTCTCCCCCTGACTTCTACCGATGAGCGAGACGATCCCGCCGCCGAACACCGGCGGGTACCGGCGAACACCGGCGAGCACGGGTGGATACCGGCGGACGCCGGACGGGGGGCGACGAGGGCACCGTCCGGCCGCGGGTACGCCACTGGCAGGAACCGGACAGCCGAGAACGGCGGCGCCCCCCGCGGGAGAACCCGCGGGGGGCGCCGATCGTGCGAACCAGGAGGGTTCGCGCGGGCTTTCTAGGCCGACTTCTCGCGCGGCGGCCGCTGCTGCTTGTTGAGCTGGTCACGCGGGACGAGCGTGGGGTTGACGTGCTCCAGGACCGACTCGCGGGTGATGACCACACGTGCCACGTCCTGCCGCGACGGCACCTCGTACATCACCGAGAGGAGGACCTCCTCCAGGATCGCCCGCAGGCCGCGGGCGCCGGTGCCGCGCAGGATCGCCTGGTCGGCGATGGCCTCCAGCGCGTCGTCGGTGAACTCGAGTTCGACGTTGTCCAGCTCGAACAGACGGCGGTACTGCTTGACGAGGGCGTTGCGCGGCTCGGTGAGGATCTGGATGAGCGCCTCACGGTCGAGGTTGTGGACGCTCGTGATGACCGGGAGCCGGCCGACGAACTCGGGGATCATGCCGAACTTCAGCAGGTCCTCGGGCATGACGTTCTCGAAGATGTCGGCGCCGTCGATGTCTTCCTTGGAGCGGATGATCGCGTTGAAACCGATCCCCTTGCGGCCGACCCGGGACTCGATGATCTTCTCGAGACCGGCGAAGGCCCCACCGCAGATGAACAGCACGTTGGTGGTGTCGATCTGGATGAACTCCTGGTGAGGGTGCTTGCGGCCCCCTTGCGGCGGCACGCTCGCGGTCGTGCCCTCCAGGATCTTCAGCAGGGCCTGCTGCACGCCCTCACCGGAGACGTCCCTGGTGATCGACGGGTTCTCGCTCTTGCGGGCGATCTTGTCGACCTCGTCGATGTAGATGATGCCGGTCTCGGCCTTCTTGACGTCGTAGTCGGCGGCCTGGATCAGCTTGAGCAGTATGTTCTCGACGTCCTCGCCCACGTAGCCCGCCTCCGTCAGGGCGGTGGCGTCGGCGATGGCGAACGGAACGTTCAGCATCTTCGCCAACGTCTGGGCGAGCAGTGTCTTGCCGGAACCGGTGGGGCCCAGGAGCAGGATGTTGGACTTGGACAGCTCGATGCCGTCGTCACGTCCGCGCTCGCCGGACTGCACCCGCTTGTAGTGGTTGTAGACCGCCACGGAGAGAGCCTTCTTCGCCTGGTCCTGACCGATGACGTAGGCGTCGAGGAATTCGTAGATCTCCCTCGGCTTGGGAAGGCTGTCCCATTTGAGCTCAGAGGACTCGCTGAGCTCCTCCTCGATGATCTCGTTGCAGAGGTCGATGCACTCGTCGCAGATGTATACGCCGGGTCCGGCGATGAGCTTCTTGACTTGCTTCTGGCTCTTTCCACAGAAAGAACACTTCAGCAGGTCTCCCCCGTCGCCGATGCGTGCCACCCCAGATACTCCTTTGCGTGGGACCGCCCTGGCTGCCGCGGTCCGTTTCTTCCGACCGGCCCGATACCCGATCGAAAAGTCATCCCGCTTAGGTTTCGACGTTACCGTCTTCTGAGCCCTCAGTGAGCCCCCTAGCGGCGAGTCGCACCGGAACGTGCCTGATTCGGCACGGTTCCGGTGCGATATGCCTCGTTAGGAGGCTACGGCCTTCGCGAGTTTCTTGCGGGACGGAATGATGTCGTCGATCAGTCCGTACTCCTTGGCCTCGACGGCGTCAAGGATCTTGTCCCGCTCGATGTCCTTGCGGACCGCCTCCGGTGCCCTGCCCGAGTGCTGAGCGATGATCGTCTCCATCTGCGCGCGCATCCTGAGGATCTCGCGCGCCTGGATCTCGATGTCGCTTCCCTGGCCGCCACCCTCGGTGGACGGCTGGTGGATCAGCATGCGGGCGTTCGGCAGGGCGAAGCGCTTGCCCGGCGTGCCGCCGGCCAGCAGGACCGCCGCCGCCGAGGCCGCCTGGCCCAGGCAGACCGTCTGGATCTCCGGCCGGACGAACTGCATCGTGTCGTAGATCGCCGTCATGGCGGTGAAGGAACCGCCCGGCGAGTTGATGTAGATGCTGATGTCGCGGTCGGGGTCGAGCGATTCCAGAGTCAGCAACTGCGCCATGACGTCGTTGGCTGACGCGTCGTCCACCTGCACGCCGAGGAAGATGATGCGGTCCTCGAAGAGCTTGGCGTACGGGTTCATCTCCCGCATGCCGTAGGACGTGCGCTCGGTGAAGGACGGAAGAACGTAGCGGCCGTTGATGTCTCCCGGCCGGATCAACTCACTCACCTTGTGCCCCTTCAGGAGACGGCGCCCGTGGAGGGCACCTGTCGAGCGCTGCGCACGACCTGGTCGATGAAGCCGTAGTTCTTGGCCTCCTCGGCCGTGAACCAGCGGTCCCGGTCGGAGTCGGCCTCGATCTGCTCGATGTTCTGACCGGTGTGGAACGCGATGCGCTCGGCGAGGGTCTTCTTGACGTAGAGCATCTGCTCCGCCTGGATGGCGATGTCGGCGGCGGTGCCGCCGATGCCACCGGAAGGCTGGTGCATCATGATGCGGGCGTGCGGCAGGGCGTATCGCTTGCCCCGCTCGCCGGCGCAGAGGAGGAACTGGCCCATGGAAGCGGCCAGACCCATCGCGACGGTGCACACATCGTTAGGGACATATTCCATCATGTCGTAAATCGCCATACCAGCGGTTACGGAACCGCCTGGCGAGTTGATGTAGAGCCAGATATCGCGCTCCGAGTCGTCCGCGGCGAGCAGGAGCAGCTCGGCGCAGATCCGGTTGGCGATCTCGTCGTTGACCTGGGTGCCCAGCACGATGATGCGCTCACGCAGCAGCCGCTGGTAGAGCTGGTCTTCGAGCCTGAACGAGCCGTTCGGCTGGCTCATCGACTCGGGCCCGGAGCCGGTCGGCTGGTAGAAGGTCGGCGGGCTGGTCACAGCGTCACCTTCCGATGCGTCGTAATCGATTGGCTTTGCTTGTGACCTTAACGCGCGTCACCTACCGGACATGCCTCCTCAACGCACTGTTCGCTGACGGCGCATGCTGCCCGCCGCCTCCCCACCACGTCCGGAACCCCCTGCCGCGTACCCGGGTGGAGGCTCCGAAGCCAGAGCCCGTACGGCGTGTCGCGTCCGCCGAGGGGCGGAAGCGGGGGCTGCGGAGGAGAGCCGTACGGCGCCGCCGCCTCCGGAGAGAGGGACCGACGGCTCTCAGAGGGCCCAGGAGCCCGCGAGGTACCTCGGGGGGCAGGAGGTCGGGAGGAAGGCAGGAGAACCCCAGGCACCGCTCTGCGGCACGCTCACCGCCCGGAGACCGAGGGCACGCTCACCACGCGGAAGACGGGGGCGCTCTCACCACCCGTCAGACGAAGACGCCCCCGTCGCGTGGAACGCGGCGGGGGCATCGGGCGGTGGAGGCGCCGGGCGGGCCCGGTGCCTCCACTCGGCCGGGAACTACTTGGCGGCCTCGACCTCGTCGGCCTGGGCGGCCTCGTCGGTGTCGGAGGCCTCCTCACCGTTGATCTCGGTGTAGATGGCCTTGAGGTCGACCTCGTTGCCGGCCTCGTCGACCACCTTGGCGGCGTCGCCGATGACGCTCTTGGCCTTGTCACGGACGATCTCGACCATGGCCAGCGTGAGCTGGTCGTTGTCGGCCAGGTGCTGGGCGAGCGTGTTGGGCGCGACGTTCATCTGCATGGCGCGGCGCACCACGAAGTTGGTCAGCTCCTGCTCGCTGACGCCGAGGTCCTCGCTCTTGACGATCTTGTCAAGGACGAAGCCCGTCTTGAGGGCCTTGGCGGCGCTCTCGTCGAACTCCGCGAGGCGCTCCTCCTCGGTGGTCTGGTAGAGGCGGAAGTACGCCTCCTTGCTCAGGCCACTGTCGGCGATCTGGTGCTCGAGGTTGTGCTTGCGGTTGTCGACCTCGGCCTTGAGCGCGCTCTCGGGCAGCGGGATGTCGATCTTGTCGAGCAGGGCGTCGAGGGCGTTCTCGCGAGCCTGGACGACCTGGTCGATCAGCTTGTTGCGGCGGGCCGTCTCGCTGATGCTCGCCTTGAGCTCGTCAAGGGTGTCGAACTCGCTGGCGAGCTGGGCGAACTCGTCGTCCAGCTCGGGGAGGACCTTCTCCTTGACGCTCTTGACGGTGATGGTGACCACGGCCTCCTCGCCGGCGTTCTCACCGCCGACCAGGTTGGTGGTGAACTCCTTGGTCTCACCCGCGGACAGGCCGACCAGGGCGTCGTCCAGGCCCTGCAGCACCGAGCCGGCGCCGACCTCGTACGAGACGTCGTTGGCCTGCTGCTCCTCGATGTTGACGCCGTCGATCGCGGCGGCCAGGTCCATGACGACGAAGTCGCCGGAGGCCGCGGGGCGCTCGACGCCGGTCAGGGTGGCGAAGCGCTGGCGCAGGCCGTCCAGCTGGTCGTCGATGTCCTTGTCGGAGACCTCGGAGACCGGGACGGTCACCTCGATGCCCTGGTAGTCGGGGACGTCGAAGCCGGGGCGGACGTCCACCTCGGCGGTGAACTCGACCTGCTGGCCATCCTCGATCTTGGTGACCTCGATCTCCGGCTGGCTCACCGGGAAGATCTCGCTCTCGTCGACGGCCCGGCCGTACAGCTTGGGCACCGCGTCGTTGAGGGTCTCCTCCAGCACCACGGCGCGGCCGAACCGCTGCTCGATGATGCGGGCCGGAACCTTGCCGGGGCGGAACCCGGGGACGCGCACCTGCTGCGCGACCTTCTTGTACGCCGCCTGCAGGCTCTCGCCGAGCTCCTCGAACGGCACCTCGACGGTAAGCCTCACCCGGGTCGGGCTGAGCTCCTCCACAGCGGTCTTCACGGGGTCGTCTCCTTGATCAAGCTTTGAGTGATCGCGGGCGCGTCAAGTCGTAACGGCTACCGCGGCAAGCTCGCGCGCCGCGCCCACATGAGCGGCACCTGGCACAGCCGTCGAGACACGCGAGATCAGGGCATGCTCCACAGCGGCGGGTGTTCAGCGCCGCTGGCCAGTCTAGGGCAGAGCGGCACCATCGAGCGACCAATGGCCGCTCAGTCCTCCTTGATGATCCGCCTCAGGATGTCATTCGTCTCCCCGGGCGTGGTGCTGACCGCGCACAACCGCTCCATGACCTCGCTGTAGCGGTCGACGTCCTCGCGCTTGTCCAGGTACAGGGCACTGGCCAGTTGCTCGACGTAGACGACGTCGGGGAGCTCGCGATCGTTGAAGCGGAGCACGCTGAAGGCCCCGCCCTCCGCGCTGTGGCCGCCGAAGCTGAAGGGCATGACCTGGATGGTGATGTTCGGCTGCCGCATGAGGTCGAGCAGGTGCTCCAGCTGGGCTCGCATGACGTCCGCGCCGCCGATGGGGCGCCGTAGCGCGGCCTCGTCGATGACGGCCCAGAAGAACGGGCCGTCGGGCCGCCCGAGCACCTGCTGGCGCTGCATCCGCAGGTCGACGCGGCGGGCGATCTCCTCGGGCGCGATACCGGCGCTCCCCGCGGTGATGACCGCCCTGGCGTACTCCTTCGTCTGCAGCAGGCCGGGCACGAACTGCACCTCGTAGGTGCGGATCCGGGAGGCCGCCTCCTCGAGGCCGACGTACGTCTGGAACCACGAGGGCAGCAGGTCGTTGAAGCGGTGCCACCAGCCGGGCTCGTTGGCCCGCAGCAGCAGATCCATGATCGCCGACCGGGCGTGCTCGTCCTCCACCCCGTAGAAGGTGAGCAGGTCCGCCACGTCGCGTTCCCTCAGGCCGACCCGGCCGAGCTCCATCCTGCTGATCTTGGACTCGGATCCGCGGATCAGATGGCCCGCCTCCTCGCGCGAGAGCCCCTTGGCCTCGCGCAGGCGACGCAGTTGGGAGCCTAAGAGGATACGCAGAGCTGTGGGACCCGATCCCGGTTGAACCTGCGTCACTTCGCCTCCCTCTGTACTTGGGCCAGCGCACACAGTGTCACTACTTCCGGCCGCTATGACAAGGTCTCAACTCCCTGCCCGATTCGCCAAGTCGCCGCCTTAACCGCCCATGCGGCTGCACACTGCAACTGCACGTGCATTTGGGTCTTGCAGCAGACGTTCCGGTGACCCATGATGGCTTAGTGCATATTGGGCTTATGGTGCACAAGCTCTGAAAACTCTCAAGTGGTGCGGAGACTCACGATGACAGCGGGAGGTACCGGCAGGATGGTGGAGGAGCCAAAATCGGCTGCCGACTACCTGCAGGCGACCCGCCAGGTGGGCTTTGACGAGCTACTGGAGGCCAACCACTCCGGCGCGACCGCGTGCCCCCTGCCCAGCCAGGCCGACTCGGTGAAGACCGCCCGGGACGTGACACGCTCGACACTCCACGACTGGGGACTGGCGGAGCTCAGCGATGACGCAGCGCTAGTGGTTTCGGAACTGGTCACCAACGCGGTCCGTTACGCGCTGTGTCCGCCCACCCAGACGGGGATAGCTCCGATCACGCTCGTCCTGGTGCACCTCTCCCCCCATGTGCTCCTGGCCGTGACGGATCCGAGCGACGAGGTTCCGACCCCCAAGGAGCCCGACTTCGTCTCGGAGAACGGCCGGGGCCTCTACATCGTGGAGACCTACAGCCAGGGGTGGGGCTGGGACCACCTCAACTGCGGCGGCAAGGCCGTCTGGGCCTTCTTCAGCCCCCGTCACTGATCTTCCTCGGTCCCCGCCGCCCGTGCGTCCCACGCGGCGAAGAGCTCTTGACCTCGCACACGAAGAACCGGGCATCGGTCGGAACCGATGCCCGGCACACGTCGGGGTGACAGGATTTGAACCTGCGGCCCCCTGCTCCCAAAGCAGGTGCGCTACCAAACTGCGCCACACCCCGGTACGTCGAGTGCGCGCACGCTCCGGAACTCCGGTACGCTTACGCCCTGACGAACGGATGAAGTCTAGACCAGACTGACGCCGGCTCGCGCGGACGTAGCTCAATGGTAGAGCCCCAGTCTTCCAAACTGGCTACGCGGGTTCGATTCCCGTCGTCCGCTCAGATGGCGAAAGGCCAGGTCAGCCCATATACGGCGACCTGGCCTTTCATGTTTCGCCAAAACTTCAGGAACTTCCGTGCCCGCTGCGTGCCCGATGGTTTTTGGATCCGTTTTCGCGGGCTTTCTTGAATTCCTTCCCGAGCGCCCACGCGATGACCTGGTCACGTTCCCGCCCGCGTCACGGACGACGGGAACCGTGATGTGATGGCGTCGTGAGTCGCGCCGTCGAAGAGACCAACCGCCGCATGCTCCGGGCACGGGACACGATGGACCGCGCCTACGCGCAGCCGCTGGACGTTCCGGCCCTGGCCCGGATCGCCCATGTGTCGGAGGCGCACTTCACGCGCACCTTCCGGGCCACGTTCGGCGAGACGCCGCACCGCTACCTGCAGCGCCGCCGGGTCGAGCGTGCGATGTCCCTGCTGCGGGACACCGACCGCAGCGTGACGGACATCTGCTTCCAGGTCGGCTTCGGCAGCCCGGGGACCTTCAGCCGCACGTTCCGCGACATCGTCGGCCGGTCGCCGAGGACGTACCGCAAGGAGGCGACGGCCGTGGGCGTGCCGACGTGCTTCACGATGGCGTGGACGCGGCCGAACGGCTGACCGCCCGCCCTGCCCGTGCCCTCCGCCAACTCGACAGTTTCGGATAAGTTTCCCTCCGGCCTGCCCAGTAGCGTGATTCGCATGTTCAACTCCATCACGCACTCGCAGATATACGTCCTCGACCAGGACGAGGCCCTCGACTTCTATGTGGGCAAGCTTGGCCTGGAGGTCAACGCCGACGTCGACATGGGCTTCATGCGCTGGCTGACCGTCGGCGTCCCCGGCCACCCGGAGCGCCAGATCCTGCTGGAGAAGCCGGGGGGTCCGATGATGTCCGCGGAGACGGCGCAGCAGGTTCGCGAGCTGGTGACCAAGGGCGCGATGGGCGGCCAGCTCATCTTCAGCACGGACGACTGCCGCAAGACGTACGAGACGCTGCGGGACCGGGGCGTCGAGTTCACCGAGGAGCCCACCGAGCGCCCGTACGGAATCGACTGCGGCCTCCGTGACCCCTTCGGCAACCGCCTCCGCTTCACCCAGCTGAAGGCCTAGCGCCGTGACCGGCGAGGTCCGCCGGTCCGGCCGTCAGCGGCAGCCGGCACCGGCGTGACCGGCCGGGCCTGGCCGGTGGCGTCCTGCCCGCGGACGCGGGGCGGCCGCGGGCCGCGGTCCGGCCATGGCGTGAACGCGGATGGGACGGGCCGGGCGAAGGCCGTCCCGTCTCACGAGAAGGCCCTGTGCCTCAGGACCGGAAGGCGCTGGGCGGTGCGCAGGAAGGTCCTGAAGCCGACCCGGGCCACCGGGTTCTCGTCCACGAACTGCCGGGCCGCCCTGAGGGAGTCGCGTACGGCCGCGAAGCCGTACTCGCGCATCTCCGCCTCGTAGGCGGCGATGGCCGCGACAGGGTCGCCTCCGCCGCCGAGGGCGCCGGTGAGGGCCCGGCAGAGTGATCGGGCGTCGCGCAGGGCGACGTTGGCGCCGATGCCCCGCATCGGGGTCATGCTGTGGATCGCGTCGCCGAGCAGGGTGATGTTCGTGGCGGGCCAGGGGCCGATCGGCACCGAGGTGCGGATCGGCAGCAGCGAGACGGTGGCGGGGTCGGAGCTGGTGACCAGCGCGCGCAGGTCCGGGTGCCAGCCAGTGATCATCCGGGCCACGGTGTCCCTGAGCCGCTCACCGTCCATCACGGCGAGATCGCCGGGAAAGCGGCCGGTCGCGGCGCCGAAGGCCCACATGACGTAGGCGCCGGTGTTGTCGAACAGGGCGCCCTCCCGCTCGGTCCTGCCGATCCCCGACGGCAGGACCGTGTTTTCGGCGTTTCCGGCGTTTCCGGCGTTTCCGGCGCCTCCGAGGTCGTGCGGCGCGGTGAACATGCCGAGGCCCCTCGGCGGGATGATCATGTTGACGGCCTCGTACAGGGCGGGATCGACCAGGGTCCGGGTGGCGGCGGTGAGCGGGAACTTGCCCGCGACCGTGACGATGCCGGTGTCGACGCGCCGCGCGTGCGGCAGGTACCGGTGCCTGACGCGGGAGTTGCCGCCGTCGGCGGCGACCACGATGTCGGCGGTCTCGGTGGTGCCGTCGGCGAAGCGCAGGGTGACGGTGCCGCCGGGGTCGCGGGTGTAGCTCTCGAAGGTCTTGCCGAACCGGACGACGCCGGAGGGCCCGTCGAGCCCGGACAGCAGGACCTGCCGCAGGGTGATCCGGCTGACCGAGTGGTGGGCGTCCACCGGGTCGGCCACGGGCCGGCTCTCCAGGGTCAGCAGCGGCCTCATCCGGTGGCTGAGGAAGCGGAAGTCCTGGGCGTCACGGCCGGAGGTCGCCAGGAACGCCTCCCACAACTCGGGCGGCAGGCAGTCGCGCAGGGCCCGGGAGCCGTCGGGGTCGATGTGGACGCGGTAGCCCTGGAGCCGGTCGGAGGGGGTGCGGTCGCGCTCGTAGACCGTCACGTCGACACCCGCGCCGCGCAGCCCCTGCGCCAGGCAGAGGCCGCCGATCCCGCCTCCGACGACGGCAACTCTCGAATTCGTCATGGCATCACTATCATCCAGATGGATGAAATTATCAACCACATGGTTGATAGATTCATCCCGTTGGTTGGCCGGTGTTACCGTGAGGCATGGACAAAACCCCTCGCCGCGCCCCCGTGGAGCGCAGGCGCGATCCCGAGCGCACCAGGAGGCGCATCGTCGAGGCGGCCAAGGCCGAGTTCTCCGCCAAGGGATTCGCCGGGACGAGGGTGAGCGAGATAGCCGCCAGGGCCGGGGTGAACAAGCAGCTCATCTCCTACTACTTCGGCGGGAAGGAAGGGCTGCTCAAGGCGCTCACGGCGGAGTGGCAGAGCAAGGAGGGCGCCTTCGCCGGGACGTCACCGCCGCCGTCGCTGCCCGAGCTGATCCGCGGCTACGTCACCGGGACCGTGCGCGAGCGCGACCTCACCAGGATCCTCATCTGGGGCGGGCTGCAGGACGACGGCGAGGAGGACTCCTCGCTGATCGAGCAGATGCGGAGCGACGTCGAGGACCTGCGCAGGCGACAGGCGGAGGGGGAGTTCCCCGGCGACCTGGACCCCGCCTGCCTGCTCCTGATGCTCTTCGCCGCGGCCGGCGCCGGGGCGATATTCCCCCAGCTGGTCCGCGCGCTCTGCGGGCAGGACCCGGCATCCGAGGAGTTCGGGGAGCGGTATGGGGAGCAACTGGCGCGGTTGCTCGGCCATCTCGGCGCCGTGAAGTCCTAGTTCGTCTGGAAATATCTACAAATCTCTGTTAAACACAATGTTCGTATATAGATCATTCTTTACAATCCTCCATACCAGCAGTCAGAGTGCCCCCTGGAGGGAAAGTGTCGGAGTTCGACGGCGTCATCGTGGGCGGGGGCCATAACGGCCTCACCTGTGCCGCCTACCTCGCGAAGGCGGGGTTGTCGGTCGCGGTCGTCGAGCGCAACGACGTCGCGGGCGGCGGTTGCAGCACCCAGGAGCTCACGCTGCCCGGCTTCCGGCACAACACCCACAGCAGCTACCACTTCCTGGAGGAGGGCCCGGTCCCCGCCGACCTGGAGCTTCAGCGTTACGGCCTGCGCTACGTCTACCCCGAGACCCAGCACGCCACGGTCTTCAGGGACGGCCGGGCGATCACGGTCTACACCGATCCCAAGCGCACCGCCGAGTCCTTCGCCCGGTTCTCCAAGGCCGACGCCGCGCGCTGGCTGGAGCTGTACGAGCGCTACGCCGAGGCGGCCAGGGACCTGATGAACGGCTTCCTGTACTCCAGGCCGCTGCCGCCGCCGGTGCTCGCCGAGCGCGTCGGGGGCGACCTCGGCCGCGACATGCTGAGCTACATGCCGCTGTCGCTGTACGAGGCCGTCGACAGGAACTTCGAGAGCGACCAGGTCAGGGTGCTGTTCAAGTCCTTCCTGCACGCGATCTCCATCGAGAACGTGCCCGGCACCGGCGGCTTCTTCCCCCGGCTGCTGTCGCGCATCGCCAGGCTCGGGGTGCCCGTGGGCGGCGCGGGCAACGTCGCGAGCGCGCTGCGCGCCGTCATCGAGGAGCACGGCGGCACCGTGGTCACCGGCGCCCACGTCGAGCAGATCATGGTCGACGACGGGCGGGCCACCGGGGTGCGGCTCGCCACCGGCGACGTGCTCACCGCCCGCCGGTTCGTGGCCAGCGCGGTGGACGCCCCGCAGACCGTGCGGCTGGCGGGCCCGGAGAACTTCGGCGCGGAGATCGTGGCCAAGGTCGAGGGCTACAAGTGGGCCGGGCACAGTCTCGTCACCCTCCACCTGGCGCTCGACGAGGCGCCGCGCTACCGGGCCGCCGAGTTCGAGCCCGACGTCGACCGGGCCTTCCTCGTGGTGCTCGGCGCCGACGACAGCGAGCAGCTCGGCCGCACCTTCGACCAGATCCACCAGGGACGGCTGCCCGACCGGCTGGCCGGCAACGGCGCGTGCCCCTCTCTGTTCGACCCCTCGTACGCGCCGGACGGCAAACACGTGGCGTTCTGGTGGCCGTGGGCCCCGTACGACCTGGGCGGCGACCCGGCGAGCTGGGACGCGCGGCGCGAGGAGGTCGGGGAGCGGCTGCTCGCCGAGTGGGCCGAGTACGCCCCCAACCTGGCGAGCGGCGCCGTCCTGGGGAAACGGGTCTTCACACCGCTCGACATCGAGCGGCACTGCGTCAACATGGTGCGCGGCAGCCACCACGTGGGGGCCTACGAGCCGTCCCAGCTGGGCGGCAACCGGCCGGTCCCCGAGATGGGCCAGTACCGCACCCCCGTCGACGGCCTCTACCTCTGCGGCGCCAGCAGCCACCCGGGCGGCTCGGTCTCCGCGGCCCCCGGATACAACGGCGCCAACGCCATCGCAGAAGACCTCGAACTGGAAACCTGGTGGACGCCGGTTCCCGCACCCCGGTGGAGCGAGTGAAGTCCCGTTTCGTCACCAAGAATCCAGCGACACCAGGGTTCAGGATGGGCAGTCCCGCATCCATGCACGAGCAGCTGTCCCTGCTCAACGCCGCCAGCAAGCGCATCGGCAGCACGCTGGACATGTTCGAGACCGGCAGGGAGCTGATGGACGTCGCCGTGCCGCGTTTCGCGGACGCGGCGGGCATCCTCGTCCAGGACCGGCTGGTGACCGAGGGTGAGTTCCCCCAGGAGACCACCGACGGCTCGGCGCTGGTGCGGCGGATCGCGGTCGGCGTGGCCGACCCCTCCCCCGGCGAGTACGCCAAGGCGTTCCCCGTGGACGAGGTGGCCGTCTACGAGGCCTGGACCCCCTACGCCCGGTGCATGGCCACCGGCAACCCGATCCTCTACCCCCGGCTGGGGCGCAGGACCGCCGAGGAGATCGGGCGGTTCTGGAAGCGCGACTCGGTGTCGAAGGTGCTGGAGGACAGCTCGTTCCTGGTGGTGCCGCTGAAGGCGCGCGGCCGGGTGCTGGGCTTCGTCATCTTCACCCGTAGGCCCACCAGCCAGCCCTTCGACGAGCAGGACGTCAACCTGGCCGAGGAACTGGCGGCCAGGACCGGCGTCTGCCTGGACAACGCGCGGCTCTACAACCGCGAGCGCCGCACCGCGCTCACCCTGCAGAGCAGCCTGCTGCCCGTCGACCTCTCCCAGCCGCTGGGCCTGACGATCGCCTCCCGCTACCTGCCGGCCAGCGACCTGGTCGGCGTGGGCGGCGACTGGTACGACGTGATCCCGCTGCCCGGCTGCCGGGTCGCCCTCGTCGTCGGCGACGTGATGGGGCACGGCATCAGGGCCGCCGCCACCATGGGCCAGCTCCGCACGGCCGCGCGCACGCTGGCCAGCCTGGACCTGAGCCCGGCCGACGTGCTGTTCCGGCTCAACCTGATGAGCCAGGATCTGGACGCCAGCCAGATCGCCACGTGCGTGTACGCCACCTACGATCCGGTCACCCGGCGGTGCGCGATGGCCTGCGCCGGGCACGTGCCGCCGATCCTGGTGCGGCCCGGCGGCGAGACCGAGCTGCTGGAGCTGCCGCCGGGGCTCCCCCTGGGCATCGGCAACGAGCCGGCCGAGATGCGGGAGTTCACGCTTCCCGGCGGGACCGTGCTCGCCTTCTACACCGACGGCCTGGTGGAGAGCCGCGACCGGGACATCGAGGAGGGGATCGGCGCGTTGCGCGGCCTGCTCTCCGGCCCCGACCATGATCTGGAGGAGGTCTGCGACCTCACGATCAGCGCCCAGCGGCCCGGGCACGAGCGTGACGACATCGCCCTCCTGCTGGCCAGGGTGTCGGAGCTGACGGAGAACGAGTTCGTCGAGACGTCGCTGCCCCCCGACCGCCGCTCCGCCTCCCACGCCCGCCGTTTCGTCCGGGCCACGCTCGACAAGTGGGAGCTGTCCTCGCTCTGCGACAACACCGAGCTCATGGTCAGCGAGCTGGTCGCCAACGCGGTCGAGCACGGTCAGGGCGAGGTCGAGCTGCGGCTGCTGCGCGGGCCCACGCTGGTCTGCGAGGTGTCCGACAGCTCCGCGTCCGAGCCGGTCATGCGGGAGGCGTCCACCACCAGCGACACCGGCCGCGGCCTGCATCTCATCAACTGGCTCGCCCACCGCTGGGGATCCCGCCTCACCCCGAAGGGCAAGATCGTCTGGGTCGAGCAGCGGCTGCCCTAGCCCGGCAGCCCTGCCGGGCCACACGCACGGGCCGCGGTGCCGCCTCCCGCGTCATCGCGGCCCGTACGGCCCCGTACGGCCCCGTACGGCCAGGGCCTCACGCCTCACGCCTCATCGAACGCCCCCGCTTCTTCGGAGCCCGTACGCGGCGAAGCCCCACGCCGCGCGGGTTCTCGCGGCGTGGGGCCGGGTGTGCCGGGATGGTCGCCGAAGCGGGGTCCGGCGGAGGTTCAGCGGATCTCGTAGACGGCGGTGGTACCGCTGACCTCGTTGCCGACCACCAGGAGCGGGCGGCGGGTGGGGCTGTCGGAGGCGGGGACGAACAGCACGCCTTCGGGGCCGACGTCCCCGGCGGTGCCCTCCTCGATGGAGCCGCTGAGGTCACGGGTGTTGACGTACCCGGCCAGGCGCGGCGCCCGCGGGTCGCCCAGGTCGTAGGCGACGATCCCGCCGACCCGCTCCAGCCCGGCGAAGGCGTAGGTCCGGCCGCGCACCTCGCCGACCGTGACCCCCTCGGGCTCGGGGCCCTTGTTGTCGCTGCGGCTGTCGAAGGAGTCGTCCTCCTCGTTGTCGGCGTTGAAGGCGTCGGGCAGCTCCTTGGCGACGAGCCGCTCCAGCTGGTCGCCGGAGTCCCAGACGAGCGCTCCCGAGGTGGACCTGATCGAGATCGAGCGGGCGCCGAACGCGTGCAGCTCGGTGTAGGCGCCGCTCGCGTTCCTGGGAGAGTCGGCGGCCACGTTCAGCCGGCCGAGCTCGGTGTCCTTCTTGAGGTTCCCGGCGTCGGGCAGCGCGAGGTCCAGCGACTTGACCCTGACCTCGTCGGCGTGGCAGTCCCACTCGCGCCCGTCGCCCTCGTTGGCGGTGACCAGGTAGGTCCGCCCGCGGTCGCGGAAGTGCGCGATCGCGTCGGGCTGGTACATGCCCTTCACCGGCCGGGGCCTGATGTCGATCTTCCCGTCCTTGTCCGAGGCGTCGAACCCGGTCTTCGACCAGTCCTTCAGCCCCAGCGGGACGACGTCGCGGACCGCCGCCCGGTCCAGGTCGACGATCGCGAGCGCGTTGTTCTCCTGGAGGGTCACGTAGGCGGTGTCGCCCTCGACGGTGACGTACTCCGGCTCCAGGTCCCGGGCGGCGGTGGCCCCGGGGCCGGTGATCCGCACTCCCCTGGCCCGCAGCCGCTCCGCGTCGAACGTCGCGAACCCCGCGGTCCGCACCGTCCAGCGGCTCAGGTCGACGACGCTCACCGAACCCTCGGGGTCGGCCACCTCGCCCTCGCAGTAGGAGGACGGCTCCCCCTCGTTGGCCACGACCACCCGGCGCCCGTCCGGGGTGAAGGTCAGCATGTCGGGCAGCGCGCCCACGGTGACCTGCCTGAGCTTCCGCCCGCTCTTGGCGTCGAAGAAGGCGACGGTGCCCGGGTCGGTCTTGATCGCGGCCTGCTGGGCCACGGCGACCAGGCCGCGGCGCACCGCGACGCTGTTGGCGCCCGGGGTGGCCAGGGTGGCGACCTTGCGCGGCTTGCGCGGGTCGCGGATGTCGAGCACGTCGACGGTGCCGGCCTGCGCGTTCACCACGAAGACCCGGCGGGTCGAGGCGTCGTACGCGGTGATCTCCGAGGCGCCGGCGGCGACGGTACCGGTGGTGTAACGACCGAGGAAGGTCAGCTTGACGCCCCCGTGGCCGGACTCGGCGGTGGCCGGGGCCGCGGAGACGGGCATGAGGAGCAGGCCGGTGACCGCCGCGGCGGCCGCCCGGGTGAAAGTCGTGGTGCGCATGAGACGAATTTTCACGAAATATCGTGACTTCAACCTGACGCTGAGATGACCGCGGGATGAAGCCCCTCGGTCAGGTGTACCCGGACCGATCCCCTAGGCAACCCCGGGCATGCCGGTCATGTCCGTTGACGCGATGACTACTGGCGGTCCAGGGGTTACGGTCAAGATGAGAGCCGGGAGGAAACCCGGGAGGGCATCGGGAGGGGCATGATGACCATCGACATACCCGAGGCTTACCAGCGCGCGCTCGACGACTTCGGCGCTCTCGTCCACCGGGTCGGCCCCGACCAGTGGGAGAACCCGACGCCGTGCGTCGACTGGAACGTGCACGCCCTGGTCAACCATGTGGTCGGCGAGAACCTGTGGGCCCCCGTACTGCTCGCAGGGGGGACCTCCGCGGAGGTCGGCGACGCCTTCGAGGGGGACCTGCTCGGCGACGATCCCATCAAGGCGTTCGACACCTCGGCCGTGCCCGCCATCCAGGCGGCGACGAACGTCCACGCCCTCGACCGCCTCGTCCACCTGCCGTTCGGCGACGTGCCCGGCCGGGAGTACGTCACCGAGCTGTTCGCCGACGCGCTCATCCACACGTGGGATCTGGCCCGCGCCATCGGCGCCGACGAACGGCTCGATCCCGAGCTGGTCGAGGCCTGCGCCGCCTGGTTCAGCCATGTGGAGCCCGGCTACCGGCAGGCCGCGCCCCCCGGAGGACACCGGGAGGTGCCCTCCGGCACCGACGCGCAGACCCGGCTGCTGGCCTCCTGGGGCCGTCGCGCCTGACCGTCCGTTCTCCGGGCGCTCGCCCCCGGCTCACGCGGGGAGGCCCGGGCCGCTAGGCCGGTCGCTTGCCGTGGTTGGCCTTGCGCTTCCTGCGGGCCTTGGCCTTACGCGCTCGTCTGCCCATGCCGACCACCCCTTCCCTGAGATTCTCCGAGGTCCCGCCGAGTCCCGCGAGGTCCGGCCCCCTCTCGGGGCCGTACGGGGCTCGATCTCACCGGCTCAGACCTTCACATTCCTCCCGGAACGCCGGTCGCACAAGGCCCGAACGACGATCCGCCCAACTCCGGCGGACCGGGTTTCCCCGAGTTTCCCCGGGTTTCCCCGGCGCTTCCCCGGCTTTCCCCGGTCCTGACGTCCCGCGCCCCGGCGCGCGGACGCGTGATCGATTTCGCGCCCCGTCCCTCCGGCACGGCACCGGCCGGGTTCTAGGCTCCGTCACATGAGCGAGAAGCTGATGGCCCGCTGGCGATCCCTGGCCGGCCTCGGGGCCGACCCCCTCGGCAGCGAACTGATCACCCGGTACGACGAGCCGCACCGCAGGTATCACACGACCGCCCACCTGGAGGCCGTCCTCGACCACGTCGACGCCCTGGCCGGCCACGCCGAGCATCCGGACCTCGTACGGCTGGCGGCCTGGTTCCACGACGCCGTCTACGACCCCCGGCGCGGCGACAACGAGGAGCGGAGCGCGGGGCTGGCCGAGCGCGCGCTGCCGGAGACGGGACTGTCCGCGGAGGCCGTGGCGACGGTCGCCCGGCTGGTCAGGCTGACCGTCACGCACGACCCCGCGCCCGGCGACGCGGACGGGGCCGTGCTGTCCGACGCGGACCTGGCGATCCTGGGCTCGTCCCCGGAGGTCTACGCCGGCTACGCGGCGGCCGTGCGCGAGGAGTACGGCTTCGTCCCCGACGACGCGTTCAGGGCCGGGCGGGCCGCCGTGCTGCGCTCGCTGCTCGACCTCCCGGCCATCTTCCGCGTCGCCGATCTGGAGGAGGCGGCGAGAGCGAACATCGCGGCTGAGCTTGAGCGACTGTGAGCGGTTAGCCACCAATACTCAACAACGTTTCGTGGTCTCACCGTGGTAATTTGGTGGAATCTGGTGGATTAAGGGGAGCGAGGGGAGCGAGGCATGCTTGCCCAGCAGCGGCAGCAGGCGATCCTGGAGAGGGTGCGCAGTAGCGGCGGGGTCCGGGTCGCCGATCTCGTCCGGGAGCTCGGCGTGTCCGACATGACGATCCGGCGTGACCTCGAGGTGCTCTCCGAGCGCGGCCTGGTGGAGAAGGTCCACGGCGGCGCCACCGCCGCCGGGCCCGGCTCGACCGAGGAACCGGGCTTCGCCGCCAAGTCGGCGCGCCAGCAGGCGGAGAAGGAGACGATCGCCCAGCACGCCGCCGGGCTCGTCCGGCCCGCCACGGCGATCGCGCTCTCCGCGGGGACCACGACCTGGACGCTCGCCCACCACCTGGTCGACGTGCCCGAGCTGACCGTGATCACCAACTCGATCCGGATCGCCGACGTCTTCCACCGCTCCCCCAGGGCCGACCGCACGGTCGTGCTCACCGGCGGGATCCGCACCCCCTCCGACGCCCTGGTCGGCCCGGTCGCGGTCTCGGCGATCCGCGGGCTCCACGTCGACACCCTCTTCCTCGGCGTGCACGGGATGAGCACCCGCGCCGGGTTCACCACCCCCAACCTGCTGGAGGCCGAGACCAACCGCGAGCTGGTCGCCTCCGCGCACCGCCTGGTGGTGCTCGCCGACCACACCAAGTGGGGCACGGTCGGCATCAGCACCATCGCCCAGCTGGCCGAGGCCCACATCGTGGTCACCGACTCCGGCCTGACCGGGGAGGCCCGCGAGGAGATCGCCGCCTCGGTGGGCGAACTGATCATCACGGAACCCCAGCGAGAGAGCGAGATCTCCGGCCGATGAAACGCACGATCACCCACCTGGCCGACGGCCGGGAGCTCATCTACTTCGACCGGCGCGACGACGCCGACCGCGGAGCGGTCGACCGGCGTGACCTGCCGCCCCGCCCCGCCGCCTCCGAGCTGCGCTACGACCCGCTCACCGAGGAGTGGATCGCGGTGGCCGGGCACCGTCAGGGCCGCACCTTCCTGCCCCCGGCCAGCGAGTGCCCGCTCTGCCCCTCCACCCCCGGCAACCTCACCGAGGTGCCCGCCTCCGACTACGACGTGGTGGTCTTCGAAAACCGGTTCCCGTCGTTCTCCGCCCAGCCGGGCGAGCACCGGGAGATCGGCGGGCTGAGCGAGGTCCGTCCGGGGATCGGCAGGTGCGAGGTGGTCTGCTTCACCTCCGAGCACGACTCGTCGTTCTCGCGGCTCTCCCCCGAGCAGGTCGAGCTGGTCATGGAGGCCTGGGTCGACCGTACGGCGGAGCTGTCGGCGACGCCGGGCGTGGAGCAGGTGTTCTGCTTCGAGAACCGGGGAGCGGAGATCGGCATCACCCTGGCCCACCCGCACGGTCAGATCTACGCCTACCCCTACGTGACCCCGCGCACCAGGCTCACCCTCGGGGCGGCCGAGCGCCACCGGGAGCGGACCGGCGGCAACCTGTTCGCCGACGTCCTGGCCGCGGAGCGGGAGGCCGGTATCCGGGTGGTGGGCTCGAACGAGCACTGGACGGCTTTCGTCCCGGCCGCGGCGCGCTGGCCGGTGGAGGTCCACCTCTACCCGCACCGCCAGGTCCCCGACCTGGTCGCGCTGGAGGCCGAGGAGCGCGCGGCGTTCGGCCCCCTCTACACCGACGTGCTCCGCCGCCTCGACGGGCTGTTCGGCGTGCCCATGCCGTACATCGCGGCCTGGCACCAGGCGCCGGTCTCCACCGGCCGCGATCTGTCGTACGCGCACATGGAGCTGTTCAGCATCCGCCGCGCGCCGGACAAGCTGAAATACCTCGCCGGGTCGGAGTCGGCCATGGGCGCCTTCGTGAACGACGTGTCCCCCGAGGGAACAGCACAACTTCTGCGCTCTGTCATCACGAACTGATTACCGCTTGGTCTCGTCTTGAGGTCGCATGACCTGCTGTTTACCACTACTATCCTTCCCACATCGGCTGTAAACGCTGATTTGCCTAATCCTGGGCGCCTCGCCCAGGAGCCGGGGAACCACCGCACCTGGGGTGAAACCACTTCGGTGGAAGGGCTTCCTCCAGCCCGAACCCGTCAGCTAACCCGGTAGGCGGAAGGAGAGGAGAGTTCGTGGCGGCCTCGTCCCCCACGTTCCGTCGGCATGCCGCTGTGGTCCTCTGTCTGAGCTCGATCGCGGCGTTCACCATCGGTACCCCCACCGCGGGAAGCGCGGAACCCAAGCCGACCGAGGCCAAACTCCGTGCCGACCTGGCCAAACTCGGCAAGAAACTCGACGGGCTGATCGAGACCTACGCGGCCAGACGCGAGTCCCTCAAGAAGGCGCAGAAGGCCGAGGCCGTCGCCAAGCAGAACCTGGGCAAGGCCGAGGAGATCTATGTCGAGGCCAAGAGGCAGGTCGACTCCATCGTCCAGCTCCGCTACCAGACCAGCAGCAGCGGAGGGCTGCCCGCGCTGATGTTCTCCGGCGACATGGGCGCCGCCGCGGTGATGGAACAGCTCACCGCCCAGCAGAGCGCCTACCTGGAGGGCTTCGCCGGCAGCCTCGAGCGCAGGAAGAAGGCGGCGGAGACGGCGTCCAGGCTCACCGACGAGATCCGCGACGAGGCCAAGGAGGTGGAGGGCCGGCGCGAGGAGGCCGAGGACGTGATCCGCGACGTCAAGGACAAGCTCGACCGGCTCGCCCCCACCGGCTCCGGCCGCCGCTCCGACGGCAGCTGGGCCCCGCAGCTCCCCACCGGTGCCGACAACATCACCGACCGCACCCGGATCATGCGCGACGCCGTCATGCGGCGCTTCAGCCTCCCGTACTCCGTCGGCTGTTACCGGGCCGCCAACGACGGCGGCGAGCACCCCCTGGGCCGCGCCTGCGACTTCATGATGAGCACCGGCGGCACGATGCCCTCGGCCGCCAACCTCGCGCTGGGCGACGAGATCGCCGCCTGGGCCCTCAAGAACAGGACCAGACTGGGCGTGAAGTACGTGATCTGGCGTCAGCGGATCAACCACGGCTCCGGCTGGCGCTTCATGTCGAACCGCGGTGGCATCACGGCCAACCACTTCGACCATCCGCACATCTCGATGTTCTGAGCTGCCCCGGCCTCCGGCCCGCGGTGATGCCGTGTCGAGGGCATGTCCAGGGCACGTGGCGGGTTTCCCGTTCGATGATCTCCGGCGGGCACGCGGCAGAAGATGAGGGCCGCGGCGATGCGCACGTCGTGAGACGGCGGTGAGCGCCGACATACAGGTCCGTACGGCCGAAAACCGCTTGCCTCGGGGGTGGGGCTCGGGGAACGTGGTGTCCATGACGCTCTGACGGACGGCACCCCGCCCCCCGAAATGCCACGGTGCCGACGCGCCCCGTAACGCTGTCAGCCCATACCCTTTTTAAGAGAGCCTCTTTGTCTCAGCGACACCCCCCGCTGGAGTCCCCGCCGCCGTCCACCGCGGCCGTGGGTCCGGCCACCGTCACCGTGTTCGCCTCCCCGACGAGCTGGATCGAGTCCGACGCCCTCGCGCAGTGCCACCAGGTGGCCGCGCTCGACGGCATGACGCACGTCGCCGCC